>NZ_JBHXRG010000007.1:0-218163 GCF_042716995.1 Nocardia sp. NPDC058640
GTACCCCGAAGGGCCTTACCGCTCGACTTGCATGTGTTAAGCACGCCGCTAGCGTTCGTCCTGAGCCAGAATCAAACTCTCCGTTGAAGACTCTCGAAAACACCCGAAGGTGCAATCAAAATTATCTAACTAGAGTCCGAAAACCTAGCAAATTCGAACAGCCAGCAAAAAAGTTCGCTGTTGTTCAATGTCCAACCTCCCATGACCGGGGGGTACATGAAAGATTGGAACCAATAAATAATTATTGGCACTGACATTCATCGACACACTATTGAGTTCTCAAAGAACACACGCACCACTAGATCACCGAATCGCTCCGGATCTTCCGCTGGGCAACTGTTCCAGCCTAACCTCACGCCCAGACGATGTCAATCGTAAGCCTGGTCACTCGGTCTCGGCCTGTCAGGCGCTCTCCGGTTTGTGTCCGTGTCGCTCTGACTTCCAATAAGTTACGCGCCGGATAACGCCGCGTCAAATCGCCTGGACAACACCGTATCTGCGCAGGTCAGCGCGGTGCGTTCAGCCGCTGCGCGGGCCTGAATCACACGGATGTGACTCAGGCCTCCGCAACGAGGTCAGGCTATCCGATGCACGCCCGCCATGTTCTTCTTTCCGCGACGCAGCACCAGCCACTGTCCGTGCAGGTAGTCGGTGTCGGCCGGGGTCCAGTCCAGATCGCTCACGCGCTGGTTGTTCACCGACGCCCCGCCTTCGTTGACCACGCGACGGGCCGCGCCCTTGCTGTCACACAGGCCCGACGCGACCAGCAGGTCCACGATCGTGTTCGGTTCACCCGGCACGACCTCGGCGACCTTGCCGTCGATCGCGGTTTCGCGCAGTGCCGCGCTCAGCGTGGACAAGGGCAGTTCGCCCAGCTCACCGCGACCGAACAGGGCCTGGCTGGCCAGTTCGACCGCGCGGGTCTCGGCCTCGCCGTGCACCAGCGTGGTCATTTCCGCGGCGAGACGCTTCTGTGCCTCGCGGGCGAACGGGCGTTCCGCGGTGGCCTGCTCGAGTTCGTCGAGTTCTTCGCGGCTCAGGAAGGTGAACCAGCGCAGGTACCGCACGACATCGGCGTCGGCGGTGTTCACGAAGTACTGGTACCAGGCGTAGGGGCTGGTCAGCTCGGGATCCAGCCACAGGCTGCCGCCGCCGGTGGACTTGCCGAACTTCTTGCCGTCCGCGGCGGTCACCAGCGGGACGGTGAGCGCGTGCACGTGCGCGCCGTCCACGCGCCGGTTCAGTTCGACGCCGGCGATGATGTTGCCCCACTGGTCCGAGCCGCCGACCTGCAGCGTGCAGCCGTGTTCGCGGCGCAGCTGCAGGTAGTCGTTGGCCTGCAACAGCATGTAGCTGAACTCGGTGTAGGAGATGCCGTCGCCTTCCAGCCGCCGTTTGACGGTGTCGCGGGCGAGCATGACGTTCACCGAGAAGTGCTTGCCGATGTCGCGCAGGAAGTCCACGGTCGACAGCGGGCCGGTCCAGTCCATGTTGTTCACGATCAGCGCGCCGGTCGGCGAATCGTCGAGGGACACGAATCGTTCGAGCTGGCCGCGGATGCGCTGCGCCCATTCCGCGACGGTGTCGGTGGAGTTCATGGTGCGTTCGCCCACGTCACGCGGGTCGCCGATCATGCCGGTCGCGCCGCCTGCCAGCACGATCGGCCGATGCCCGGCCAGCTGGAAGCGCTTGAGCGCCAGCAGCGGGACGAGGTGGCCGGCGTGCAGGCTGGCGGCGGTGGGGTCGAAGCCGGCATACAGCGTCAGGGGCTCGGCGGCCGCGGCAGCGCGCAGCTCGTCGAGGTCGGTGGACTGCGCGATCAAGCCGCGCCAGGTCAGTTCGTCGAAGATGTCGCCGGTCACGCTGCCCCATCTTTCCGCATGCGGAAAGTCAGTCGCGTGCGCGGGTGATCCAGGCGAGCAGATCGGCTTCGACCTCGTCGCGGTTGGTTTCGTTGAGGACTTCGTGGCGGGCGTCGGCGTAGACCTGGTAGGTGATGTCGGTCAGGCCCGCATCGCGGTAGCGCTGCACGAGCAGGTCCGACAGGCGCAGTTTGTCGTTGAGCGGGTCTTTGTCGCCGACCATCACGTAGATCGGCAGGTCGGTGCGCACGGTGCTCGGGTTCGCGAGCAGCGTCTGGGAGTTGACCGCGAGTTGGCCCATGTTGGTGTCGTCGATGGCGAAACCGCACCAGGGATCGGTGTTGTAGGCGTCGACCTGGGCTTCGTCGCGGCTGATCCAGTCGGCGTCGGTGCGAGTGGGCTGGAATTCGGCGTTGAAGAAGCCGGTCAGGTCGCCGCCTGCGGCCGCGATCTCGCCGAACAGACCGTCGACCGCGGTCGAGCCGCTCAGGACGACCTCGTCGACGAGGTCGGAGTGGTCGAGCAGGTACTGCTGCACGGCGAAGGAGCCCAGGCTGTGGCCGATCAGGGTGACGGGCAGGCCGGGGTGACGTTCGCGCAGGATCTCGGTGAGCGCGACTTCGTCGGCGACGAGCAGGTTCCAGCCGTCGGGTCCGAGATCTCCTGGCACGGCACCCATGCTCAGGCCATGGCCGCGGTGATCGTCGGCGTAGACGGCGAAACCGAGGTCGGCGAGGCGCTCGGCGAGGTGGCTGTACCGGTTGGAATGTTCGCCCATGCCGTGCGCGATCTGCACGACGCCGCGCGGCTCGACCTCGGTGGGGAGCCAGCTCCGCACGTGGATCGAGGTGCCGTCGCTGCTGGGGAAAGTGAACACGGGCGCTCCTGGTCATACGGTCTGGTGACGTGGACCTCGATCGTCGCATCTGTACGGCGCATGTCCGATCGAATTCGCCTTGGATTCGCCGACGAGATCGCGACCGTGATCTTGGCTCCGCGAACGAACCGGCCCGCGGCCGAACGTCTCGGCACGCCGATGATCGCCGGAACCCCTCGGGCTCCGGCGATCGTCAGTGTGTCGAGGCGTGGCTCATCGCACCAGCGCGGTGATGGTGTCGCGGCGTTCGTAGGCGATCCAGGCGAAGATCGCGGCCAGTACCAGCGGGAAGATCGCCATCGCGGGCTTGTCGGCGATGAAGGCCTGCGTGGCGGCGGCGAGCACGGTCAGCACGGACAGCCCGGCGGCGGCGAGGCCACTGACGCGACGCACCATCAGACCGATACCGCCTGCGACCTCGGCGACGCCGATGAAGATGAGCAGGCCGATCGGGATGGTCAGGTTCTCGGGGGCGTTCTCCATCAGGGTGTTCGGGATGACGAGCTTCGGTCCGCCCGAGGCGATGATGAAGAACAGGCCGAGCACGATCTGCAGGGTCCACAGGACGCGGTTGCGGATCTTGCCGGGGGTGTGGGCGGCGGCGGTGGAGAAGTTCGCGGAGGGTGCGGAGGCGGTCATGTCCAGTCCTTAGGGTCGGTCGCGCTGGGCGGGGTAGCGCGTTCAACGGTTAAGACGGACCGTTCCCCGAGAACTCATCGCTTCGGCGAAAACAAATTTCGAAGCCGCTGTCAGGACGTCGGTTCAGGCGCGCGTGGACTGCGCCGATAGACCGAGACGGCGGCCGAGGCCGGTAGCCAGAATCGCCAGGGGACCTCGGCTGCGAGACGCACACCTACGCGTGGACCGGACGCTATATCCGCCTCGGGCACAGGCGTTTTCAGTTCCAGACGCAGTGCGGAGAAGGGGTCGAACAGCTCGGTTCCGTAGTCGGACATGCTGATGCCCAGTGCGCTGCCGACATTGCCGGGGCCGCGGGCGAGGTCGGTGTCTTTACGGGCGGCCGGTCTACGTTCGCGGGCGATGTCGACGCCCTCCACGACCTCGGCGGCCCGGATGAGCACGGCGCCTGCCTCACCGTCGTAGCCGCCAGTGACGTTGACGCACAGGTGAATTCCGTAGGAGCGGTAAACATAGAGTCGCCCGGCGGGGCCGAACATCACCGCATTGCGCGCGGTCGGCCCCGGCCAGGAGTGTGCGGCCGGGTCGGGCCATGGACCGTCGGGGTTGCTGCCGTAGGCCTCGACTTCCACGATGCGCAGTGCCACCGGGCCCGACCACAGGGTCGCGCCGAGCAGTCGACGCGCGGCGGTGGGTGGATCGACGGCCAGTTCCTGGGCGGACACGTTCACCATTGTCGCCTATTCGGGAAGGTGATTACGGGACCGGACTCACCCGCGCGTTCGAGGACAGGGCTCAGCCGAGCAGGTCGGTGCCCTGGTACAGCCCTGCCAACTTGCCCGGATTGACCTGGAAGCGCAGGTTCTGGATGTGGCCGTCGACGAGGTCGAAAGTGAAAGCGGCGCCGGGGTTTCCGGCGAAACTGGCCAGTGCGCCGAGTTCGCCGTTGATGTCGGCGGCGGACAGTTCGAACCCGGCCGACGATGGTTTCGCGAGGACGCCGAGGATCCAGCGGGCGACATGGTCGGGGCCGTGCAGGGGGCGGCGCGCGGCGGTGACCACGCCGCCGCCGTCGGACCAGCACGTGACATCGGGGGCGAGCAGGTCCATCAGCGCGTTGAGGTCCCCGCCCGCGCAGGCGGCCATGAATCGCGCGGTGACCTGCGCGCGAGCGGCTTTGTCGGTGTCGAAGCGGGGGCGGCGCGCCTGGACGTGGCTCTTGGCCCGATGCGCGATCTGACGCACGCTCGACTCGGGCCGGTCGAGCGCTTCGGCGATCTCGGCGTGGGTGTAACCGAACACTTCGCGCAGCAGGAACACCGCGCGTTCGACGGGGGTGAGCGTTTCCAGGACGACGAGCATGGCGGTGGAGACGGTGTCGGCCAATTCGGTGTCCTCGGCGATGTCGGGCGAGGTCAGCACCGGCTCGGGAAGCCAAGGGCCCACATAACTTTCGCGGGTCGCACGGGCGGAGGTGAGGCGGTTGAGCGAGAGATTGGTGACCGTGCGAACCAGGTAGGCCTTGGGGTGGATGACCGCGGCCTGATCGGTGTCGTTCCACTTCAGCCAGGCGTCTTGCAGGATGTCCTCGACGTCGGTGACGGTGCCGAGCATGCGGTAAGCCGTAGCGAACAGCAGGCGGCGGTGTTCGAGGAACGGATCCTGGTCGGACATGTGATCAACCATGGCGCACGATCCCCTTCTCGGCCAGTGTGGGCGGTCAGGCAGCGCGAGTTGCCTTGCCGCCCTTGGACAATTGCACGCTCATGGTCATCTTCTTGCTGGCCTTGAAGGTCGGAACGGGGCTGCCGCTGACCAGTTCCTTGTACGTGCGCGCGGCCCAGCCGGTCAGGTAGAGGCGGCGGGGGCTGTCGTCGGCGTGGGTGAACTGGATGATCGCGGCGCGTCGGCCGAGGCTGACCGGCTGGTGGAAGTAGCCGAAGCGGAACGGCTTCACCGTCTTGCCGCGCAGTTCGGCGGCGATCAGGTCCGCGGTGTAGGCGGCGGTGGGTAGGCCGCTCTGGCAGGTGCCGTGCACCTGACCCCACGTCTGACGCACACCGGCCGCGTCACCGATTGCGTGAATCATGGGGTGCGACACGGACTTCAGCGTCTGGTCGACGATGATGAGACCACGCGTATCGGTCTCGATTCCCGCTTCGGTGGCCAGTGGCGAGACGCGCACGCCGGTCGTCCACAGGGTGAGATCCGACGCGATCACCGTGCCGTCGGCGAGCTCGACCGCGTCGGGCAGCACCTTGGCCACCCGAACTCCGATTTCGCGGACGGTGCCGAGCCGGTCCAGGACCTTGTTCAGATGCGCGCGAGCCTTGTCCCCCATCATCGCCCCGGGCTCCCCCGAGCTGATCAACGTCACCCGCACATCTGGGTGGCTTTCCGCGATCTCGGTCGCCGCTTCGACGCCGGTGAGACCGCCACCGCACACGGCAACGCAGCCACCTTCGGTCGCGAGAGTGTCCAGCCTGCTTGCGAATTCGCCAGCCAGGCGCGGGTCGTCGAGCGTATGAGCGTGCTCGGCGACACCGGGGACGACAGTTGTGTCGGCGGTGCTGCCGAGGGCGTAGATCAGTTCGTCGTAGGCGAGCGCACCGACACCGTCGACGTGCACCTGCCGCGAGGTCGGGTCGATCGCGGTGACCCACCCCTGCACGAATTCGATGTCGGTTCCCTCGAGGATCTCCGGGATGTCGTGATGGGCGAGTTCCTGACCTGCGGCGATCTGATGCATCCGCAGCCGCTCGGTGAACCGGGCCGACGGGTTGACCAGGGTGATCCGCACATCCAGCTTCCTGGTGCGCGTAGCCAGCCGGATCGCGGCCAACATGCCGGTGTAGCCGGCGCCGAGAACGACGATGCGGTGCGGGGTGGTGGTCATGCGGTGCTCCTTGTCGGTGGGTTGTTCATGGGACAAAGCAGCTCGCCGAAACGTGACAGTTCATGATTGTGATCCATGTCACCTGCCAATCCCTGCGGAGACCCTGAGTGCCGGGGCGCGGAATCAGGGTCGAACCCAGGGATGCTCCCCGATGTGGCGCGAGGCCGTCGCCCATACCGTCGACGCATGGCTTCTCCCCCGCATCGACTGCGTCGAATCCTGCTCGGCGCGTGCGCTCTGGTTGTCACCCTGATCACCGCGATCAGCGTCGCCTGGACGTGGGTCAGTGCCGACGTATCCACCGTCGGCACAACGACATTCGACCAGCCGCTGAAGATCCCACCGCTGGCCGACTCGACCGTCGATGCCGAGGGGACCAGGACGTTCTCACTCGATATGCGCGCCGGGACAACCGAATTCGAGCCCGGTCGGGCGACGGAAACCTGGGGATTCAACGGAAGCTACCTCGGCCCGACACTGCGCGCTGCCCGCGGTGAACGAGTGAGAGTGCAGGTGCGCAACCAGTTGCCCGAGCCGTCGACGGTGCATTGGCACGGTATGCATCTGCCTGCGGCCATGGACGGCGGGCCGCACCAGATGGTCGATCCCGGTGCGACGTGGACGCCGGAATGGACTGTGGCCCAGCCTGCTTCGACACTGTGGTATCACCCACACCCCCACGGTGCGACCGAGGACCACGTGCGGCGCGGCCTGGCGGGGATGTTCCTGATCGACGACGCGGCCAGTACCGAACTACCGCTCCCGAACACCTACGGCGTCGACGACATCCCGGTGATCGTGCAGGACATGCGACTGCGCGGCAATCGATTCGACGGTTCGCACGCGATCTTCCGCGATATCGGTTTTCTCGGGGACCGCACGATGGTCAATGGCACGCTTACCCCGTACCACCAGGTCGGAGACGAACTGGTACGGCTTCGGCTGCTCAATGGGTCGACCGCACGGATCTACACCTTCGCGTTCGACGATGCCCGCCCGTTCGCGATGATCGGATCCGACGGCGGGCTGCTCGAACGCCCCGCGACCGTGGATCGTATCCAGCTGTCGCCCGGCGAGCGGGCCGAGGTCGTGGTGCGGGTGCGGCCCGGCGAACGCACCGTGTTGCGTAGCGAGAAGCTCGAGGCGGGACTGAACTTCTGGGGGAACCGGTTCGCCGGTGGCGACGACACGTTCGATGTGCTCGAACTTCGCGCGGCCGCGGTTCTGAGACCGTCGCCCGCGCTGCCGGAAACCCTGGTCCCGCTCTCGATCCCCGAGGGTTCCGAGTCGGTGGTGCAGCGCCGTTTCGAACTGACTCTGGCCGGGATCAACGGCGTACGCATGGATATGAGCCGCATCGACACGACCGTCACCCGCGGCACGACCGAGACCTGGGAAGTGCACAACATCGACGGGATGCCGCACAACTTTCACATCCACGATGTCCAGTTCCGGGTGCTCGCCTACGACGGCGCCCCGCCCCCACCTGAGCTGACCGGCGCCAAGGACACCATTTTCCTGCCACCGAATACGGCGGCGACCCTGGCGCTGCGTTTCGACGGACCTGCCGATCCGAACACTCCGTACATGTATCACTGCCACCTGCTGTGGCACGAGGACGCCGGAATGATGGGCCAATTCACCGTCGTCGAACCAGGTCAGCAGGCCGCGACACCCCCGCGACACGGCCACTGACCTTGCCACATCGATGCCCTCGCGCTAAATTCATCACGTAGTGAATTCAACACTCGATGAATTGAGGCGACCATGTCGCACACCGCCCCGCCGCCGATCGCCGTCCAGGTCCAGGACCTGGTCGTCCAGCGCGGAAAACGCCCCGTTCTGCACGGCCTGACCCTCGATATTCCGCGCGGCTCCATCACCGGACTGCTCGGCCCGTCGGGCTGCGGGAAGACGACCTTGTTGCGCACCATCGTGGGCACCCAGCTGGTGGAGTCGGGCACCGTCACCGTGCTCGGGGAACCGGCCGGCAGCTCCGGGTTGCGCCGTCGCGTCGGTTACGTCACGCAGGCGCCGAGCATCTACTCCGATATCAGCGTGCGTGACAATGTCGCCTACTACGCGGCGCTGTACGGGCGTGCCGACGTCGAAACAGCCCTGGCCGCAGTCGGTTTGGCCGACCACGCCGACAATCTCGGCGATCAGCTGTCCGGCGGGCAGAAGACCAGGGTGTCGCTGGCGTGCGCGCTGGTCGGCAAGCCCGAACTGCTGGTGCTCGACGAACCGACCGTCGGCCTCGATCCGGTCCTGCGGGTGGAGCTGTGGAAGCAGTTCCGCGAATTGGCCACGGCGGGAACGACTTTGCTGGTGTCCAGCCACGTCATGGACGAGGCCGAGCACTGCGACAAGCTGCTGCTGATGCGCGAGGGCGAACTGCTGGCCCAGCTCAGCCCCGACGAACTGCGCGAGCGCACCGATGAACACAACCTCGAGGCCGCTTTCCTGACCTTGATCACGAGGGGAGAGCGCGCATGACCACCCCCTATACCGCCACCACGAGCCGGATTCTGCGCCAACTGCGCAACGATCACCGCACTGTGGCAATGATTTTGGTGGTTCCCGCCCTGCTGATGACCTTGCTGTACTTCATCTACCAGGACGCACCGCGCCCGCCGCACGCCCCGCTCACCATGTTCGACCGCGTCGGTATCACCATGCTCGGGATCCTGCCGTTCATCGTGATGTTCCTGATCACCGCGATCGCCATGCAGCGCGAACGCACCTCGGGCACGCTCGAACGGCTGCTCACCACCCCGTTGAGCAAACTCGATCTACTCGCCGGGTACGGCAGCGCGTTCTCCCTGGCCGCCGGTGCGCAGGCCGCGGTCGCGTGCGTGGTCGCGTTCTGGTTGCTCGGGCTCGAGGCGGCGGGCAATCCCGCGTGGGTGATGCTGATCGCGATGGTCGACGCCGTGTGTGGCGTGGCGTTGGGTCTGCTGGCAAGTGCGTTCGCGCGCACCGAGTTTCAGGCCGTGCAGTTCATGCCGGTGATCGTCGCACCGCAGATCTTCCTGTGCGGGCTATTGGTTCCGCGTGATCGGCTGCCCGGCTGGCTCGAGGCGATCAGCAATGTGCTGCCGTTGAGTTATGCCGTGGACGCGCTGCAGCAGGTGTCGGTGCATTCACAGCCCACCGGGGCGATGTGGCGCGATATCGCCGTGGTCGCGGGGTTCGCGGTGGTGGCGCTGGGCTTGGCCGCGGCTACTCTGCGTCGACGCACCCCGTAACCCCACCACGAGAGGATCACCCATGAGTGACGGCGAATCCGGTTCCGGCACAGCGAAATCCGGGCGCACCGGACGCAGACCGGGCAATGCCGACACCAAGCTGGCGATCCTCGAGGCGGCACGGGTGCGGTTCGCCGGTGCCGGGTTCGACAAGACGTCGATTCGCGCGATCGCGGCCGACGCCGATGTCGACCCGGCGCTGGTGCACCACTATTTCGGCAACAAACAGCAACTGTTCGCCGCGGCGGTGGAGTTTCCGGTAGATCCGGACACGACCCTGAAGAAGGTCGATGCCGCGCCACTGGACGCACTCGGCTCGACCATCGTGCGCGCGGTCGTCACGGTGTGGGACTCCCCCGCAGGCCCCGGCATCGTCGCGATGGTGCGCAGCATTTTCGCCGGTGGCGACCAGAATCTCGCGCGCTCGTTCCTGCTCCAGGTGGTGTTGGAACGGGTGCGCGTGCGCATCGCCACCCCCGAGGACGACGGGCGGGCCAGGGTCTCGCTGGCCGCGGCCCAGATGGTGGGAGTGCTGACCGCGCGCAAGATCATCGCCATCGAACCACTGGCATCCATGCCGATCGACGCGGTCGTCGCCGCCGTCGGGCCGGTGGTCCAGCGTTACCTCACCGGTGAAATCGACACGGCGAGTTGGTGATTCAGTGCGACCGCACCCACCCGATGGCGGAGCCGCACTCGGCGTAGTCGCGACGGTGTGCGCGTACTCGGCCCGATCAGGATTCGGCGAGGAAGAATTCGTGTTCGGCGTCGGTGACGTCGCGGGCCTCGTCGATCAGCAGCACCGGGATGCCGTTGTCGATCGGGTAGGCGCGGCGCAGGCGTGGGTTGTACAGCACGCTGGCATCGGCTTCGGTGCGCACCAGCTGCAGCGGGCCTTTGTCCTGGGGGCAGGCCAGCAGGCCGAGCAGGGTTGCGTCGATGGTGGATTCGTGCGCCATGTGCCTAACCTACCGCGCCCGGCGGAACGAGATGTAGCGGTGTCCGAAGAAGCTGAGCACCGCGACCACACCCATCACGATCACCGAGGCGGGCGCGGCCGGGAATCCCCGCACGGTGACCGCGAGTTCCACCAGGATCACGTTGAGCACGAGGCCGCCGGCGTTCACGCCGCAGAAGGCCAGGAAGTCGCGCAGCAGGTGGCCGTGCACCCGGAAAACCAGTGTCCGGTGCAGCACGAACGCCACCAACGTGCTGACCGCGTAGGCGGCGACCACAGCCAGACCGGGCCTGCCGTCGCCGAGCACGTGCAGCCAGAACACGACCAGCGCCATGCCGAGCAGGGTGTTGAACCCGCCGACGATCGCGAACGCCAACTCCTGCCGTTTCACGATCCGCAGCAGCGGGCCCGGGGTTTCCAACACTCCCCCCTCGGCCGTCATCGCACCGCGTCCGCGAGCGCGTCATCCTGGCCGGGTTTCGCGAGCATGTCGTTCTCGTCCAGCGACTCCGCGGCCGGTGCGTCGTGTTCGTCGCCATCGGACTTGCGTCCACGCACATACAGCCACTGGAACACCGCCAGCCCGAGCAGCCCGAGCCCGATCGCCGCGCCGCCGATCTTCCAGCCCGGCGGACGCCAGGTCAGCACGAGGTCACCGTCGCGGGTGCCCGCCGGGATGTCGACCGCGACGAAGCTCTTCGCGACCACCTTGAACGAGATGTCCTTGCCGTCCAGGGTCACCCGGTAACCGGGCCAGCCCAGTCGCGCGAACACCACGCGCCCGCCGTTCTCCGAGCTCACGGTGACGCGGCTGGTGGTGTCGGTTTCGCCCGCCGAGACCGCGGTGGCTTTCTCGACCGCGGAGATGCGGCCGTTGCGGGTGGAGATCAGCCCGTCCTGACGTTCCAGCACCGAGATGTAGTTCTCGTGGCCGGGGTAGTCGACCCACTGCCAGCCCGCGGGGGCGGGCTCGATGCGCGCGGTCGGGTACAGCGCACGCTGCAGCACGACCCGGTCGATGTTCATCAGATCCACGACGGGCTTGCCGGTCGACGGTTCGGTCGCGAACGCGCGGCGGTAGGCGTCGGGGCACACGCTGGTGTCCCAGCGCATGCAGAGCATGTCGCCGAACCAGTAGTGGCCGTTGGGGGTGTAGCCGCTGACGTAGGTGCGCTCGATGTCCTTGGCGTAGTTGCCGAACACCAGCGACCCGTAGGCGCCGTCGAGGGTGCGCTCCCCCGGCTGGATCAGCCCGCGGTCACCCAGCTGCAGCGTGGTGCCCGCGAATTCGGGGAACGCCGCACGCGCCGCGGCCCGGTCGCTGGGCAGGTTCCAACTCATCGGCGTCGGTTGCGCACGCTGCACCTGGACGTAGGCGATCGGCGAGACCGCGATGATCGCCAACGCGACCGCCGCCGAAATCCCCTTGTTCACCGCCAGCCACACCAGTGCGGCACCCAGCGCGGCGATCGCCAACGCCGCGACCACGTGCGCGATCCAGTTGTGCGGGTCGGCCGAGAACGTGCGCACCCACAGCAGCCCGATCAACACCGCCGCCGCGATCGAGCGAGCCCGCCAGTCCTTGAAGGTCGCGAAGCGTCCGAGCAGCACGCAGACCAGCACGAGCAGACCCAGCGCCACCATCGGCAGCACGCGGGCGGGCCAGCGCAGCGGGCCGATGGTGCCCGGACCCGCGGTCCACATCAGCATCGCGATCGCGAACAGCCCGACACCCGACAGTTCCCGCCAGGCTCCGCGTGCCTTGTTCCAGTCGATGAACGCCAGCGCCGGAATCAGGAACCAGGCGATGTAGACCACCGGCATCGGCTGCACATATCCCCACCACGAGGTGAAGGCGGGCAGCGTCGAGGGCAGGCTGGCGTTCAGCGATTCCGACCAGGGCACGGTCAGGAATTGGTCGTTGTTGATCTGCGCGGTGCCACGCCAGGTCACCTTCGCCGACAGCATGCTGGGCAGGTAGGTGGCCGCGCCCGCGAGCGCCGCAAGGCCCGCCACCATCAGCAGTTTCAGCGACGGTCGCCAGGTGCGCTGGTAGATCAGCTCACCGACCGCGACCGCGGCGATCATCAGCCCCGCCTCGACCGCCGGGAACACGTACTGCACCGAAATCGCCAGGTAGAGGTACACGAAAACCGGAATAGGCCCGCCCCGACCACGCGAGTACCGCACCCCGGAAGCCCACGCGTGCACCATCCACGCGGTGCCGGTGAACGCCGTCATCCAGCTGGCCTCGTCGAAGAACAGCAGCCACCCGGTGAACGGAATCGACACACCCGCCAGCGCCGCCCACTGCACCCGCGAGCCATAGGCGAGACAGATCCGGTAGACGCCAAGGCCCAGAATGATCGCGAAGATCAGCTTCACCACGGTCGCGTACAACACCAGGTTGTCCACCGAGGGCGCGATCAGATCGATCAGCAGCTGCGGCGGATTCAGCAGCCCGGCTTCCTCGATCGCGTAGTTTCCGGCCATCCAGTGCTCGGGCACCATCACCGGCAGTTCGCCGTTGCGCAGACGGTTGCCCAGCATCACCCACAGCGGGACGTACTGGGATTCGGTGTCGTCGGTATAGAAGTGCCGAACGTTGGCCAACAGAACCGCGCCATATCCCGCGATCACGCCGAGGCTGGTGAGCAAGCCCCAGATATAGACGGAACGACGGGACGGGGTTCTACTTTCCACCACGAGGAACAGACCCTACACGCGCGTGCGGTGATCGGCACCGGCGCACAGCGGGATCCGGCACGGTCGAGCTGTCACCCGCCGGTGTTAAAGTGCGCACACTGTTGGGTCACCCGCTCCGAAAACCGAAAGTGTCCGATGCCGCTTCCTTCCGCACCTTCTCTGCCCGGCACTGATGTGCGTGCGGGCGCGCCCGACCAGAACGGGTCGAGCCCGGTGCATTCGGTGTCGGTGGTCGTGCCGGTATATCGGGGTGAGGAAACGATCGCCGCGCTGGTCACCGAGCTGGACCGGTTGACGGGCCCGATCACCACCGCCGCGGGCGCGCGCTTCGCCATCGCGGAGATCATCCTCGTGCACGACAACGGTCCCGATCGCTCCGATGTCGTGCTGCGGGAATTGGAAGGCTCCTACCCGCAGGTGCGTGCGGTGTGGTTGAGCCGCAATTTCGGCCAGGACGCGGCCACGATCGCCGGGATGGCGGCGGCGCGCGCCGACTGGATCGTCACCATGGACGAAGACGGTCAGCACGACCCGGCGTTCATCGCCGACTTCCTCGACGCGGCTTTGGCCTCGCGCGCGGACCTGGTCTACTCCAAGCCCTCCAACACCCGCCCGCACGGTTTCCTGCGCAATCTCACCTCGCGTGGCGCCAAAGTGGTGCTGGCCACGGTGTTCGCGTTCCCCGATTCGACGCGCTTCGAAAGCTTCCGGCTGATCCGCGGTGATATCGGACGTCAGCTGGCCGAGGTCGCCGCCAACGGCGTGTACCTGGACGTGGCGCTGACCTGGGTGGTCGGCAACGCGGTGTCGGTGCCGGTGGTGTTGCGCGCGGAGGGCCGCGAGGAGTCCGGCTACAACTATCGCCGACTGTTCTCGCTGTTCTGGAAGATGGTGCTGTGCAGCGGCACTCGCGGTCTGCGCCTGGTGAGCATGCTCGGGATCACGCTCGCCCTGGCCGGGGTGGTCATGGCCGCGGTCGTGATCGTGCAAACGCTGACCCAGGACAATCACGACCCCGAGGGTTGGGCGTCGATCATCGTGGTGATGCTGCTGTGTTCGGGTGCGACCCTGTTCTCGTTGGGTCTGATCGCGGAGTATCTCGGTGTCGCCCTGCACATCCTGGTCGGCAAGCCGCTGTACCTCACCGTGCAGACCCCGACACCGCGCCCGGATACGATGCACGCGCCGGCCGTGAACCATCGAGTCGACGCCGCGGTGCCGGCAGCCGCGACGGAGAAGGGCCACCGCGAGTGAGCGACCGCATCATCTTCAGCAGGCCGTTCCGCGCTGCCGCCGAACGCCCCAACCTGATGGCCGTGCTCGATTCCGACCACAGCCACGGCGACGGCCAGTTCACCAAATCGGCGACCGCGAAGATCAAGGCCATCACCGGCGCCGACCACGCGCTGCTGACCACCTCGTGCACGCACGCGCTGGAATTGGGCGCCCTGCTGCTGGAATTGGGCCCCGACGACGAGGTGATCGTCCCCAGTTTCGCGTTCACCTCCGCGGCCACCTCGATGGCGTTGCGCGGGTCGACGTGCGTGTTCGTCGACATCGACGAGTCCACGGGCAATATCGATCCCGCCGCCGCGGCCGCCGCGATCACCGACCGCACCAAGGCGATCGTGGTGATGCACTACGGCGGTGTGGCCGCGGACATGCAGCCACTGCTCGAACTCGCCGCCCAGCACGGTGTGGCGATCATCGAGGACAACGCGCACGGGCTCGGCGGCACCTGGCGTGGCCGTCAGCTCGGCACGATCGGCACGCTGGGCACGCAGAGTTTCCACGACACCAAGAACGTGCACTGCGGTGAGGGTGGCGCGCTGCTGCTGTCGGACGAGATCCTGATGGGTCGCGCCGAGATCATGCGGGAGAAGGGCACCGACCGCGCGCGGTTCCTGCGCGGCCAGGTCGACAAGTACTCCTGGCAGGACATCGGTTCCAGCTACCTGCCCAGCGAACTCAACGCCGCTGTGCTCGACGCGCAACTGGCCGAGTTCGACACCATCCAGGCCAACCGGCACCGCGTCTGGGACACCTACGCGGCCGCGCTGCCCGACTGGGCGGCTCGCAACGATGTGCGTCCGATGACGGTGCCCGCCGACGCCGGCCACACCGCGCACCTGTTCTACCTGCGGATGCCGACCGAGGAGAGCCGCGACGGGATCATCGCCCACCTCGCGGGTCAGGGCATCGTCGCGCCGTTCCACTACATTCCGCTGGATTCCAGCCCGGCCGGTCTCAAGTACGGCCGCACCCCGGTTCCGTGCACGCGGTCGGCGAACTTCTCGGCCACGATCGTGCGACTGCCGCTGTGGCCGTTGCTGCGTGAGGATCAGCTGGGTCGTGTGATCGACGCGGTCACCGCCTACCAGGTGTAATCGTTCGAAAAAAGGCCGCCCGGTTTCGCCGGGCGGCCTTTTTCGTGCGAGAACTACCCCCGAGTGGGTCAGTTCCCGCCGAACAACACGGCCGCTGCCGCGTCGGTGAGCACCTCGTAGGTCTCGGTTTCCCGGTTGTAGATCCAGGTGCCCGGCCCGGCCTTGGGCAGACCTGCCGCTTGCACCGCCGAGGCAGACGGACGGAAACTCGAGCTGCGCGGAATCTCGTCCACGACGTAGACCAGGTCGGGACGCTGACCGCGGTCCAGTCCGCGCATCGCCTCGGTGACATCACCCGGTTCGATCCGGAACCCCGCGCGCACGCTCAGCGCGGCCGCGGCGATCGTGCCCGCGGGCGTCTTCAGCCCGAACGCCACCTCGAGGTCGACCGGGGTGATGTCGTTGAGCACGTCCACGATCGGCTGGGTGAACACCGGTCCGCGCGCGGTGCGGATCACCGTGTCACGGCGGTCGACCAGCCAGTAGTCGCCGTCGCTGTCGCGGCGGAACAGGTTCTCCGTGGGCCACCAGGCGTCGCCGGCCTGGAACACGCCGCGCAGCCCGCCGTCGGAGATGTCGCCACCGTCGACGGCCTTGCCCAGCAGCAGGCCGGGTTCGTTGTCGGCGCAGCGGCGGGCGAACCCGTCCTCGCCGACCAGGATCTGCTCGCTGACCGGGTCGTAGGCGACCAGTTCCACGCGCGCGGTGCCGGGCACGGGCCTGCCCTTGGAACCGATCTTGGCGCCGGTCACATTGGCCAACACCACGTCGCCGTCGATCGAGGCGTAGAACTCGAGCACGCTGGCCGGGGCGAACTGTTCCACGGTGCGCCGCCACAGACCCGCGGGCATACCGGAACCGATGAACAACCGGATCGGATGGGTGTGGCCGACCGGGAAGACCTGGGCGTCGAGCAGGTCGCGCAACATGGTCCACGTGTAGGTGACCACGGTGACGCCGTAGCGGTGCACCTCTTCGGCGAATCGACCCGGCTCCATGTCCACCGGGCGGGCCAGCGCGATGCGGCTGCCACCGGCGATCGCCCCACCCAGACTCACCAGCAGTCCCGACGAATGATGCAGCGGCGCAAGGCAATACACGGTGTCGCGACGATCAAGGTCCGCGGCGCTGGCGGTACCGAACGCCGACAGCGCCCAGCGGTGGTTGGTGATGTACTTCGCCTCGAGACGATCACCGGAGCCGAGCACGAGCACGAACGCCAGTTCGCGCGCCAGACCCGGATTCGGCCGGAACCAGGCAGGCACTCGCACCTGCGCCGGGTCGATCTGTTCGAGGTCGATCACCCGATCACTGGTCGGCACCGCCAGCTGTCGACCCTTGCCGCCACCGAGCACGAGCACCCTGGCAGCGGTCGCGGCGGCGGTCCGCAGGTTCTCGGGGTCGGTGATCAGCGTCTGCACGCCGGTCAGCTCGATGGCCCGGTCAAGTTCCGCGCCCGGCGCCAGCAGCACCGCGACGGCACCGATGCGCGACAGCGCCGCCACCGAAGCCAGTGCGCTGGGCCGCGTTTCCATCATCACGCCCACGCGCATCGCGGGCCGGATGCCGACGGAGATCAGGCCACGCACCACATTGTCGACACGTTCCTCGACGGCGGCATTGGTATGCACACGGTCGTCGAACAGCACCAGGTCCTTCTGCGGTGCGCGACGGGCGTGTTCGGTGAGCAGTTTGCCCAGCGAAATCCGCGTGTGCGGCTGGATCATGCCCAGTCGCGTGAGCCGGGGCAGCGCGCGTGCGGCCTCGCCGGCCATTTCGATCGAACCGCGAATAGTGTTGCCCGCGATACCTTCCAACACCTTGCCCACGCCCGCGCCCGCTTCGGCCAGACCGGCGGCGGTGTGCATCATCCGGGTGGCGGCGGTGCGCGGCGCGTTGCTGGCGACGTGTTCGCGCATGGGCACGATCTGCTCGGGCAACATGCCGTTGCCGTCCATCCAGGCGATCCAGTCGCGCACCATCGGCCACGTGTGGTTGGTGGCCGTGGAACCGGCGACCAACCCGAAATGCCCTGCGACCAAACTGGCTTCGTACACTTCGGCATTGGGCGCGGCCCGCACGATCCCCCGCACCGCGGCAGGCTGACCGATGTCGTCGACCTCGCCGACGAACGCCAGAATCGGGCACTTCAGTTCGGCCAGCGACACCGGGTGATCGCGAATCACGAACCCGCCCAGCATCATTCGATTGTGCGCGACGAACTGCTTGAGTAGATCCGCCACCGCGGGACCCGAATAGCCCACCCAGCCATCGCTGTTGAGGAACCGACGCTGACGTTCCTTGGGCAGCAACGCTTCCCGGTCGTGCAACTGCAGCAGGAAGTCGATGCGTGACTTGGCGGTCTTCACCGGGTCCAACATCTGGAAGCCGATGCGCACCATGGATTCGGTGATCGGCAGCCGGTGCATCACATGGTCGGCCAGGAAGTCCGCGACCTCGGAGACCACACCGTAGGGCAGCCCGAACGGCATCCCCGCGACGATATCGACCGGGCTGCCGAACGTGACGATCGAGGCCACGCCCTTGCCGTACCGGTAGGCGGTGGTCTGGTAGGCGAACATGCCGCCCTGCGAGTACCCCATCAGGTGCAGCTGCGCGCCGGTGGCTTCGCAGACGGTGTCGATGGCGGAGTTCACCGCGAGCACATGGTCGGCCAGGTCGCGTTCCCAGCCGCCCTCCTCGGTGGCGGGTGAGCCGAAATCGATGACCCAGCAGTCGATTCCGCTGGCGTGCAGGATGCCGACCGCGCCGCCCGCGGCATTGACATCCCAGATGTCGGCGTTCACCATCAACGGCGGCACCAGCAGTGCCACCGGACGGCCGGGCGTCGTGTCATCGGGGAAGTAGTGGCGCAGCCGATACATGCGTCGACGCTCGACGACCTCGAAAGGCGACGACTCCACATCGTGTGACAACCCGCCGAAGCGGATCACCTCCAGCCCGTTCTGCGCGGTAGCCAGCAACCGCTGCACCGAACCGACCACACCTTTTGGACTGATATCCACCGTTCCCACCTGGCCCTACCTATTCTCAGTGACACACCTCACACACCCCGATGTGCTCATCTGAGCTTGCCACACCGGACCTCCATTATGTGTCGGCTGTGACAGGCCGCATGCTCGCCCGACGTACGTCACACCGCCTGTCGGCGCACCGATTCCGCGCGCCGATAAAGTGGACCGGGTGACCCCAACGCCCGCCGACACCTCGACCGACCGCGAAACCATGCTCGTGGAGTTGGTCGACGACACCGGCGTCGCGACCGGGGCGTGCTCGGTGGACGAAGCCCATCGACCCCCCGGCATCCTGCACCGCGCCTTCTCCGTGCTGCTGTTCGACCGTCGCGGCAACGTCCTGTTGCAACAGCGCGCCGCGGTGAAAACCAGGTTCCCGCTGCAGTGGGCCAACACCTGCTGCGGGCATCCCACTCCCGGGCAAGCCGTGGCCGAGGCCGCCGCGATTCGGTTGCGTGAGGAGTTCGGAATGACGGCCGAACTGTCGGAGGTGGGGGTGTTCACCTACCGCGCCGGCGACGAGTCCACCGGGCGCGTGGAGTACGAATACGACCACGTGCTGATCGGTTCGGTCGGCAGCCTGCCCCCGCGGCCCGATCCGACGGAGATCGCCTGCTGGGCGTGGATTCCCCCGCAGGCGGTGCGGGTCGACATGACAGCCAACCCCGGTAAGTACACCCCCTGGCTGCCGCAGGTCCTCGACATCGCCGAAGCCCACCGCCCCTGACCTCCCCGCTCCTTTCCGTCTCCTTGCCCAGGCGCACCACCGCTCTGATGCGCATATCTATATCTGTCTATGTATCTCAGTTCCTTGGCGAACTCACAGGTGCACCACAGTCCCCGAACAGGCCGCCCGACCAGGCTGGTCTTCGAACGGTTCGCACGAGCAGGTAGTGGAGGTAGCGATGGTCGAGGTCGAGATAAACGACGACACGGTGACGGTCAATGTGCTCGGAGGGCATCGCCTGCTCGCCCTGCGCCAACAGGTCGTGATCGACCGCGCCGCCATCACCGAGATCACCACCGCCGAAGTGGACCTGCGCCCGCCGTGGGTCCGCGCGCCCGGCACCTTCATCCCCGGTGTGATCGCCGCCGGCGTCTACCGCGGCAAGGGCCGCAAAGAGTTCTGGGACACCACCTTCGGTGGCAGCGCCGTCCGAATCGACCTCGAGGGACCCGATTTCACCCGCCTGGTCGTCGACGTCGACGATCTCGACGCGGTCCTGCACGCCCTGAACACCGAAACCGTCGCCGCCTGAACATCATTCACGAACCGAACGTCTCCAGCAGACCCGTATAGGACTTCGCCGGCGGTGTCGCGAACTCTCCCCTACCCGACTTCCGCAGCCCCAGTGTGACCAGGGACTGCACGGTGAGGGTGGCCGCCGCGACACCGTCGATCACCGGCACCCCGATCTCGTCGCGAATGTGCGCGCACAGCTCGGCCATTCCCGCACAACCCAGCACCACGGCGTCAGATCCGTCCTGCGCGACCGCCTCCCGGCACGCCCGCGTCACGATCTCGCGCGCGTGCGGATCGCTGTCCAGCGCGAGCACCGGCAGTTCGCACGCGTGCAGCCCACGGCAGAACCGTTGCATCCCATAGCGTTCCGCCAGATCCTGTGCCCGGCCGATCGTGCGCCCCAGCGTGGTGACCACACTGAACCCGCGCCCCAGATGACTGGCCGCGTGCATGGCCGCTTCCGCGATCCCGATCACCGGCCCGGTTGCCAGTTCTCGCGCCGCGTCCAACCCGGGATCGCCGAAGCAGGCGATGACATACCCGTCCACACCCTCGGCCTCCCCCTGCCGGATCGCGGCGAGCACCCCCGGCACGCTCATCGCCTCGTCGTAGTGGCTCTCGATCGACGTCGGCCCGAACTCCGACGTCACCGCGTCCAGCAGTGTGCCCGGGCCGACGACAGCCCGGGCACACCGCTCGATCGTGTCGGTCATCGCCCGCGTGGTATTCGGATTGATGACCCTGATCCGCATCAGGCACCGCCCTCCCCGACAGCAGCCGCGCGCTTGGCACCGGTCAGCGCGTAGTAGACCGCGAACCCGATCCCGCAGCCGATGAACCAGCTGTACTGGGCGGCGGTGTGCATGCCCGGCAGGCTGTTGGCCAGCACCGGGAACACCGCGATCGCCGCGGCGATCATGCCGCCCGCTCGCCAGCTGATCCGCTGCGGACTCACGTTCGAGAAGTCGAAGGCCGGGGCGATGAAGTTGGCGACGATATTGATGCCGATGGTGGCGATAGTGAAGGTGAGAGCACCGAGCACGATCGCGAACGTCGAATCGATCTTGGCGACGGTGGCGACCGGGTCGGTGATGAGCTCGCCGTACACGGGCACCGTCAGGGACGCGGTGATCACCACCAGCAGTGAGAACATCAGAAAGTTCACCGGCAGACCGAGCAGATTGCCGCGCTTGACCGCCGCGAAACTCTTTCCGTAGCGCGAGAAGTCGCCGAAATTGAGCATCGGCCCGGAGAAGTACGACACCACCAACGCGATCGCACCGAGCATGACCGGCACCGACGCCCACCCGGTGTAGGTCACCTCGCCCAGGTTCAGGTCGATCGCACTCCACCCGCCCTCGGCGATCAGATACCCACACAGCACGAACATCACGACATACACAGCGGGACCGCAGAAGTCGATGAATTTGCGAATGGATTCCATGCCGCGCCAGAACACGCACGCCTGCACCACCCACAGCAGCAGGAAACTGCCCCACCCCAGCGCCGACAACCCGGCGAATCCGTAGTCGGCGGTGACGGCATAGGGCGCCAATCCCGGAAACAGTTTCACCAGAACGACATCCAGTGCCGCCGACGCGAGAAACGTCTGAATTCCGTACCAGGCCACCGCGATCAGCCCACGGATGATCGCGGGAATATTCGCGCCGAGCACACCGAACGCGCTGCGGCAGATCACCGGATACGGCACGCCGGTCAGCTGACTCGGTTTGGCCACCAGATTGCAGAAGAAGTACACGATGGTGATGCCGATGAGCAGCGCGGCCAGTACCTGCCAGCTGGCCAGGCCGAGCGCGAAAAGGCTTCCCGCCGTGACATATCCGCCGACGCTGTGCACGTCCGACATCCAGAACGCGAAGATGTTGTAGGTGCCCCAGGTCTGCTTGCGCAGCGGCGCGAGATCGGAATTCGTCAGTCGCGGATCGTAGGTGGACGGTTCACCGTCGGGAACCACCGCGGACTTGATGAGGTCGGTCATGATCGTTCCCGTCCGAAAGGGTGTATCTGCTGAGCTGACGGTAAGTTTCAGCAGTTGCGCCGCAGTTTCTCGGGAATTTCGGTCCTATTGCACCGAAGATATATCTTCGGGCGCGAGCAATCCCGTGTCGGTCGGCAGGGTCGCGATCACTGATTCCAGTCTGCGGTGGTGTTCCTCGGCGGCGGCGAGGAGGCGGTCCACGTCGCGGGCGAGGAAGGCGTCGAGCATGGCGATGTGGTCGCTGTGCAGGCGTTCGCGGTCGAGTCGGTCGATGTGCACCATCGACTGCACCGGCTCGGTGACATTCCAAGCCGCCTCGAGCATGTACAGCAGCCGGAACATGCGCGATGGTCTGGTCAGTGCGACGTGGAAGCTGCGGGACTGGCGCTGGTAGGTCGCTGGGTCGTCGTCGAGGATGGCGCGTTCGAGTAGGTCGTTGACCGCGAGCAGGTGCGCGCGCTCGTCGTCGTTCGCGTGCAGGGCGGCCGCGGCCAGTGACGCTGTCTCCAAAGTGTCTCGCACGATGTACATTTCGCGCAGTTCGCGGGCGGTGAGCTGGGCTACCTCGTAGCCGCGCTGCGGGCGGTGGGTGACCAGCCCCTCCCCGATCAGGGTCTTGAGCGCCTCGCGGACCGGGATGTGGCTCACCCCGAACAGTTCGGCTACTTCGCGCAGCGGAATCACCGTGCACGGCGGGACGGCGCCGTCCAGGATCACCCGGCGCAGTTCACCGAGAATCACTTGCGGTCGGCCTGGCTCGTCGACCACCAGCCTTGCCAGCAGCGCCGATCGTCGTCTCGGGGGCATGCACACAGGCTATGGACGGCGTATTGCGCGCGGACTGTTCGATGTGACGGTTGGGAAACGATCACCGTACCGACCGGTCGCTTGTGTGCGATGGCATGCTCGGGGGATGGGAGTTTCGACAACGCAGTCGGTGGATCGCCGCTTCGTGCGTTTGGTGACGGTGTTCGACAGCCTGTTCCGCAAGCCCTCGCACGGGGGCGGCGCGCTGTGCGTGTACCTGCACGGCGAGCCGGTGGTCGACGTGTGGGCGGGCCAGGCCAGCCCCGGCGTGCCGTGGAACGCGGACTCGGTGGCGTTGGGTTTCTCCACCGGAAAAGGCGTGGCGTCCACGGTGATTCACCAGTTGGCCGATCGTGGGCAGCTCGATTACGACAGCCCTGTGGCGGAATACTGGCCGGAGTTCGCGGCGGCGGGCAAGGCCGACATCACCGTGCGCGACGTGCTCACCCACCGCGCCGGCCTGCACCGTTTACGTGGACTACTGCCCGGTCCGGTCGAGAGTTTCCTCGACGACAAGGCTGTCACCGAGGCATTGGCCGCGGCCACTCCGGACCCCCGCCACAAGGTCACCAGCGGCTATCACGGAATCAGCTACGGCCACTTGGCCGCTGAGATCGTGCAGCGGGTGACCGGCCGCGAGTTCGTCGACGTCGTGCGCACCGAACTCGCCGAACCCCTTGGCGCCGAAGAACTCTGGTTCCGTGTCCCCCACGACCAACGACATCGCATCGCCACCACCTTCCCCCGCCTGCGCGCGGCGGGCATGGACTGGGACACCGGCTCCGACCTGCTCACCCGCACCCGCTTCGCCGCCGCCGCGGAAACCACCCCGCGCGGCTTCGCGGATCTGATCGTCGATGCCCGCGTGCATGATTCGGTGATGCCCGGCGTGAACGGCGTGTTCTCCGCCCGCGCCCTGGCCCGCGTGTACGCCGCCCTGGCCAACGGCGGCGAACTCGACGGCACCCGCATCCTGTCCCCCGACGCGATCCCCCGCTTCGCCGCCCGTCAGGTCTTCACCCCCGATTACGTGCTGGCCTTCCGCATCCCCTGGGCGATGGGTTTCCACGGCGTGCCGATGAAGCCGTCCAAGTCCGACCCGATCTCCGCCTTCGGCCACTTCGGCCTCGGCGGCTCCGGCGCCTTCGCCGATCCCGAGACCGGCCTGTCCCTGGCATTCGTCACCAACCGCCTCGGCGGCAAACTCACGCCCCTGGGCGACGCCCGTCTGACCCGCCTGAGCACCATCGCCCACAACATCGCCAAGGAACGCTGACTGGACAGTCGATCACCAGGCTCTCACGCAAACATCGCCCGAGAACGATTCTGCACAGAAGCCTGGTGATCACCCGTCCAGAAGGGTGATCTGCGCCGAACAGCGCATTTACGCCCCCAACATGTGGATCCACCCGGCACCGCGGCCGAGCCTGGCACTATGTGGCGGATGGAGACCGTGGGACTGGAGCAGATCGAGGCCGCCGCCGCACTGTTGGCGCCGGTGATTCGGCGGACGCCGACCGTGGGGTCGCGGGTGTTGTCGGAGCGTGCGGGCACGCAGGTGCTGCTCAAGTGTGAGAATTTGCAACGCACCGGATCGTTCAAACCGCGTGGGGCTTATAACCGGATCGCGAATCTGCCGGTGGCGGACCGGGTTCGGGGCGTGGTGGCGGCCAGCGCAGGCAATCACGCGCAAGGGGTGGCGTGGGCAGCCAGTGAGCTGGGGATCGCCTCGACGGTGTTCATGCCCGTCGGGGCGTCGCTGCCGAAGCTGGTCGCCACGCGTGCCTATGGTGCCGAGGTGCATCTGGTGGGCGACACCATCGACGAATCCCTGGTCGCCGCACAGGACTTCGCGCAGCGCACCGGGGCGACACTGATCCACCCGTTCGACCACGCCGATGTCGTCGCCGGTCAGGCCACGGTCGCGCTGGAAATACTCGAGCAGGTTCCCGATGTGGGCACGGTGATCGTGCCGACCGGTGGCGGCGGGTTGCTCGCGGGCATCGCGGTGGCCCTGCACGCGCTGGCGCCGAACGTGCGGGTGATCGGGGTGCAGGCGGCCGAGGCGGCGGCGTGGCCGGAGTCGCTGGTGGCGGGCAAACCTGTTCGGGTGCCGAAGATGTCGACGATGGCCGACGGCATCGCGGTCGGCCTGCCCGGCGCGGTGCCGTTCGGGCATGTCGCGAAGTTGGTGTCGGAGATCGTCACCGTCGACGAGGACGCGCTGTCCAAGGCGCTGCTGCTGTGCCTGGAACGAGCCAAGCTGATCGTCGAACCCGCCGGTGCGGCCGGTGTCGCGGCGCTGCTGACGTCGGCGCTGCACGACCTGCCCGGTCCGGTGGTGGTCGTGCTGTCCGGCGGCAATATCGACCCGCTGCTGCTGACCCGCGTCATCGGCCACGGTCTCGCCGCCGCGGGCCGCTACATGGCCTTGCGCGTCACCATCGACGACCGACCCGGAGCGCTGTCCGCGCTGTTGGCCGTGATCGGCCGGGCCGGCGCGAGCGTTGTCGACGTGGTGCATTCACGAACGGGTCCGTGGCTGGATGTCGACGAAGTGGAGGTGTCGCTCACCGTGGAAACGCGGGGCGCCACCCACCGCGACGAGGTGCTGTACGCCCTGCGGGATACCGGATTCCGAGTCAGGACCGAACCCGACCTCTAGCCCTATCCAGGCATCGACCGAACTCGTACCCGAGCTCGGTTCACGCATCGACTTGGACTCGTATCCGGCGCCGCCTGAGCTCGAGCCCGTTCGCGCGTCGACCGGACTCGTCTCTCGATGCCCGCCCGGTGGCGCTAGCCCGGTCTACGTATCGACCGGGCGCGACCTCGACCTTCAGCTCAGCCAGGCGCGGGCGTCGTCGGCGGTTTTGCGGACCTCGTCGAGTTGCTCGGCCACGCGCACTCCCGCGGTGCCGCCGCGGGCGTTGCGGGAGGCGATCGAGCCCTGGACTGTGAGCACGTCGCGCACGCCCGCGGTCAGGGCGGGGTCGACGGCGGCGAACTCTTCGTCGGTGAGGTCGGCCAGGCCTACCCCGCGCGCTTCGGCGACGCGCACGCACGCACCGGCCGCTTCGTGCGCGACGCGGAACGGAACACCTTGGCGGACCATCCATTCCGCGATGTCGGTTGCGAGAGTGAAACCGGCAGGGGCCAATTCGGCCATCCGGTCGGTGTGGAAGGTGAGGGTGCCGACCAACCCCGCGATGGCCGGCAACAACAGTTCGAGCTGGGCGACGGAGTCGAAGACCGGCTCCTTGTCTTCCTGCAGATCCCGGTTGTACGCCAGCGGTTGGGCTTTCAGCGTGGCGAGCAGTCCGGTGAGGTTGCCGATCAGTCGACCGGCCTTGCCGCGAGTCAGCTCGGAGACATCGGGATTCTTCTTCTGCGGCATGATCGACGACCCGGTGGACCAGGCATCGGCGAGGGTGACGTAGCCGAATTCCGGTGTGCTCCAGATGATCACCTCTTCGGCCATCCGGCTCAGGTCGACACCGATCATGGCCAGCACGAACGCGGCCTCGGCGGCGAAGTCACGCGAGGAGGTCGCGTCGATCGAATTCGCTGCCGACGCAGTGAAATCCAGCTCCGCGGCGATCTGCTCGGGGTCGAGGCCCAGCGAGGAACCGGCCAGCGCACCCGAACCGTACGGGGAGATGGCGGCCCGCTTGTCGAAGTCGCGCAGGCGTTCCAGATCGCGCAGCAGCGGATGTGCGTGGGCGAGAAGGTGATGCGACAGCAGCACCGGCTGGGCGGCCTGCAGATGAGTCTTGCCCGGCATCACCGCGTCCGGGTGTGCGGCCGCCTGCGCGACGAGCGCGTCGACCACATCGAGCACACCGGCGGCGACGCGACGCACACCGTCGCGCAGCCACATCCGAAACAGGGTCGCGACCTGGTCATTGCGCGAGCGTCCGGCCCGCAACCGACCACCGAGCTCGGTGCCGACCCGCTCGATCAGCCCCCGCTCGAGCGCACCGTGCACGTCCTCGTCGGAATCGGCGGGTCCGTAGGCACCGGAGGCGACATCGGCGGCGAGCGCGTCCAGACCGGCCAGCATGGCGGGCAGATCATCGTCGGCGAGCAGCCCCGCCTTGTGCAGCACCCGGGCGTGCGCCTTCGAGGCGCGAATGTCATAGGGAGCAAGCACCCAGTCGAAATGCGTCGACTTGCTCAACGCCGCCATCGCCTCGGCGGGCCCGGACGCGAATCGCCCACCCCAGAGCGCACCTTCGTTGGTTCCGACGTGGGTCATCAGTGCCCTCTCTCGGGTTGGCTTGTCGAGCGTATGTTTGGTGCTGACTGATCTCGCAAGTACATGGGTAACTCACCGGGCACGCCCAGAACGTTCACACGTCCCAGAGGTGAGCCCGGCGAGTCACGCAACCACCACCCCGCGACCGGCAAAAGACGCGGAGAGGCGGGGGAGCCTAGGCGAGGTCGCGGCGGGCGGCGACCTTCGAGGACAGGCCGTGGATCTGGACGAATCCCTTGGCCAGCGACTGGTCGAAGGTGTCGCCCTCGTCGTAGGTGGCCAGGTTGAAGTCGTACAGCGACTGGTCCGAGCGACGCCCGTTGACCACCGCGGACCCGCCGTGCAGCACCATGCGGATGTCGCCGGTGACGGTCTGCTGGGTGTCGGTGATGAAGGCGTCCAGGGCGCGCTTGAGCGGGGAGTACCACAGGCCGTCGTAGGCCAGCTCGCCCCAGCGCTGCTCGACCTGCCGCTTGTAGCGGGCCAGTTCACGCTCGATGGTGACGGCTTCCAGTGCCTGGTGCGCGGTGATCAGCGCGATGGCACCGGGTGCCTCGTAGATCTCACGGCTCTTGATGCCCACGAGACGGTCCTCAACCATGTCGAGACGGCCGACACCCTGGCGACCGGCGCGGGTGTTCATCTCCTCGATGGCCTGCAGCACCGACACGGGCTTGCCGTCGATGGCGACCGGCACACCCTTCTCGAAGCTGATGATGACCTCGTCGGGCGCTTCGAAGTTCACCGTGGCGTCGGCGGTGTAGTCGTAGACGTCCTTGGTGGGCGCGTTCCACAGGTCCTCGAGGAACCCGGTCTCCACCGCGCGGCCCCACACGTTCTGGTCGATGGAGAACGGGGACTTCTTGGTGACGTTGATCGGGAGCTTGTTCTCCTCGGCGAACGCGATGGCCTTCTCACGGGTCCAGGCGTAGTCGCGGACCGGGGCGATGACCTCGAGGTCGGGCGCGAGGGCACCGATGCCGACCTCGAAGCGGACCTGGTCGTTGCCCTTGCCGGTGCAGCCGTGCGAGACGGTGGTGGCGTTGTGGAACTTGGCGGCCTCGACGAGGTGCTTGACGATCAGCGGGCGGCTGATGGCCGACACGAGCGGGTACTGGCCCTGGTACATGGCGTTGGCCTGGATGGTGGGCAGGCAGTACTGCTCGGCGAACTCGTCGCGCGCGTCGACCACGATGGCCTCCACGGCGCCGCAGTTCAGCGCGCGCTGTCGGATGGCTTCCATGTCCTCGCCGCCCTGGCCGAGGTCGATGGCCACGGCCACCACCTCGGAACCGGTCTCCTTCGCGATCCAGCTGATGGCGACGGAGGTGTCAAGCCCACCGGAGTAGGCGAGTACGACGCGATCGGACATGTTTGTTGTGCTCCTCGACGTGGGTTCTTCCTTCGGCTGTCGCCGTTGCTACAAATGATTATGCACGATGATGCAATCTCATTCATAACCGGGGTGCGAGCCCGCGGCGGATCTGACTGAAATAGACGATCACCTGCGACGATACCGCCGCGCGCCTTGGCGGGTACGCTCGGCTATGAGACGCTGGTCACAGCTGATACTCGCCGGTCGGGACCAAAGGAGCCATCATGCAGTCGTTACGTGATTTCGCCGAGGCCAACTACGACCTGATCGGGACGGTCGTCATCGGCTTGGGAAACATGAGTCTGAACGTGGCCAAGGCCGTGATCGAGCTCGGCACTCCCCTGCTCCAGGGATTTTTCGCCTGACCATTTCGACGCGCCTGACCACTTCGACGCAAGGAGCACACCATGGATGACGCCCTGCAGTACCTGTCCGACAACTACAACGCGGTGGCCAACCTCGGGCTCTATGTCGTACACACCACCATCGAGCTCACCCTCCCGCTGACGACGCTGATCCTGAACTTCCTCGCCTCCTGAGCCCTGCCGTGTGGCACGCTGAGACAGCACTATGACGCTGAGACAGCACTATTCGGCTCGCCACACGTGAGGACGAACAAGATGCTCCACTACATCGCACAAGAATTCTCGACACTGGGCAACGGTGTTCTCGATGTCGGCCGCGCCGTGGTCGCGCTGGTGCAGGACATCATCGATGTCGCCACGCCGAACAATCACGGCGGCGGCGCGGGCGGCGGTCAGTACCCGTTCAACTGATCCCGGGCCGCGTCGCCCTGCGGTTTTCGGCGCGAGTTGCCGCGCACGGCGCATCACCGCCACTACTGTGCGAACCATGACCGACGATGTGCGGCTCACCGCAGGCGACGCGACGCTCACGATCGCTCCGGACGACGGCGGCGCGATCCACAGTCTCACCGTCGACGGCACCGAACTGCTACGCCAGGACCCGGGCACCGGCTGTTTCGTCATGGCGCCGTGGGCGGGACGTCTGGGTCTGGGCGAGCTCACGGTCGGCGATCGCACCTATCAGCTGCCGATCAACAACGGCCCGCACAGCATTCACGGCACCGCGCGCGACGGAGCGTGGGAGGTCGTCGCGTCGTCACCGACCGAGGCCACCCTGCGCCACCGCCTCGATGATCCGTGGCCGTTCGCGGGCACGGTCACCCAGACCTTCACCCTCGCCGACACCGGCCTCACGCTGCAAATGCGCATCGCCACCGACCACGACCCCTTCCCCGCCCAGGGCGGCTGGCATCCGTGGTTCCTGCGCTCGGTGCCACCCGCCACCGGCCCCTTGGAACTGGACTTCGACCCGGCCTGGCAGTGCGAACGCGGCGACGACTACCTACCCACCGGCCGCAAGATCGCCCCCACCCCCGCACCATGGGACGACTGCTTCGGCATGCCCAACGGCGTCCTGGCCCGCCTGACCTGGCCCGGTTTCCTGGAATTCACCATCACCAGCCCGGTGCACGACGTCGTCGTCTGGACGCTGCCGAAGGAATCCCTCTCGGTGGAGGCCCAGTCAGGCCCACCCAACGGCCTGAACACCGACCCACGCCTGGTCACCCCCGATTCCCCCCTGGACGTCCGCGTGGATTGGACCTGGCAGCGCCTCACCCGAGACTGAACCCGCACACCCGAGTCTTCGGGTAGCGCAACCCATTACGGTGGAGCGAGTGCCGATCACGTTCGCCCACCCGGCAGCAGTGCTGCCCTTCGCGCGACATCTCCCCCTTGCCGCCCTGGTCGCGGGTTCGGTTGCCCCCGACGCGGTCTACTACCTACCGATTTCCCTGTCCGGCACCACAACTCATTCGCTGATCGGTGTCGCGTGCTGGGACCTGCTGATCGGTCTCGCACTGCTGCTGGATTTTCGTGTGTCCGAGGAACCCCTGCGGGCACTGGTGCCGTTCTCGCTGGGCCGACAACCGGATTCCATGACCGTACGCACGGCGGTGCTGACGGTCGCCGCGGTTGCGCTAGGCGCGGCTACGCATGTGGTGTGGGATTCCTTCACGCAGACAAACGGTTTCGCGGTCGAGAACTGGTCACTGTTGCGGACATCGGTGGTCGAGCCGCACAAGACCTATAACGTGGTCGGCTACATCTCGTCGGTCGCCGGAACGGCGCTACTGGCCTACCTGATAGTCCATCGTGCCCGACGCACCGAACGTGTCCGGCCGAACCGGGCGGTCGTCGCCGTCCTACTCGCCGCGCCCGTTCTCGGTGCGGTACTCGCCATCGACGACCCGATTGCCCAGATCAGCACCTACGACCTGGTCCGGCACGCGATCGTGGGCGCGGTGCAGGCGGCAGCGTCGGCCTGGGCGATCTACGCGGTGCTGTGGCACATTCGCGCGATCAGGCCAGGCTTTCTATTTTCGCGGCCAGTTCGGCGCCGGTGAGGGGTTCGCGGGCGATGACGGCGATGGTGTCGTCGCCTGCGATGGTGCCGATGATGTAGGGCAGGGCGGCGCGGTCCAGGGCGCTGGCCAGGAAGTGGGCGGCGCCGGGTGGGGTGCGTAGGACCGCGAGGTTGCCGCTGGCGTCGGTGGAGACGAGCAGGTCGCCCAGGAGTTTGGACAGGCGGCCGGTGCCGCCGGTGACGCCGCGCACGGGGCTGCCGTCCTCGGGGACGATGTAGACGCCTGCGCCGCCGTCGGCCGCGCGTAGTTTCACCGCGCCGAGTTCGTCGAGGTCACGCGACAGGGTGGCCTGGGTGGTTTCGATGCCCTCGGCCGACAGCAGCGCGGCCAGTTCGGTCTGACTGCGGACCGAATGCGCGGTCAGCAGTTCGATGATGCGGGACTGGCGGCCGGCGCGGGTGCGGGCGATCGCGGGCGAACCCTTCTCGGGAACACTCATCGCCCGGACTCCGAGCCGGCCCCGGTTCGCGGTGTCACGCGGCGGCTTTCGCGAGCAACCACACCAGCAGCGCCTTCTGGGCGTGCAGGCGGTTCTCGGCCTCGTCCCAGACCACACTGTGTCCACCGTCGATGACCTCGTCGGTGATCTCTTCACCACGGTGGGCCGGAAGGCAGTGCAGCACAATCGCTTCCGGGTGCGCGTGCGACAGCAGTGCGGTGTTGAGCTGGAAGGGCCGGAACGGGCCGACGCGGTCGAGGCCGTCGTTTTCCTGCCCCATGGACGTCCAGGTGTCGGTGACCAGCACGTCGGCGCCGGTCGCGCCGACCACCGGATCGTTGGTCACCGAGACGGTCGCACCGGTTTCCGCGGCGCGCTTGGCGGCGGCGTCGAGGATCCACGGCAGCGGCTCGAAGCCGGGGGGCGCGGCCACAGTCACGTTCATGCCCGCGGTGACACCGCCCAGCAGCAGCGAGTGCGCCATGTTGTTGGCGCCGTCGCCGAAGTAGGTCAGATTCAGGCCGACCAGGGAGCCTTTGCGCTCGCTGATGGTCTGCAGGTCGGCCAGGACCTGGCAGGGGTGGAACTCATTGGACAGCGCGTTGACCACGGGAACCGTTGCGGTGACCGACATTTCGTCCAGGCGCGACTGTTCGAAGGTGCGCCACACGATGGCATCCACGTAGCGCGACAGCACGCTGCCGGTGTCGCCGAGGGTTTCCTCCCGACCCAACTGGGTGTCGCGCCCGTCCACGACCACCGCATGGCCGCCGAGCTGGGCGATGCCCAGTTCGAAGGAGAATCGCGTGCGGGTGGAGTTCTTCTCGAAGATCACCCCGACTCCGCGCGGGCCGTCCAACGGCCGGTGCGCGAAGGGGTTTTTCTTCAATTCGGCGGCGATGGCGAGGATTTCGGCCTGTTCGGCCTGGCTCACATCGTCGTCACGCAAGAAATGACGCAGGGTCATTCGGTCGCTCCCTTAGCATCGGCGGCGGCCTTGTCGAGGATCTCGGGCAGGTCGGCGACGAAATTGTCGGCCTGAGTTTCGGTGAGCACCAGCGGTGGCGCCAACCGGATCACGTTGGGCTTGGCGGGGTTCAGCAGGTAGCCGGCTTCGCGCGCGCGCACGTCCACATACGCGGAGATGTCGTCGCGCAGCACGATGCCGATGAGCAGGCCCGCGCCGCGCACGTGGTCGATTTCGGGATGTTCGAGCAGGGCGATGCCATCACGCAGCCGCTTGCCGACCCACTCCACGTGGGTGAGCAGGTTGTCGGAGTCGATCGTGCGCAGCACCGCCAAAGCCGCTGCGGCACAGACGGGATTGCCACCGAAGGTGGTGCCGTGCAGGCCCGGCGTGAGCAGTTCGGCGGCTCGGCCCTGTGCAAGTACGGCACCGATCGGCAGGCCACCACCCAGACCCTTGGCCAGGGTGATCGCGTCGGGCACGATGCCTGCCGCCTGGTGCGCGAAAAACGTTCCGGTGCGCCCGATTCCGGTCTGCACCTCGTCCAGGATCAGCAATGCCCCTGCCCGCGAGGTGATTTCGCGAGCACGCGCGAGGTAGTCCGGCGGCGGCACGACAACGCCGCTCTCCCCCATCATCGGTTCGAGAAACACTGCGGCAGTGTCGGAATCGACGACGGCTTCCAGCGCGTCGGCGTCACCATAGGGCACGTGCACGACGCCGGCCGGCATCGGTTCGAACGGTGCCCGCTTGGCCGGTTGACCGGTCAGCGCCAGCGCGCCCATGGTGCGGCCGTGGAAAGCCTCTTCCGCCGCAACGATTTTCGACCGTCCGGTCAGTCGCGCGATCTTGAACGCGGCCTCGTTGGCCTCGGTGCCGGAGTTGCAGAAGAACGCCTTGCCCTCACCGTCGCCGAAGTGAGCAAGCAGCTTCTCGGCCAGTTCGATGACCGGTTCGCTGGCGTACAGGTTCGACACGTGGCCAAGGGTTCCCAGCTGCTGGGTGACCGCTTCGAGGATGGCCGGATGCGCGTGCCCGAGGCTGTTGACGGCGATGCCGCCGAGGAAGTCGAGGTAGCGCTTGCCGTCGGCGTCGTAGAGCACCGCGCCCGCGCCGCGCACGAGCGCGACCTTCGGGGTGCCGTAGTTGTCCATCATCGCGGCCGTCCACCGCTGCTGCAGCTTGTCTGTCTCACTCATGGGTCACCATGGTTCCGATTCCTTCTCCGGTGAACAGTTCCAGCAGGACCGAATGCGGGACGCGCCCGTCGATCACGTGGGCGCTGGGGACCCCGCCGAGCACGGCGCGCAGACACGCTTCCATCTTCGGCACCATGCCCGCATCCAGGCGCGGCAGCAACTTCGCCAACGCGTCGGCGTCGATCCGGCTGGTCAGCGAGGAGCGGTCCGGCCAGTCGGTGTAGAGGCCTTCGACGTCGGTGAGCACGACCAGTTTCTCCGCGCCGATGCCTTCGGCCAGTGCGGCGGCGGCGGTGTCGGCGTTGATGTTGTGCACGATGCCGTCGGCGTCGGGGGCGATGGTGGAGACCACCGGGATGCGGCCCGCGTCGATGAGGTCGAGTACCGCGCCGGGGTTGACCTCGGTGACGTCGCCGACCAGGCCGATGTCGGTGGCGATGCCCTCGACCGCGACGGTGCGCCGGGTGGCGGTGAACAGGTGCGCGTCCTCGCCGGAGATGCCGACCGCGTACGGACCGTGCGCGTTGATCAGCCCGACCAGCTCACGCCCGACCTGCCCGAACAGCACCATCCGCACCACATCCATCACCTCGGGCGTGGTGACGCGGAAGCCGCCGCGGAATTCGCCTTCCATACCAAGTCTTTTCAGCATGGCGTTGATCTGCGGGCCACCACCGTGCACGACCACGGGATGCACGCCGACGGTGCGCAGGAACGCCATGTCGGCGGCGAAGGCCGACTTGAGTTCGTCGTCGATCATGGCGTTGCCGCCGTATTTCACGACCACGATCTTGTCGCGGAACTTCTGCAGCCACGGCAGCGCGTCGGCGAGCACGTGCGCTTTGTCCAAGGCCGAAAGACTGTGCACGACACTCATGAGCTGTATGCCGAGTTCTCTTCGACGTAAGCGTGGGAGAGGTCGGTGGTGCGCACCATCGCGGTGCCCTCGCCGACATTGAGCTCGATCAGCACGTCGATGTCTTCGCCGGAGAGGTCCACGTCGCGGGCGCCGGGCGCACCGACACTGTCGACGCACACGGGATTGCCGTTGAACGACACGGCAATTCGGTTCGGGTCCAGGGTCACCGGCGCGATGCCGACGGCGGCGAGCACACGACCCCAGTTCGGATCGGAACCGAACAGCGCGGTCTTGACCAGACTGTCGCGGGCGACCGCGCGGGCAACAGTGAGCGCCTCGTCCTCGGAGGCCGCACCGGCGACCGTGACCTGCACCCGCTTGGTGACACCCTCGGCATCGGCCATCAACTGCGCGGCCAGATCGTCACACACGGTGAACACCGCGGCGTCGAGATCCTCCTGCGAGGGCGCGACGCCACTGGCACCGTTGGCCAGGAGCAGCACGGTGTCGTTGGTGGAGCAGGAACCGTCCACATCGAGCCGGTCGAAGGTGTACTTCGTGGCCTTACGCAGGGCGGAATCGAGCTGCTCGGGCGTGGCGACGGCGTCGGTGGTGAGCACCACGAGCATCGTGGCCAGCGACGGCGCGAGCATGCCCGCACCCTTGGCCATGCCGCCGACATTCCACTTGTCCTCGCTGTGGAACGCCGACTCCTTGGGCACGGTGTCGGTGGTCATGATGGCGTGGGCGGCCTCGGTGCCGCCGGAGATGCCGCCGCCCATCTCGTGCACGATCTCGGTGATCGCGGGGATGAGCTTGTCCATCGGCAGGCGGTCACCGATGAGACCGGTGGAGCAGACCGCGATCTCGCCCGCGCCGGTCTCGGTGCCCCAATTGCTCAGTGCCGCAGCGAGTTCCTCGGCGGTCTTGTGGGTGTCCTGGAAGCCGCCGTGGCCGGTGCAGGCATTCGCGCCGCCGGAGTTGAGGATCACCGCGCGCAGATGACCGGTCTTCAGAACTTGCTGCGACCACAGCACCGGCGCGGCCTTGACCTGGTTGCTGGTGAACACACCGGCCGCCGAGTACTCGGGGCCCTCGTTGAGCACCAACGCCAGGTCCGGCTTGCCGCTGGCCTTGATACCGGCCGCGATGCCCGCCGCGCGGAAACCCAACGGCGCGGTGACGCCCTGGGTGTGGATCAGTTTGCCGTGGTCCGGGGTCTGCGGATCAGGGGTCGTCACGGTGCCACTCCTACGGTGGAAAGTCCTGCGGTCTCGTCGAATCCGACGGCCAGATTCATCGATTGCACCGCGGCGCCCGCGGTGCCCTTGGTCAAGTTGTCGATCGCGCCGATCACCACTAGCAGGCCCGCGTCTTCATCGACGGTGACCTGCAGGGTGATGGCGTTGGAGCCGAGTACCGAACCGGTCTGCGGCAGCATCCCTTCGGGCAGCAGGTGCACGAAAGGTTCGTCGGCATAGGCCTTTTCATACACCGCACGCGCCTGCGCGGCGTCGACTTTCGCCGGGGCGGTGCAGGTGGCGAGGATGCCACGCGGCATCGGCGCCAGCACCGGCGTGAACGACACCGAGACGTCAACGCCGCCTGCGGCTTTCAGGTTCTGGGCGATCTCGGGGGTGTGCCGGTGCGCGCCCGCGATGCTGTACGCACGCACGCTGCCCATCACCTCGGAACCGAGCAGGCCCACGTCGAGTTTGCGGCCCGCGCCCGAAGTGCCGCTCACCGCAACGACATTCACGCTGGGTTCGATGATCCCGGCGGCGATGGCCGGCGCCAGCGCGACACTGGCCACGGTCGGATAGCAGCCGGGCACGGCGATCCGCCGAGCACCGGTGAGCTGTTCGCGCCCGCCGGGCAGTTCGGGCAGGCCGTAGGGCCAACTACCCGCGTGCGCGCTGCCGTAGTACTTCTCCCAGGCGGCGGGATCGGTGAGCCGGTAGTCGGCGCCGCAGTCGATGATGACCGTATCGTCGGGCAGAGCGGCGGCGATCGCGCCGGACTGGCCGTGCGGCAGGCCGAGGAACACGATGTCGTGCCCGGCCAGGATTTCGGGGGTGGTCTCGTCCAGGATCCGGTCGGCCAGCGGCAGCAGATGCGGCTGCAGCGCGCCCAGCGCGGTACCGGCGTTGGAACCGGCGGTCAGCGCCCCGATCTCGAGGCGCCCCGCTCGGTATTCGGGATGCCCCAACAGCAGACGCAACACTTCGCCACCGGCGTACCCACTCGCACCGGCAACCGCCACCCGAAGCACGGGTCCTCCCGACGAATCAACCATGTGATGATTATGCACGATTATGCAAGCTCATTCATGCGCGGGTGTGACCGGTTTTGCCGCCCGGGCTCCGATCAGGCGCGCCACCAGCGGAAACACCAGCACGGTCGTCGCGCCCGCGGCCACCAGGATCGAGGCTACCTCGGCGGTCAACAGCCCCGTGTGGGTGGCGACCTGCGTCACCGCGACGATGATCGGCAGGCCCGTGGCCGCGTACAGCGCCAGTTCGACGCGTTCGCGTCCGGTCGGCAGATTGTCCCCGCGCGGCACGAAACGTTCACTGAGCCACACAGGCACTCCGCGCGCGATCGCGATGGTGACCACGAACCACAACCACAGCGCCGGATTGCGCCCCACCGCCGCCACGTCGATGCCCATCCCCGACACCACGAAGAACACCGGGATCAGCAACCCGTACCCGATCGCCTCCAGCGACGAATCCACATCCGGGTGCCCCGCCGCGATCAGCCGTCGCAGAATCATGCCCGCCGCGAACGCCCCGAGCACCACATCCAGATCGAACACCTCCGCGACCACCATCAACACCATCAGCAGCAACACCACCCCGCGCACCGGCAGCTGCGAGGTACCTCCGCCCAGCTTGGCCAGCGCGGTACCCAGATCGGGCATCCGGTCGAACAACCGCACCGGCACGAACCCGACCACCGCCGCGGCCACCACGAACATCAGCACGATCACCACGGCGCTGCCGATATTCCTGCTGGTCAGCAGCACCGACATCGCCACGATCGGCCCCAACTCCCCCACCGCGCCGTGCGTCATCACCGCGCGCCCCAACGGCGTATCAACGATCCCGGACTGCTTCAGAATGGGCAGCAGCGTGCCCAACGCGGTAGAGGTCAACGCGATGGCGACCGCGATCCGCGTGCCATTGGACTTGTCCGTGGCGACGACGACAATCGCGAACGCGAACAGCAGACACACCAACCACACAATCCAGGCCGTGCGCCCCGACCGACCACGCAACAGTTGCGGATCCAACTCGTACCCGGCCAGCAAAAACAGCATCCCCAGCCCCAACTCGCTGACCAGGTCCACCCCACCGGTGCTATCCGCCCACCCCAACACATGCGGCCCGAGCACCGCCCCCGCCACGAGCAGGATCACCACATCCGGCAGATACCCCTTGACCAGCCGCGACACCAGCGGCGCGACCACTGCGATGAGCGCGATCCAGAACAGCGACACGATCGGCGAGGGACCCTCGGCAGCGGAAGCGAGCAGCTCCATGTACGCCATCGTGGCACACCATCCGTGCTGATCCAGCGCACCTCGCGCGCGTCCGACAGCCGAGACGGTGCGGGTGCATAAAGCCGATAATGCGCCCCGTCGACTTCGTGGGCTTACGGTCATGGGGTGATCAGCGATCCTGTTCTCGTCCGCGAATTGCTAACTACCGCGCCGATGCCCACCGTGCCCGCGGCGTCCGAGCCCGGCGTCGCCTGGCTTCGCGCTCATGTACCGCGGTTCTGCGATGGTGCCGACCATGCACGCAGGCGGGCCGCCGTGTGCGCGGAGCTGGATCGGATCGACATCGATGAGCTGGCCGGGAGTGACGACGGACCGCTTGCCCATGTCCGAATCTTGCTGCGCGCCATGCGACTTCCCTCGGACCTCGCGGACGCGGTAGCCGAAGTCGCCGCGGCTTATCAACCGCACGTCCCTGTCACACCACCCGCCGACGCAGCGGTGCGCGAACTCGTCGCGGCGTGCGGTGGCGTCGCGGACGAGGCGACCGCGGCGCGGATCTGCGTTCTCGTACAGGCCTGCGCGGCGACCGGCGAACTGATCGCGGCGGCCCGCGCCTGCGGCGAACCACCCGAAGCGATCATGGCAACGACACCGCCCCTGCGGTCGACCCGTCGTGTGGTCGACGGTGCGGTCACCGAGCTCGATCTGCGCCATCCGGGGCTCGGTTTCGGCGCGGGATCGCACGAATGCCCCGGTATCGACCATGCGCTGGCCCTAGCGACGGGCGTCCTGGCGGCCGATCCCGAGCCTTCCGCACGCTAACCAGCCCCGTTGACCCACTGGACAGTTGATCACCAGGCAATGGTGGATTTTCCTTCTCGCGCGACGTTTGCGTGGTTGCCTGGTGATCAATTGTCCAGGTCGGTGAGTCAGTCTTTGCGGACGATGGTTTCGCCCGAACCGGGCTTCCAGACGGTGATGTCGAGGTGGTCGTCGTCCACTTCGACCGTGGAGGCGCCGGTGAGGTCGGCGACGTAGAAGTGGTCGAACTTCTCGCCGCGGATGTCGAAACCGCTGTCGTCGAACAGTTTTTGGGCGAAGCGGGCGTGGACGGCTTCGTCGTGCAGGTCGGTGACGGTGCCGAAGAGTTTCGCGTCGCCGTCGGAGACCTTGGTGTCGACGGTGGCGGTGTGCAGACAGAAGCGTGGGTCGCGGGCGAGGTCGTCGAATTTTCGGGTGTTCGGCATCCCGGCCAGCACGAGCATGTCTTCGAAGATGATCGGTTCGATCGGGCTGATGCGCGGTGACCCGTCGGCGCGCAGGGTGCCCAACAGGCACAGGTTGCCGGTGGCCTGGTGGCGGCGTCGGAACACCGCGGCGATGCTCGGGGCTTCTTCGGTGAACTGGCTCCACGTGGTCATATCTCGTACGGTACGGCGCAAACTTGACATCTTGTGTCAGGGTTTGCGGCTAGCCTCGGGATATGCGGGCGAGCAGGTTGGTGCAGTTGCTGCTGCTGTTGCAAGCAGGTGGCGGTGCGACGGCGGGCGCGCTGGCACGGGAGCTGGAGGTGTCGGTGCGCACGGTGTACCGGGACGTGGAAGCGCTGTCGGAGGCGGGCGTTCCGGTGTACTGCGAACCGGGCCGCGGCGGCGGAGTCCGGTTGATCGACGGTTACCGAACCCGCCTCACCGGCCTCACCTCCGACGAAGCCGACGCCGTCCTGCTCGCGGGCCTGCCCGGCGCGGCAGCCGACCTAGGCCTCGGCACCGTCCTGGCCACCGCCCAACTGAAAATGCTCGCCGCCCTCCCACCCGAATTACGCGGCCGCGCAACCCGAATCGCCGAACGCGTCCACATCGACATGCCCGGCTGGTTCCAACACCCCGACGAAACCCCCACCCTCGCAACGGTTGCCGAAGCCCTGTGGCACGACCACCGTCTCGCGATCACCTACCAGCGCCGCGACCGAACCGTCGAACGAACCCTGGACCCGCTCGGCCTGGTCATGAAAGCAGGCACCTGGTACCTGATCGCCCGCGAAGGAACCGCTATCCGCTCCTACCGGGCCGCCCGGATCACCGCTGCGACTCCCACCGGCGAATCCTTCACCCGCCCTGCCTCTTTCGACCTCACCACGCACTGGAACGCCACCGCCGAACAGTTCGCGCGATCAATGTTGCGAGTCACCGCACACTGCCGAATCGCCACCACCCACCTCCCCTTACTCCGCCTGATGAACGATCCCGCTGCGGTGCGCGAAGCCCTGACCTGCGTCGGGGCCCCGGATGCCGACGGTTGGGCCGACATCACGATCCCCAGCGAGTCCTACGAAGTCCTCGCCCACGCCCTGCTCCCCCTCGGAGAACACATCGAGGTACTCGACCCGCCGGAACTGCGCGCCCAAATGATCGCCACTGCGGCGGCGATGTGCACGCGCTACCGATGAGGACACACACGGGTCGCCGAGCTGATATCAACTGGTCCAGTCGAGGATCTCCGCCATGGAGTTGAGCTGGGTCGAGGTGGGGGTCAGGCGTAGTGCGGTGTTGCGGAGGGTGACCAGGGGGCGGGCGGACAGTTGGGCGACGGTGCCGATTCGGGCGGAGCGGTGGGTGATCATCTGGGTGCGGGGGCGGCGTTCTCGGTCGTAGCGAGCGAGGCCGTCGGGTTCGCCTGCCAGCTTGCCCAGGACTACGGCGTCTTCGAGTGCTTGGCAGCCACCCTGGCCGAGGTTGGGTGTCATCGCGTGGGCGGCGTCGCCGACCAGGGCGATGCGGCCTGCGGTGAAGGCAGGGAGGGCGGGTAGGTCGTAGATGTCGTTGTGTAGCACCGCGTTCGGGTCGGCGGCGGTGAGCAGGGCCGGGATCGGGTGGTGCCAATTCGCGAAGCGGTCGCGGACTTCGGCGAGGCTGCCGGTCGTGTGCTCGGGGGCGTTGTAGACGGCGAAGCAGTAGACGCGGCCGTCGGCGAGAGGGGCCATGCCGAAACGTGCGCCGCGACCCCATGTTTCGCCGAACTCGGTGAGCTGTTCGTCGATATCGACCACCGCGCGCCAGGCGGTGTAGCCGGCGTAGCGCGGTGCGACTTCGCCGCAGACCGCACGCCGGACAACGCTGCGAATCCCGTCAGCTCCGACGATCAGATCGGCGGAGGACGTGCCCGCGGAGTGCACCACCGTTCCCTCCACGGTCGCCTCGTGCACCGAGATCCCCGTGCGCACAATGCCTTCGGGTAGCGCCGTGCGCAGGATATCCAACAGCCGGGCGCGGTGGATCGCCACCGGAGCGCCGAACCGATCGCGCAGTGTCGCCACGTCGGTGCGCGAAAGCCATCGCCCACGATCGTCGCGAATTCCCGCCGACACCTCCGACATGCCCTGCGCGCGAACGGTGTCGCCGACGCCGAGAGCGTCCAGTGCGCGTAAAGCGTTGGACCACAGCGATATTCCAGACCCTACTTCGGCAACCTCCGGCGCCCGTTCCAACACCTGGACATCCCAACCCCGCCCGACAAGCGCGAGCGCCGCGGCCATTCCCCCGATTCCGCCGCCGACCACCATCGCTGTAGACATCGCACACTCCTTCGTCTCGAGTAACTGCGACCGTACTACGGCTGTAGTGATGAAGACTACGAATGTAGTGCAGCTCACTACGGGCGTAGTATCAGTGGGTGACTACCAAACGCGAGCAGGTCCTCGATGCCGCGATCGAGGTACTGGGCACCGGCGGGTCGCGCGCGCTGACCCACCGCGCGGTCGACCAAGCCGCTGACCTGCCCCCGGGTTCGACATCCAACTATTTCCGCACCCGCGAAGCACTGCTGTGTGGCGTCGCAGAACGCCTCGAGCAGCGCGATCACGCCGACTGGGAGGCGATGAACCGCGCACTCGGCCCAGCCACGGTCGAGCACCTCATCGACGGTCTCGCCCTGTTCGTCACGCACGCAACCACCACCGACCGCGTCCGCACCCAGGCCCGCCTGGCCCTGTTCGGCGAGTCGCAGACGATGCCGGCGCTGCACGAATCGGTCCAGCGCGGACACCAGCGGCTGCGCGCCTGGGCGATCGAGATGGCCGCGTCGGTGGGTTTGACGGCCACCGATACCGGCATCCTGGTCGACTATCTCGACGGTGCCGTCGTGCACCGGCTCACCGGTGCCGACGCGGGGAAGGATCCGCGCGAAGCGCTCGCTCGGCTGACGCGCGCGCTGCTCGACTGAACGACGATCGGTTGATTCTCGACTTTCGCTCAGGTCGGTTGTGGCCGTTCCGTGCCGAGCCCAGGCCAGCTACGACTGCTGCCGCTATCGAGGTCTATTTGGACGAGGCGATGGAATCTACCGGGCTGCCGGGGGGTTCGCTAGTTGTCGCCCCAGGGGGACACCGTTGTGCACGCGATTCTGCGCCGTCTCGGCCTGGACAACCGGGTGCAGGCCGCGATCTGCGCATACGAAGCCGGGCTGACCCGTGGGGACAGCCCGGCTCGGTAGAACAGTTGTCAGACGATCGAGAACAGCAGGGCAGCGACCGCGAAACTCACTACGGACAGGATGGTTTCGAGCACCGTCCAGGTTTGCAGGGTCTGTTTCACCGTCATGTTGAAGTACTTCGCGATGATCCAGAAACCGCCGTCGTTGACGTGGCTGAGAATGATCGAGCCCGCCGCGATCGCCATGGCGATCAGCGCGATGGACATCTGCGAGTAGTGCTGCTGCGCGACCAGCGGCGCGACGATGCCGCCGGTGGTGACGATGGCGACCGTGGCCGAACCCTGCGCGATGCGCAGACCGCAGCTGATCAGGTAGGCCAGCACGATGATCGGCAGGCCCGCCGCGGACATCGTTTCGGCCAGTGCGGTGCCGATGCCGGTGGCGGAGATGACCTTGCCGAAGAAGGCACCCGCGCCGACCACCAGCAGGACCATGCCGACCGGTTTGAGCGATTCGGCGGTGATGGTGCTCAGTTCCTGCACCGTGGAACCGCGGCGGATCCCGAGCAGATAGAACGCCACGAGCACGGTGATCAACAACGCGACCGCGGGGGTGCCGAAGAACGTGAGCACCTGCAGCAGCGCCGAATCTTTGTCCAGCAGTTGATAACCGAAGGTAGCGCCCAGGATCAGCACCAGCGGGATCGCGATGATGCCGCCGATCAATCCGACCGAGGGCGGCGATTTGGTCACCACCGCGGTGCCGCCGGAGCCCTCGTCGGTGGATTCGGGCTCGAGCGGAACGAATTCCTCGGGCACCGACACCATCACGCGCTTACCGATGTAGCTGCCCCACACGATGCCCGCGGCGATGAAACCCGGTATGCCGCAGACGAATCCCATGATGATCAGCCAGCCCAGGCTCACGCCGAGCAGACCACCCAGGGCGACGGGGCCGGGGTGCGGGGGCAGGAAGGCGTGCGTCATGGACAGGCCGGCCAGCATCGGCATGGCGTACAGCACCAGCGAACGACCGCCGCGTTTGGCGGCGACGTAGATCAGGGGCGCGAGCACGAAGATGCCGATGTCGAAGAACACCGGGATGCCGAAGATCAGGCCCAGCAGGCCCATCGCGATGGGAGCGCCCTTCTCGCCGAACACTTTCAGGAGTTTGTCGGTGAGAACGTCGGCGCCACCGGATCTTTCGAGAATCGCACCGAGTACGGTGCCCAATCCGATGATGACCGCGATGTGTCCGAGAATGCCGCCGAAGCCTGTTTCCAGCAGTGACTCACCGGCTTTGAGCGGTGTGCCCACGATCTGGGAGATCGGGAGTCCGGCCGCCAGAGCCAGCAGCAGGCCGGTCAACAGCAGCGCGACGAACGGCTCCAGTTTGACTTTGATAATGGCGATGAGCAGTACTGCGATCGCGAGACCGCACAGCACCAGCAACCCGGGGGTGGTGGTGCGCAACCAGTCGACGGTGGCGCCCATGGAACAACCTCTCAATCAAGCGAATGGACGAAATGTGCGGCCTTGGAGCCGATGTGGGACCAGCGGGCGGTTTCGACGTCGAGCGGGGCCACCACTTCGGTGCCCGCGGTGACAGCGATCGCGCCCGCCCGGAGGAAATCGCGGGCGTTGTGGGAATTCACGCCGCCCGAGGGGATCAGGAACATGTTCGGGAACGGCCCGAGTAGGTCTTTGAGGTACTGCGGGCCCAGCGCGCGGGCCGGGAAGATCTTGACGGCCGCGGCACCCATTTCGGCTGCGGCCAGCACTTCCGATGGCGTGAAGGCACCCATGATGACCGGGATCGTGTGCGCCACAGCCACTTCCGCGACCTCGGGGCGCAGTGCGGGTGTCACCAGGAACTGCGCGCCGACCTCGATGGCAGCCTCGGCCTGAGCGCGGGTGGTGACGGTGCCGACCCCGATCACCGCATCGGTGACCGTACCGGCCTTGCTGATCGCGTCGAGCACACCGAGGGTGGTGAAGGTCAGTTCGACCGCACGCAAACCGGCACCGGCCAGCGCGGCAGCCAGCGCGGCCGGATCGGGTATGGAAGGGGCGCGGACCACGGTGAGAGCCCGGTCGGCGCGGATCACCTCCATGGCCGGCGATGACGAGCTCAACAGCGGGTTCATCGGGTTTCCTTTCGCGTGGTGTCCAGGCGCAGGGCGCGACCGGCGCGCACACCGGTCGCGGTGCCGTTCTCGAGCGCGAATTCGCCGTTGACCAGCACATGCTGGATACCACGCGCGGGCTGCTTGGGATCTTCGAAGGTGGCCGTGTCGTGGATCGTTGCCGGATCGAACACGACCAGGTCCGCGGCGAAACCGGGCCGCACCAGGCCGCGTCGGTCCAGGCGCAGGCGTTGCGCGGGCCTGCCCGTGAGGTGGTGCACGCACTCCTCCAACCCGAGAACGCCCAGTTCACGCACGTAACGCGACAGGTAGCGCGGGAAGGTGCCCCAGGCGCGCGGGTGCGGGCGGGCGCCCACGAGCAGGCCGTCGCTGCCGCCCATGTGGCCTGGGTCGACCATGATCGCGCGCACGTTCTCCTCGTGGCCCACGTGCTGCAGGATCGTGGTGGCGAGCTGATCGCGGCGCAGCAGGTCGAAGAACACCTGCACAGGTGCGATGCCGCGATCGGCCGCGATCTCGGCGACCGTACGGCCCACGACGTCCGATAGCGCGTCGTCGCCGACCCCGCTGATCTGGATGGTCTCCCATTCGACGGTGACGCCGTGGCAGCCGTCGGACCCGTTGACGTCGACATCGGCGATGATCCTGGCCCGCTGCCCCGGATCGTCCAGGCGGGCCAGTGCCGCGTCGGGCCCGCCCGACATCGCCCAACTGGGCAGCAGCGCCGACAACGTGGTCGAACCCGGCAGGTACGGGTAGGTGTCGAGGGTGATGTCGCAACCGTCGGCGCGCGCCATCGCGAGCATGGCCAGGAATTCCGGTGCGCGCCCACGGTTGACGCCGAAGTTCATGGTGGCGTGGGTCAGGTGCAGCGCGCAGCCGGTGGCTTTCGCCAGGCCGATCATCTCCGCGTAGGCCTCGAGCGCGCCCGCACCGTACGAGCGGGTGTGCGGTGCGTAGAAGCCGCCATAGGAGGCGACCACCTGGCACAGTGCGGCGAGTTCGCCTGTGTCGGCGTACATTCCGGGCGTGTAGGTCAGTCCGCTGGACATGCCGACCGCGCCCTGTTCGAAACCTTCGGCCAGCAGCGCGCACATCCGGTCGATCTCCCCGGCGGTGGCCGCGCGCTGGTCATTGCCGACCACGAGCATCCGCAGCGTGCCCTGCGGAACGAGGTAGGCCGCGTTGGGTGTGATGCCCTCGTCCAGGCGGTCCAGGTACTGCGCGATCGTGCGCCAGCTGAAATCGAAGTCGGCGGGATTGCCGTTCCAGCCCGCGATCTGCCTGCGCAGCACCGCGAGTGCGGCGTCGTCGATGGGTGCGTAGGACAGCCCGTCCTGGCCGATCACCTCGGTGGTGACGCCCTGGGTGATCTTCGGGAGGTGGTCGGGGTGGGTGAGCAGGTACAGGTCGGAATGCGCGTGCATGTCGATGAATCCGGGCGCGAGCACCGAACCCGGTTCCGCCGCAACGACTCTCGCATCGGCGGAGTCGATGGTGCCTGGCAGGGCGATCTCGGCGATGCGGCCGTCACGGACCAGGACATCGCTACGCGTGCGCGGGGCGCCGGTGCCGTCGACGATGTCGATGTCACGAAAGAGCAAGGGGGTCATGGTCATCCGATTAGAAGTAGGTGCGGATCAGGTCGACCACGCGCGGATTCACCGCGTCGGCGCTGTCGATGACGGGGATGAGGCGCCACTTGTCGAAGGCGGTGCACGGGTGCGAAAGGCCCAGCCGCACTACCGAACCCACCGGCAGATCAGTGGATGCAGCTCCGGGCAGGCGCAGGAAGGTGTGCTGATCATTCAGGGCGGTCACCACCGCACCGGGGGGCAGCGTGCCGCCGATGACCTGCTGCGGCACCGGCAGACCTTCGTCGAAGGGGAAATCGCGTTTGCCGCCGTCGAGCAGGGCCAGTTCGGGTTCCGGTCGTGACACCACGCGCGCCCACCCGTGCATCGCCGCACGCAAGCCGGGGTCCACAGCGGGCGCGGCGAGCGGGGAGATCCCGGCGTAGAAACCGTCGTCGTGGACCAGGTACGCGCCGCTGCGCAGGACCACCGTGGTCGATGCGTCGGCCAGGCCCGCAAGCTCGTCGACCACCAGTTCGGGATACGCGCTGCCGCCGGCGGTGATCAGCGACGGACCCGAATAGGCACCTGTCGCAGCGAGTTCGGTGTGCAGGGTGGCGAGTTCGCGCAGGTAACCGCGCACCGCCGCGATGCCCGCGGGGGTGCGATCGTGTGCCAGCGCGCCCTCGTAGCCCGCGACACCGGCCAGGGTCAGTCGCTCGCTGGCTGCAACGGCGGCGGCAACCGCCAGCGCCTCGGCTCGGGTGCGCGCGCCGGTCCGACCGTGCGGTCCACCCAGTTCGACCAGTACCCGCACGCGCGGGCTCGCGGCGGTCTCCCGCAGGATCTTGTCCATCAGTTCGACCGTGGCCACGCCGTCGGCCCAGCAGTAGAACTCGAAGTCGGCGTCGCGCGCGGATTCCGCTGCCGCCCAGACCAATCCGACCGGATCGACCAGGGCGTTCGCGAGCATGATCCGACCGACACCGAACGACCGTGCCAGTTGCGCCTGCCACGCGGTGGCCAGGGTGATCCCCCACGAACCCGCGATCAACTGTTCGCGCCACAGCTGCGGCGCCATCGTCGTCTTGCCGTGCGGGGCAAGCGCGACACCTGCGGTGGCAGTCCACTGCGCCATCAGGTCGCGGTTCGCGTCGAGGCGGGCGCGGTCCAGGGTGAGCAGCGGTGTCTGCCAGTGCGTGAGTTCGGGTGCGCCGGACAGATATTCGCGCACGGTGTGACCCCAGGCGGCGGGCGGCACGCTCTTGTCGTGGGGTCCGAGCAACTCGTGCGCCAGCGCGTCGACGACGTCGTTGTCGATGATCACAGCATCCCTTCCTCGTCGACCGAACCCCTGGGTAACGGCCCGATCAGTCATATCAAGCAAACATTGCAGTGTGTGCAACGGTGGTTGCGCTGAATGTTTCTGCTCGTTATTGTGCATCTAGAAGGCAGTGACCGCAAGCACGAAAGGGCAAATAAGGTGATTCAGGCAACAGTCGACCGGCCCAGGGCGGTCACTGTGGGCGAGGGATTGGCGGTGTTGATCGCGGGCGCGGGGCCGCTCGAGCAGTCCGCGCAGTTCGAGCGCGGGGCCGGTGGCGCGGAGGCGAATGTGGCCGTGGTGCTGGCCCAGTTGGGCGTGTCGGCGGCGTGGTTGTCGCGGGTCGGCGAGGACGGTTTCGGCCGCTATCTGATCGCGGATCTAGCGGCCAAGGGGGTGGATGTCGACGCGGTCGCCATCGATCCGACGCGGCCCACGGGTCTCTACGTCAAGGAGCGCGGCGCGGGTTCGGGCGAGACGAACGATCTGCCCGCGCACGCCAGTCGCATGCACTACTACCGCACCGGGTCGGCCGCGAGCGCCCTGTCCCCCGCCGATCTGACACCGAGCCTGTTCGACGGTGCCGATCTCGTGCACTTCACCGGCATCACCCCGGCTCTGTCGGAGTCGGCCACCGAACTCACGCGTGCACTACTCGCGCGGCCCCGCAGCGGCACATTGATCAGTTTCGACTTGAATTACCGTCCGGCAGTGTGGGGTTCGCGCATCGACGAAGCCGCCGACGAACTCGCCGCGCACATTCGCGGCGCCGACGTGGTGTTCCTGGGTGCCGACGAGGCCGAGGAGATCTTCGGCACCGGCGACCCGGCAGCTTTGCGCGCACTGTTTCCCGAGCCGACCCAGCTGATCGTCAAGAACGACAAGCACACCGTCACCGGTTTCGACGGCAAGACCGCGATCGAAGTGCCCGCGCTGACCCTGAATATCACCGAACGCATCGGTGCCGGTGACGCTTTCGCCGGCGGCTACCTCGCCGCGCTGTTGCACGGCGCCGACCTGCGCACCCGCCTGCGCTACGGCCACCTGTGCGCCGCGTCCGCCCTGACCGCCACCGGCGATTCGGCGAAACTGCCACCCTCACAAGATATTCAACGCCTGGCCGTGCTTCCGGACCAGACGTGGGCCGGGCTGCGCTACCCCGCGGCCCTGGATGAAACGATCAGCACATGAGTCAAAGTGTGTCGCGGGCCTTGTCCATTCTCGTTGCCCTGGGCGAGAATTCGCAGTCGCTGGATGATCTGGCGGTACGACTCGGCGTGCACAAGTCCACGGTGTTGCGACTACTGCAGACCATGCAGGCCGACCGGTTCGTCGTGCGCGACAACGCCCACCGCTACTCGCTGGGCACCCGCATGTTCGAATTGGCAAGTCGCGCACTGGAAAACCGTGACGTGCGCACCGTCGCCCGCCCGCATCTGCGCGCGCTGGGCGCGGCCACCGGCCAGACCGTGCACCTGGCCGCCTACGAATCCGGCGACGCGGTCTACATCGACAAGGTCGACGCCGAACAGGCGGTGCGCATGTATTCGCGTATCGGCAGGCCCGCACCGCTGCACTGCACCGCGGTGGGCAAGGTGCTGGTCGCGGCGCTGCCCCGCACCGAATGGCCCGCGGTGGCGGCACGACTGGACTACCACCCGTTCACCGCCCGCACCCTGCGCACCCCCGAGCAGTACCTGGCCCAATTGTCGCTGGTCGCCGCGCAGGGGTTCGCCGAAGACCATGAAGAGCACGAGAGCTTCGTGAACTGCATCGGTGTCGGGGTGCGCGACGGCATCGGATCCGTGGTCGCGGCCGTGTCGGTCTCGGTTCCCGACGTGCTGCTCGACCATGATCAGGTGCTGGCGTTGTTGCCGCAGGTCACCGCGACCGCCGAGGCGATCTCCACCGAGCTCGGCTGGGACCCCCGCCGAGCCGTCACCGCGAGGAAAGGCTGAAACCTCATGTCCGACAAGACCGCCGTACGCACCTCCGACGCCCCCGCCCCCGCCCACACCTTCTCCCAGGGTGTGCGCAAGGGCCCGTTCGTCCAGGTCTCGGGGCAGGGCCCGGTCGACCCCGAGACCAACGAGTACCTGCACCCCGGCGATGTCGCCGCGCAGACCACCCGCACGCTGATGAACGTCAAGGCGATCATCGACGCCTCGGGCGCCACCTTCGACGATGTGATGATGTTGCGCGTCTACCTCACCAAGCGTGAGGATTTCGCGATCATGAACGACGCCTACGGCGAGTTCGTCACCAAGCACACCACCAACGGCGTGCTGCCCTCGCGCACCACCGTGATGACCGTGCTGCCCCGCGCCGACATGCTGGTGGAGATCGACGCGATCGCCGTCGTCTCCGACTGAGCCACCACAATTCCCACCATGTCGCGGACACCGCGCGCACCGGCGTGTTGAGATGGGGCCGCCCCCACACGGGGGTGTCCACCCCGCTCTACCCGAGGATTGTGCCTATGTTCGCCACGTTCGCCCGCCCGCTCGCCGTCGCCGCCCTTGCCCTGTCGGTCACCGCGATCGCCGCGGGACCCGCCACGGCCGCCACCGCGCAGCCGGTCGTCGGCTCGGTCTCGATCTGCACCGGCATCCCGCTCGGCCCGATCACCATCACCGTCTGCCTGTAGTCGGTTAGCCGAAGTTATGCGCGGCGGTGACCGAAGCCGTTCATGGTCACCGCCGCATTATGGTCTGGCTCGAATCCCTGCGATGAGCGCGGCAATCCCCGCGAAGGCAGCAATCGTGGCCAAGGCAAGCAGGTAGCCACCGCTGCGGGCCGCGGCGATCGCGGGGATGGCGGCGAGACCGATCGCCGCGCCGAATTGCTGTGCCGTGGTGAGCAATCCAGCGATGGCACCGGCCGGAGTATCACCGGCCGCGGCGGCAGTCGCAATGTTCGTGGTCATCGCGACCGCGGGCACACCACAGCCGATCAGCAGCGTGGGGCCAAGTATCGCGACGAGATAGCCCCGGCTGGGATCGAGAAGAATCGCCAGCGCCCCCGCACCGACCGCGACCACCCCGAAGGCCGCGATCATGACGTTGCGGGATCCGAACCGGCCGACCAATGCCGGAAGGTTCGGCGCGAAGACAACTATGAGCACCGACATCGGCAGCAGCACGAGGCCGGCCGAGGTTGCGCTGTAGCCCATATATTGCTGGGGATAGACGCTGACCAGCAGAAACAGCGGCGTCAGGGTGAGCTGGGCGGCGGCCGCGAGCACGAGCGCGGTCAGCAGCCGACGGTTACCCCAGACCCGTCGGGGAATGATCGGCCGAGCAGCTCGAGTCTCGACGCGCACGAACACCGTGGTGGCCGCCACGGCGAGAACGCCAGCGCCCCAAATATGCGGAGACCGCAACGAATAGATGGCCAGGTTCGTGATGGCGTAGGCGGTGGCGGCGAGAGCGACGGTCAACACGGTCGCCCCCAGTACAGACCGGCTACCGAAGCGGTCGGCGCGGACCAGGTCAGCGGGTACGACACGGCGGACCGCCACGGCGATCACCAGGGCACCGATAACGTTGAGCGCGAACAGGGATCGCCAACCGAACCAATCGGTGAAGGTTCCGCTGAGGATGGTGCCCGCGACACCGCCGGCCCCAGCCATGGTGGCGTACAAGGCAAGTGCGCGCGCCCGGTCGGCACCGGCGAAAAGGTGCAACAGCAGCGACATCGCCGCGGCACCCGCGAGTGCGCCGCCGACGCCCTGCACGACCCGGGACGCGAGCACGGTAACGGTGTCGACAGCGACGACACCGAGGACGCCACCAGCGGCCAGCACGACCAGTCCACACGTCATTGTGCGTCGAGGTCCGTAACGATCGGCCAGGTAACCGGCGGCGAGAAGCAGCCCAGCGAACGGGATCACGAACGCGTTGATGACCCAACTCTGCGCGGCGGAACCGAGACCGACGTCGGCGGCGATGTGCGGTGCGGCGACATTGAGGACCGCGGTGTCGAGGATGAGCAGAAACTGAGTGAGCGCGAGCGTCCACCGGATGGGCCCGGCGGCGAACGTGCGAGTACCGGTGACAGCGGTCATCGGGTGACGGTCAGCGGCGTCGTGAGGGCGGTCCCCGCGTACTCGCTCATCGCCGTCGCGACGGGAGTCCCCGCGAGCTGGTTGAGATAGACGTGCGGTGCCCCTTGGTAGAACTGCTCGTAGTGGGCATGGCGGGCGGCGAACTCGGTGCCGGTGACATCCCAGACGTGGTCCGCGTCGAGCGGGTCAGCGTCCTGGACGGTGGAGCAGAGATAGTGCGGATCTGTGGCGGCCGATGTCAGTGAAGCTGTCATGATTTCTAACATTCCCCCGGTGGAGCGAAGGTGCGGTGGTCTTGCTTGGTGAGCTAACCGCGGGCAGACACGGTCAGGCATTCAGCGGCCCATTCGGCGACCGGCGTAGAAGCAGGCAACCATCCGGGGCACCTGCCGGGTTCCGGTGACATAACCGGGCTATCGGGATTCTCGGTTAGCCAGTGGTAGATCGACGCCACCCCGGCGGCCGGTCCCGCGCCGATCGCGTAGCCAAGACCTTGTTCGAAGACAGCAGGATCTAGAGCGGTGAAGCCCACCGGCACCCCGAGTGCGGTGGCAATGGCGGCGGCGAGCTGTGGGCCCGTCATCGCGGGCGGTCCAGGGTGGATGATCTCCCCCGGCGAACCATGAACGCAGGCCGCGGCAACGGCTCGGCCGAGGTCGGCTAGCGAGATCCACGACACCGGGACCTGCCCGGGCAGCGGATAGCGCAGCACAAGTCCACCGTCGGCGGTCGCCGAACTCAGAACGCCGGGCGCAAGCAGGTTCTCCAGGTAGATGGCAGGTTCGACTGCAGTGACCGGAATCGGACCGGCAGTGAGGATCTGCCACGTGTCACGGCGCGACTCGAACCCGATCGCACTGGTCGGTGTGTCTGGGATGCGAGTGTTGGTGTTGTACACGACGCGGGTGACCCCGGCAGCCGCGGCAGCCGCGGCGACGTTCACAGCGAACTCGGCGACCGCTGAGGTGTAATCCAACGGGGCGGTGTAGACGACGACGTCGGCATCTTCGAGAGCGGCGGCGAGGGCAGACGGGTCGTCGAGGGCAGCGGTGGCGCGGTTGAGCGCACGCACGCAGGCTCCGGCGGCAGTGAGAGCGTTGGCGATCGCCGTGCTCTGGGCTCCGCGGGCGGTGAGCACCGCGACATCGAGTTCAGTGGAAGTCACGACCGTCAGCCTGCCCGGGAACCGGCACCTGGACAACAAAGAATCCCGCCAAAATACTATGATTTTATGTCATGGACGACGATGTACTGGGGTCGGTGCTCGCACCTTTGCGGCTACACGGTGCCTACTATTCAGACTGGCGTCTACACCCCGGCTGGGCTGTTCGAGGTCGACCGGAACCACGCGCGCTGATGCACTACATGTTCACCGGTAGCGCAGTCGTCACCTGCCAGGACGGGCTCAGTCACACCCTCGCATCCGGTGACTTGGCGATGTTCCCCCGCGGTGCCGCCCACATCGTCTCCGGCGAACAGTGCGACACCGCGCCCTACATCAGCGACCTGCTGCCCGAACGGTTACCCGGCGCGTCCGCTGTGCTCTCTCTGGGGAACGTGGCGGCGGACCCCGTCGGTCGAATGCTGTGCGCGGGACTGGATTACGACCCCAGCGCAGCGCAATTGCTGTACCAGCTGCTGCCGGATGTACTGATTGTGCGGGCACGTCAGCTGGCGGGACAGCAGATGCTACAGCATCTCCTCGCCGGAATACTCGACGAATCCGATCGGCCAGGAGCCGGGGCCGAGACCGTGCAACTGCGCGCCTTCGAACTGGCCTATGTACTCGGCCTGCGACTCGCGCTGGCGACGACCGACACGGTGTTGGGGCGGGCGATCCGCAATCCCAGGCTCGCACCGGCCTTGGTGGCCATCAATACTCGCTTCGGGCAGTCATGGACAGTTCCGACACTCGCTGGACTGACCGAGATGTCGGAGTCGACGTTCACTCGGGAGTTCACCGCCACGGTGGGCGCTCGGCCCGCCGCGTACCTACGGGCCCGCAGGTTGCTGGAAACCAAACGCCTACTAGCGGACACTGCGCTGCCATTAGAGCAGATCTCGACGGCGGTCGGCTACACCAGCACTGTCGGTCTGCATCAGGCTTTCGTTCGTGAATGTCGTGTGACGCCGGGCGAATTCCGTGCGCGACGGCGAGCGGCGCGGGCCGACCGTTAGCCCGAGTTACGCAGGGCGGTGGCGAGGCCGTTCATGGTGAGCAGGATGCCCCGCTTCACCAGTTCGGAATCGTCGCCGCCGCGCAGTCGGGCCAGCAGGTCGACCTGGAGTTGGTTCAGGGGTTCCAGGTAGGGGAAGCGGTTGTGGATCGATTCGGCCAGTGACGGGTTGTCGCTGAGCAGTTCGGTGTGGCCGGTGACCGCGAGGTACATGCGGACGGTGCGCGCGTGTTCGTCGGTGATCATGGTGAAGATGGTGTCGCGCAGGGTCTTGTCGGTGACCAGGTCGGCGTAGCTGGCGGCGATGTCGAGGTCGCTTTTGGCCATGACCTGCGCCAGGTTCGACAGCACCGTGTTGAAGAACGGCCAACGCTGATAGAGGTCGGTCAGGCGCGCGAGGCGGGCCGGGTCGTCGCCGACCCAGTCTTCGAGCGCGGTGCCGGTGCCGTACCAGCCGGGCAGCATGACCCTGGCTTGGCTCCACGCCATCACCCAGGGGATGGCGCGCAGGTCCGACACCGAGTTGGTGGGCTTGCGAGAGGCGGGGCGGCTGCCGATATTGAGGTCGCCGACTTCGGCGACCGGGGTGGATTCGCGGAAGTATTCGACGAAGCCCGGGGTGTCGTGGACCAGGTTCGCGTAGGCGGCGCGGGCGCGGGCGGCGAGGTCGTCGAGGATCTCGTACGCCGGTTCGGCGTCGTCGCCCAGGCCCTCGACGTCCAGCAGTGTCGATTCGAGCGTGCCGGCGATCAGCGATTCCAGGTTGCGGTGTGCCGCACCGGATTCGGAGTACTTGGCGGCGATCACCTCACCCTGTTCGGTCAGGCGCAGCGAACCCTGGACCGCGCCCGCGGGCTGGGCCAGGATGGCGTCGTAGCTACGACCACCGCCGCGACCGACGGTGCCGCCGCGACCGTGGAACAGCCGCAACCGAATTCCCGATTTCCGGGCCACCTCCACCAGGTCCAGTTCGGCGCGGTACAGCGCCCAGTTCGCGGCGAGATACCCGCCGTCCTTGTTGGAATCGGAGTAGCCGAGCATCACCTCCTGGCGCATATCGGCCGCGACGACCAGCTCTCGGTACACCGGAACATCCAGTACCGCAGCCAAAGTCGCGGCACCGGCGCTGAGGTCCTCGATGGTTTCGAACAGCGGGACGATGCCGACGGGGCAGTGCGGTGCGGTGTCGGTGGTGCCGGGGTCGAGGATGCCGGCTTCCTTCAACAGCAGGGCCGCTTCGAGCATGTCGCTGACCGAGGTGCACATGCTGATGATGTAGTTCGGGATCGCGGCGGCGCCGAAGGTGTCGATGACGTCCTTGGCGGCGAACAGCACGCCCAGTTCCTTGGTGGCGAGCTCGCTCAACTGGGCAGTGGGGCCCAGAAGTGGTCGGCGCGTGCGCAATTCAGTGGCCAGCAGCTCGACACGCTCGGCTTCGGACAAACTCGGATAGTCCGGGTGCACGCCCGCCCAGGCCAGCAGTTCGGTGACGACCTGTTCGTGCACCTCCGAGTTCTGGCGCATGTCCAGACCCTGCAGGTGGAAGCCGAAGGTTTCGATGGCGTGGCGCAGCGCGGCCAGACGGTCGTCGGCGAGCAGGCCGTCGCCGCTGAGTCGCATGGATTCGTCGATCGCGTCGAGGTCGTCCAGCACGGCCTGCGGTGTCGGATACGGGGCGGCGTCGGAGGCGAAACCGTGCTCGGGCAGTTCGCCCAGTGCCAGTTCGGCCGTGGCGCTGAGACGGGCCCGAATCGCGTGCAGCGCACGGCGATACGGCTCATCGGCGAACAGCCCCTGGTCGGGATAACCCGCGGCGGCCAGCACGGCGACCGCCGGTGTCACCTGCACCAGCCGCGCCGACTGCGACAGCGTCTTCTCGAGTTCGACCAGCTCGTCCAGGTACCGGCCGAAGGCGTAGGCGGCGGCCTGCTCGGCGGCGGTGTGCACGACTTCCGCTGTGACGAAAGGATTTCCGTCACGATCGCCACCGATCCACGAACCGGGCCGAAGAATCGGACGTGGCAACAGATCCTCGGCGGGCCACCGTTCACGCAGCGCGGCGCGAACCTGGGCGTTGATCTCAGGAATCACGTCGTAGAGCGTCAGGTCGTAGTACCGCAGCCCCACGGAGATCTCGTCCTGAATTCGCAAGCGCGCCAACCGGATCAGCGCCGTACGCCACAGGGTGAGCACTTCGCGGCGGATCTTCAGTTCGGACTCGTCGAAGCCGGGATCGCCGGGCTCGAGGCGGCGGCGCACACGCATGAGCTCGGTGATCTTGGACTGCACGTCGAACACTGTGCGCCTGCGGGTTTCGGTGGGGTGCGCGGTGATCACCGGCGACACCAGCGCGTCGGTGAGCAGGTCCGCCACCACCGCGCCGTCCAGACCGGCCGCGTCGAGCTTGTCGTAGGTGGCGGCCAGCGACGATTCCTGCGGCGGCTCCCCCGCCGCCACGTGCACCGCGCGGCGTCGATCGCGCTGGATGTCCTCGGCCAGGTTCGCCAGCAGCACGAAATAGCTGAACGCGCGGATCAGCGGGATCGCGACCTCGGTGGGGGTGCCGTCGAGCATGTCGGCGACCGCGCTGCGCCGCACTTCCTCGCGGCGCACCCGGAACGCCTCGGTGCGCACGCGTTCGATCAGGTCGAACACCTGCGGACCTTCGTGGTCGCGGATGGTGTCGCCCAGGATGCCGCCGAGGAATCGAATGTCCTCGCGCAGCGGCCGGGTGGCTTCGGGTTCCATCTCGTTTCGCGATTCGCCCATGGTCGCCAGGGTATGGCCGCGCGCGGGCGGGCGCGACCCGACGCCGCGCCCGGTCCGCATGTCGCCGGTCAGCCGTGGTGCGCGTGGCGGGCGTTGAAGCGGATCTGATTGCCCCACGGGTCACGGAACGCGCAGTCGCGACCGTACTGCTGGTTCACGATCGGCTGGGCGACTTCCGCGCCTGCGTCGCGGATGCGCACGAAGGTGCCGTCCAGGTCGTCGGTGGCGAAGATGATCGTGGACTGCACGCCGCTGGCGATGCGAGCCTTGGCCGCCTCCTGATAGGCCGGGTCAGGCGCCATTTCGGGCACTTCGAGCACGAATTCCAGGTGTTTCTGGTCCACGGGGCCCACGGTCAGCCAGCGCAGGTTGTCGCCGAAGGGCATGTCGGTGCGGACCTGCAGTCCGATCAGGTCGCGATAGAAGGTCAGAGCCTCGTCCTGGTCGCCCACGAGCAGCATCACGTGGGTCAGCGAGAGATCTTCGCCGTGGCGCATTCGGTCTCCTCGGGTCGGGCACCGGCGGTGCGCGGGCGCCTGACCTCCCACAGTAGCCAGCGAACCTACAGTTGCCGGATCACCCGCGCCGGATTGCCCGCCGCGAACACCCGGTCTGGCAGGTCACGGGTCACCACGCTGCCCGCACCGACCACCACGTTGTCGCCGATGGTCACGCCGGGGCACACGATCACCCCGCCACCGAACCACGCGTTGTTCCCGATCCGGATCGGCGCCGCGGATTCCCAACGCTGCCTGCGCTTTTCGTGATCGTCCATCGGATGCAGGGCGGTGAGCAACTGCACACGCGGCCCGATCGAACAGTCGTCGCCGATGATGATGGGCGCGCAGTCCAGCAGGATCGCGTCGTAGTTGAGGAAACTGTTGGAGCCGATTTCGATCAGATATCCGTAGTCGCACTGGAAGCGCGGCATGATCCACGAATCCGGCCCGAGCTTGCCCAGCAGGTCCCCCAGCAACTCCGTGCGTCGGCCTGTCTCGTCGGACCCCGTCGCGTTGAACTCATCGCACAACCGTTGCGCGCGTTGACGTTCGGTGACCAACTCGGGGTCGTTGTCCCGATACAGTTCCCCTGCCAGCATCCGCTGTTTCTGTTCGCCCACGGTGCCGAGTGTAGGGGCCGATCGCGAACAGTAAGGTCGGGCGGGTGACCCGGACTCGACACAACTACAGCGGCACCTCGGTGGCCGAACGGAAGATCGAGCGGCGCGCGCTGTTCATCGAGGCCGGGTTGAGCGTGTTCGCGGACAAGTCCTACGCCAACAGTTCGCTCACCGACGTGTGCGCGGCCGCGGGGCTGTCGCGTCGACAGTTCTACGAGGTGTTCGCCGACCGCGAGGAACTGCTTGTCGCGGTGTACGACTGGGTGCAGGGGCGCGCGCAGGAGGCGGTGGCCGCGGCGCTGGCCGTCACCGACGGCACCCATCATCGTGACCTGGTCGATGCGGCGATCCGGGCCTATACCCAGTCCATCACCAGCGACCTGCGGTACGCCAAGGTCGCCTTCGTGGAGATCGTCGGGGTGAGCGCGGCGGTGGAGCAGCATCGCGCGCAGATCCGCGACCGGTGGGGCGAGGTCGTGGTCGCGATCGCGGCCGGGCGCGACGATGTGCGCGAACCTCCCGGCGGGTGGCGGGTGGCGATGGCGGCGTTCATCGGCGCCGTCAACGGGGCGGTACACCAGTGGAGTCTGGACGACCCGCGACCGTCGGTCGATGTGCTGGTAGAGGTGTTTTCGACGCTGCTCAATGCGCTGACCGCCGTGGAAGGACCTCAGAAGTGATTGCGACGTGCGTCACTCGCGTGCCATAGTTCCCTCTTGAGACGATGCGGTCTCAATGGATACGAAGGATTTCGCGCGATGAGATCACGCACTGCCGCACGCTGGTTTTCCCTGTTCGCGGGGGTGATCGTGGTGGCATCGGCGACCATGGCCGGCCCCGCCACCGCGCAGGTGCCGCCGGTCGCGCCCGCCCCGACGATTCCGCTGCCGCCGCAACTGGATGCCGGGTTCTATCTGCCGCCCGCGCACGTGGTGGCGGCCACCGCGCCCGGCGCGATCATCGCGGTCCGGCAGGTCAACGTCGCCGATTTCGGTCTGTTGCCCCTCGATGTGGACGCCTGGCAGGTGTCGTACCGGTCCAACAACAGCCGCGACGAGGCGATCCCGGCCGTGGCCACGCTGATCAAGCCGCGCGGGCAGGCGGTGCAACCGCGCAAGCTGCTGTCGGTGCAGCTGGCCGAAGACTCGACTGCGGGCTATTGCGCGCCTTCGTATGCGCTGCAACATCTTTCGGTAGCACCCTTGGCCGGGCAGATCGTCGTTCCTGCTGAATTCCTGTTCGCCCAAGCAGCTTTGGCGCAGGGATGGGCGGTGGTCGTGCCCGATCATCAGGGCCCGAACTCCGCGTATGCGGCCGGTCCGCTGGCGGGGCGGATCACCCTCGACGGCATTCGCGCCGCGACCAGTTTCGCGCCGCTCGAAGCCGGACCGACCGCTCCCGTGGGGCTCTACGGCTATTCCGGCGGTTCCATCGCGACCGGGCATGCCGCGGAACTGCACGCGTTGTACGCGCCCGAGCTCAATATCGTCGGCGCGGCCGAAGGCGGGGTCGGCGCGGATCTCGGTGCGGCACTGCGGATGTCGGACAACCAGGCGACCTCGGGCCTGGTCTTCGCCGCCATCATCGGACTCACCCGCGAATACCCCGACTTCGCCGCCTATCTCGACCAGCGCCTGCACCCGCTCGGTAAGACACTGACCGCGCTCAAATCACCGCTGTGCGTGCAGTACCAGTCGATGCTGCTGCCGTTTCTCGACCTGACCGGCATGATCGCCGCCGACGGTGACCCCCTGCTGGACGCACCGGTGGCCGCGATGCTCGACGACACCAGGATGGGCAAGACCGTGCCCGACGTCCCGATGTTCGTGTGGCATTCCGCCTGGGACGAGATCCTGCCGCTGCACGCCACCGACACCCTCGTGGACACCTACTGCCGCGACCCCGCCACCTCGCTCACCTACACCCGCGACCACGCCAGCGAACACATCGTCGCCGAGGTCGTCGGCGGGCCCGCGGCGCTGCTGTGGTTGCGCGACCGACTCGACGGCATCCCCGCCACCCCCGGCTGCACCATCAACGACGCGGGCACCATGGCCGCCACCCCGGGCGCACTGGACTTCCTCGGCGATACCCTCGCCGCGAAGTTCGCCACCCTGTTCGGCATGCCGTATGGCAGTCGCTGACACACGACCGCAGCCGTAAGTCCTCGGTGGACTTACGGCTGCGGTTTATCGGGCGGTCAGGCGACAGCCGGAACGGCTGCCTTTCGTGCCGTGTACTTCCCGTACAGGAAGAAATACAACTTCACGTACTGTCCGACCAGAATGGCGTTGATGAGCGTGCCCTCGCGGATGAAATGCGGTGAGCCCAAGCAGATCAGGCCGATGGTCGCGGACAGGGCCAGCAGGGTGCAGTCGAAAATGGTTTTGATATTGCCCCATTTGCGGCCGGTCAGCTGCTGAATGGTGTTGACGAACAGGTCGATCGGCATCAGGATCAGGTTGGCCCTGATCATCATGAACAGGCCCAGTGCCAGCATCGCGTCGGCCAGCAGCAGCAGCGCCACGTCGGCCTGATACGGCTCCAGCTTGATCCACGCGGTGATGCCCAGGTTGAAGTCCAGCAGCAGGGCCAGCACCAACGCCGGGATCATCGACAGCAGGTGCACGGCCTTGAACGCCTTGGGGGCGATCAAGAACGTCAGCAGCAGCATGATGATTTCGAGCATGAGGTTGAAATTGCCCTGGGTGAACTCGGGGAAGATCAACGTCATCGTTCGGGTGAGGCTGCTCTGCGGGGAAATGCCGATCCCCGCCCTGATGGCCAAGCTCAGACCCAGCGTCAGGATATAGATCCCGAGCACGTAGATGATCCAGCGGCGCACTTTGTTGCCGGTGTCCACGACATCTGCGGCTTTATCGTGTTGCATAACGCTCTCGTCCCTTGATCTGTTTTCCGGGCTACTTCATGAACCCGAAGCGGTCGAGGGAGATGAACAGCGTCAGGAGTTTGTTGACCACCGCTTCGCCTTCGTTGTGATTGCCCAACTTCGCCAGCGCGTCGTCGATGGACCGGGTGGCTTCGACGAGCTCGGCGAGGTTCATGTCGGCCATTACGCCATAAAAATCCAGCGGAAGTGTCGCTTTCGCCTCCCCGTCCTCGGTGACGATGCAACCGCCGACCAGCGCGTCGAGCTGCTGCAGATTGCCGTGCATCTCGGCGGGGTCGGTGCCGACGGACACGAAGTAGGCCTTGGGGGCCGGCCAGAAGGTGGAGACCGCGCCACGGTCGATCGACACTCCCTTGAACAGGCCGTTGACCGTGTGCCGCTCGCCGTCGGCGTAGCGCTGCACCACCGAGATCCGATTCAGCAGCGCGCCTTCGTATTCGGGCACGACAGCACCGTCGCGGAACGGCACCCAGATCTCCTGCGCGAACTTGAGATGGCCGCGGCCGTACACGTCGAACAGCAGCACCTTCGCCTGCGTGCCGTCGGTGGAGATCTCGATCGGGGTCAGTTCGAGCTGGTCCACGCGCAGATCGGCCAGACCCGGCTTGGGCTGCTTGGCCAGCACCGAGTAGTCGATGTCCACTTCGGCGACGAGCTTGCGATCCTTGGCCACCAGCTGGCCGCCCTTGAACACGTACCGCGGATTGATCTTGGACAGGCTGTCGGTCAGCACGATGTCGGCGAACCGGCCCGGGCTCAGCGAGCCCAGATCGCGGTCCTTGTGGAACGAGCGCGCGGTGTACAGCGTGCCCATCTTGATCGCGGTGATCGGCGGCATGCCCATCTCGATGGCCAGGGAGATGACCCAGTCGATGTGACCCTGGCGCAGCACCCGGTTCACGGAGATGTTGTCCGCGCACAGCTGGAAGTTCTCGGCGGGCCAGCGCCGTTTCACGATGGCGCGCAACATGGTTCGGATCACCTCGGGGCTGCCGACACCGAACTTGATCTGGGTGTTGAGGCCGTACCGGATGCTCTTCTCGATGTCGGCTTCGTTCCACACGTCGTGGTTGTTGTCCACGCCGATCGCGGGCATGTAGTTCAGCAGCATGTCCGACAGCGAGGTGACACCCCAGTGGCAGTTCACCACGCCCGCGCGCGCCCGGCCCAGTGCGGACTTGCGGAAGTCCTCGGCATTGCCGGTCATGTAGGACAGGTGCGCGAGCTCGCCCAGCCCGATCACCGGCTCCATCGCCAGCATCGCCTCGGTGACCTCGGGCGTGGACTTCTTGCCCGGCGCGAACGCGTACAGCCGGTACGGCAGTTTCTCATGGTTGGCGAACAGCGCCTCGGCGGCGGCGACGGCCTCATCGCCTGCGGCACTGGCGAAGTCGAGTGTCTCACCGAACACCGTGGTGGTGCCGCTGGGCACGATCGCCTCGCCGAAGGCGGCCGGGTGCGCGAGCTGGGATTCGAAGTGCAGGTGCGCGTCGATCAGGCCCGGGATCGCGTAAAGGCCCTCCCCGTCGAAGGTTTCGCGCACCCGCACGATCGCTTCGTCGGGGTTCAGCGCGATGATGCGGTCCCCGTGTACCAAAAGCGATCCGGGATAGACGGTTTCGCTATGAACATCGAGGATGTTGAGGTTGTGCAGCAACAGGTCGGCTTCGTGTTCGCCTTCCAGGATGGCGAAGATCGTGCGCACGTGATCGTCCTGGTCCGCAACGTCGCTGTCACCCGCGGGCGCGGTGCCGGTCGTCGAATTCTGCTCGAGCATGGTGGTCCTCACGTCTGTGTTCTCGTACCTGCGAGCCGACCAGTCGATGTGACCGGCTTCACTCGTCTGTATTGATAGAACGCCATGGGTACCGTTGCTGACAAGCATCCGTTTTTGCACGAGGTGTACTGATTTTTCGTACACTTGCCGCAGGAGGTGCACGGTGTTGCATTCGCGGTTACTGCAGTACATCGATGAGGTCGCGCGGCTGGGGTCCATTCGCGCGGCCGGGGCGCGGTTGCACGTGGCGCCCTCGGCGATCAATCGTCAAATCCTGTTGCTGGAAGCAGAACTCGATCAGCAGCTGTTCGAACGGCTGCCGCGCGGGATGCGCCCCACCCCCGCCGGCGAAGCACTGCTGGCACACATTCGCCGGACCCTGCAGCAATACCGCGAGACGGTCGCCGACATCCGCGATCTGCACGCGCTGGGCAGCGGTGAGGTCGTGATCGCCACGATGACCGGCCTGGCCAGCAGCGTGGTCGCGGCGGCGGCGACGTCGTTCCGGGCCCGCCACCCGCAGGTCAGGATCTCGATCCGCACCATGACCACGCTGGAGGTGCTGCACGCGGTCGAGAACAGCGAAGCCGACCTGGGCTTGGCGTTCAACATCCCCACCTCGACGCAGGTCGAGGTCTGCTGGCAGATGAACACCCGCCTGGGCGTGGTCGTGAGCCCGCACCACCCGCTGCTGCGCATGGACACGGTGCCGCTGGCCCAGTGCGCGCCCTACCCACTGATCTTCGCCGACCGCTCGATGGTGATCCACGGCATCGTCGCCGAGGCCTTCGCCAACGCGGACCTGGACATCCAGCCGGCGTTCCACACCAACTCCATCGAAACGATGAAGCGCCTCGCCACCTCCGGCGAGGCCATCGCCTTCCTCAGCGAGTTCGACGCCGCCGAGGAACTGCGCGACGGCACTCTGGCCTTCCGCCCGGTCCGCGACGCTTTCAGCAACAACGTCGTCTCCCTGGTCCGCCGCGAAAAGCACGCGCACGGACTGGCGGGCATCCTGCTCACCGACGAGATCGTGGCGGCGTTGCGCCCGGTGGAGTCGCGGTCGACGGGCGGTTCGGGCGGATAGTGTCCCGTGGACCGTTGAGACAAGCGGACACATGAGTCGCTCGCCTAGCGGCGGGCTTCAACTCGCCGAGTTCGACCCGCGAAAACTCGTCAATCTTGACTCCGAGGGAGAGTGTCGAATGTGATCGTGGTGGCCGGCAGGAGGGGGCGACCCCGCGAATGGAGGGTGTCGCGATGACCGATCGAAAGAAGCGGATTGGGATTCTATTGTTCCCGGGCGTGGAGGAGTTGGACGTTGTCGGGCCATGGGAAATCCTGTCGTGCTGGACTCAGTTCTTTCCAGGAGACGGGTTCGAGGTCTTCACCTTCTCGTTCGACGGCGAACCGGTCGACTGTGCGAAGGGCATGACGATCAGCCCGCAGCACCGTCTCGACCATGCGCCTGCCCGGGACGTACTGATCTACCCCGGCGGGCGTGGAACTCGTTCTCTGATCATAGATTCCGACCATCTAGCGTGGGTTCGGGCCGAGCGTGAGACGACGCCATTGATAGCCAGTGTGTGCACCGGTTCACTGGTGCTCGCCGCCGCAGGCTTGCTGGCAGGACGCCCGGCAACGACGCATTGGCGGTCGTTGGAACGTCTCGAAACACTGGACCCGACGATCGAGGTCCGTCGCGGCGATCGGTGGGTCGATGACGGGGACATCATCACCGCCGCGGGCGTTTCCGCCGGCACAGATATGGCGCTGGGGCTCGTCGTGCGACTCGCGGGAATCCAGCGTGCACGGCAGGTCCGACGGATCGTTCAGTACGACCCCGAGCCTCCCACCGACACAGAGTGGGTCCCCGACCGCGATGACCCGGCTGGTAGCTGGCGGTGACCAGCCACCGGATCGATTGCGGCGACAGCGAACACGCACCGCATCCGACGCCACGTCGTGGCGAAAATCAGCCACGATCCAGTGCGTGGCGTGGGCCACGAATGGTGCGAAGCTGCCAGAACAGTTCACCGGCAACTGATCGGCCGGTGGTGCGTACTCGCTGGTCAGCTCACCTCGCGGTGGCGGGGTTGGACTCGGTGCAGCAGGACCTGTTCCAGCAGGGCTACCAGCACGTCGCGCACGGAATCGCGGTTGCGGGCGTCGCAGTGCAGCACGGGGGTCCAGTCGTCCAGGCCGAGGGCTTCGCGGACTTCGTCGAGGTCGAAGTGGCGGGCGTCGTCGAAGCGGTTGACCACCACCACGAACGGGGTGTGGTGTTCTTCGAAGTAGTCCAGGACCGGGTAGCAGTCTTCGACGCGGCTGGTGTCCACGACGATGACCGCGCCGAGCGCTCCGTCGACCAGGTCGTCCCACAGGAACACGAAGCGGTCCTGGCCGGGGGTGCCGAACAGGTACAGGATCAGCGATTGGTCCAGGGTGATCCGGCCGAAGTCCAAAGCCACTGTGGTGGCGGTCTTCTCGGCGCGGCGGCCGGGATCGTCGATGCCGACGGAGACCTCGGTCATCGCGGCTTCGGTGACCAGGGGTTCGATTTCGGAGATGGCGCCGATGAAGGTGGTCTTGCCGACGCCGAAACCGCCGCTGACCACGATCTTCACCGAGGACGGCATGGCGGGGGCGTTAGAGTGCGCGGACAAGGTCGCGGATCCTCTCGATGGCGGCGGTCGACAGTTCCGGCGCGTCACGGACGGTCACATGCCCCGCCGCCGCCAGATCGCTGACGATCACCTTGGCGATGCCGATCGGAACCCGCAGCGCGGCACCGATTTCGGCGATGGAGTGGGGTCTCAGGCACAGTGTGACCACGGTGCGTTCCTCGAAGCGCAGCGGCGCCGACAGCGCGGAAGGTGGTGCGTGCACCAGGGTTTCGATGCGCAGACCGTCCAGAACCGGGACGGTGCGGCCCGCGGTGATCACGAACGGGCGCACGAAACTGTCCTGGCTGTCGTCGATGTCGGCCGGGTCGTGCGGGGCCGAGGTGTCGCGCCAACCCGTGGCGTGGGTGACCGGGATCATGCGCGGGTCGGGTAGCCGGGGGCCGTCGGGATATCTCATCTGCGCAGGGTCTCGCGCAGTTCACTGATCAGCAGCGGGTCAAGCAGAGCGCCCGCGCGTTCGGCGAGCACCGCCATCTCGTAGCCGACCAGGCCGACATCGCAACCGCCGTCAGCGATCACGCCCAGGCAGCTGCCGTCGCCCAGTGCCGAGACCAGCAGGAAGCCGCGTTTCATCTCGATCATGATCAGCTTCAGGCCGTCGAAATCGTAACTGCGCGAAGCGCTTCGGCCCAGACTCGACAGGCCCGACACCATCGCGGCCAGGCGGTCGGCGCCGGTGCGGTCCAGGCCGTCGGACATCGCGATGAGCAAGCCGTCCGACGAGACGGCGACGGTGTCGCGCACGCCGTCGGTGTTGCGGACGAAGTTGCCCAGCATCCAGTTGAAGGTGTGCGGGTCGGCGGTGGGTAGGTGGGTGGTCACCGTAGCTCCTGGGGTCGGGTCCGATCGGTGGTGGGATCGACTGGGATGGAAGCAGTTTCGGGTGCACCGCCGCGTTCGTGGCCGGTGCGGAAGGACGACAGCATGGTGCGGGTCTGGTCGGGGGTGCGTTCGGGGGTCGGCGGGCGATCGGCTTGCGTTCGGCGGGGGCGGTCCGGGGAGCCGGTGATCTTGGTTCGTTTGCTGCGTTTGACCAGGCCGTTGCGGGTGCGCTCGATGGAGGGGGTGTCCGAGGGTCCTGCTGCGTGGCCATTGCGGCCGGAAATCAGTGCGGTGTAGGGGGTTTCGTCCGTTGGTGTTACTGGCACGGAGCGCACGGCGGCGACAGGCTGCGCTCGGTGAGCTGAGTGCGCGGGAACGGCCGATTGATCAGGGCGCGCACTTCCCAACTGGCGCACGTGATCAGCACCCGAACTTCCCACCTGCTGCACGTGATCAGCGGGCGCATCTCCCAACTGCTGCACGTGGTCAGCGGGCGCACTTCCCGACCGCTCCACGCGAGCAGAGTGTGCGCCAACGCCCGGCTGCTGCACCGCGTGATGGCTGACAGGCGCTTCCGTAGCGCGCGTACCCGGTTCGACCGAATTACTTTCGTCGGCAAGCAGATTCGGTGGCAACAGCAACCGCGCCACGATCCCACTGACCGGCGAGGTGTTGAGCTCGACCTCGATGCCCAGGCGCCCCGCCAACCGACCCACCACATAGTGACCCAGGTATCGGGTCGAGGCCACGATGAAATCCTGCTCGCCGCGCAGCCGCGCATTGGCTTCGGCCAGTTGCTCGGCGGGCATCCCCACGCCGTGGTCGACGACGGCGAGCAGGTAACCCCCGGCGACCTTGCGCCCATACACCTCGACCTCGAGATCAGGCGGCGAGAACGCCAACCCGTTCTCGATGAGTTCGGCCAGAATGTGCGCCAATTCGCTGACAACCGCCCCGGTCACGGCGATGTCGTCGACTCGGCGCAGCACCACGCGCCGGTAGTCGTCGACCTCGGACAGTCCGGCCCGGATCACGTCGGTGAGCGCGATCGGTTCGGCCCACCGGCGCGGACTGGCCTGCCCGACCAACACCAACAGACTCTCGGCATTGCGCCGCATCCGGGTGGCCAGGTGGTCCAGTTCGAACAGGTTCGACAGCGCCTTCGGGTCGAGTTCTTCCCGTTCGAATTCGCTGATCAGCCCCAACTGGCGGCGCACCAGGTTCTGATTGCGCCGGGCCAGGTTGGCCATCGACTCGGTGGTGTTGCGCCGCACCAGCGCCTGCTCGGAGGCGAGCTCGAACGCGGTGGTCTGCACCCGGTCCAAAGCGCCTGCCACCGCGGCGATTTCGACGCTGGCGCCGGGCGGTGTGCGCACCGGCGCGGGCGGGTCGGGGGCGGCGTCGGCGCCACCGTGCCAGGCCGCGATCACCTCGGGCAGTCGCACCGACGCGACATCGTCGGCCTCGGTGGCCAGTCGCGCCAGCGGGCGCACGATCGCGCGAATGGCGGCGAAGACCAGGGCGACTTCGGCGGCGATCGCGAGCAACGCGGCCAGCGCGAATCCGGCCAGTGTCAGCGCGGCGACGCGGCGCAGGTCCGCCGCGCGCGCCCGGATGTCGTCGCCGATGGTCTGCTGCACGGTGCGCTGCTCGTCGATGACCGCGGTCATCTGCGCCCACCACACCGCCGGATCGACCGTTTCGACCAGCGGCCCCAACGTCGAGGCGATCGCGATGTTCTCGGAACTGGTTGCCCGCGTGGCATTCTCGCTCGCCAGCACCGCGTCCAGGCGCGCCTGCTGGTCGGAGGTCGCGTCACGGCCGAACGCGAGCAGCGCGGCATTGCGCGCGGCGCGGATGTCGAGGAACTGCACGTACTCCCCCGGCGCGAACTCCCCCGCGGCGAACACCCCGTTCAAGAACCCGCGTTCGCGAGCGGCGAATTCCTTGGCGTCACCCAGGGCATAGAGAGCCTGCAGCCCGTGCCGAACGGCCGGGTCGCGCGCCTGATCCAGCCCCAGCGAGAGGCGATTGAGCGCGTCGATGCCGTCGGTGTAGAACTGGAACGCCGCCTGCCGGGTGACAGTGCGATTGTCGACCTGCGAGCGAATCGACGGCAGTCCCGCCACGTGCCCCAGGGCCGACCGCACCTCGCCGGCGCCGGGCGGGTTGTCGGAGAGGGTGTTCACCACCGCGCGCAGCGCCGCGTCGGTGCCCACCCGCTGGTCGGTGACGGGTCGACTCAGTCGCTGATCACCACCGAGCAGACCGTTGCTCAACCCACGCTCGCGTTGCACCTGCTGCACCAGATCCTGCGCGGCCAGCGCCACCGCCACCGCGTCCACGGTCTCCCCGCTGCGCCGGTAAGCGCTGACCTGGGTGGACATCGTCAACCCGAGCAGTCCGAGCACCAGCACCAGCGACACCGCCAGGATCCGGCCGAGCTGACCGGAAATCGTGCGCGGCCGGATCAGCCCGGCGCCCGCGGTGGCAGCACCGTCGTCGGATCGGGTTCCGGTCGGGGTCGGCCGGGAACGTGCGCGCACACCTGCTCCTTTGTATTGCCACCGCGATGAATTTTGTGGTGGCCCAGGGAAAGTCAGGTGCAAACTTGCACCGCGCGCGCTTCGCGGTCAATTCGGAACGGTGTAAAACAGGTATTCGTGCAGTGATCTCAACATGCCGGTAATGCAACGGCTTCTATGTAGCCGAAGCCTCACAGCGGGACTGCTGACGAGGTGGCGGCGTGTTTCACTGCCGTATACATACAGGTCACCAGATGTTGTGACGCACAACATGTTTCATGTCGGCATACGACAATCGCGACCGGAATGACGGACATCACAACCGGTCGCGATATTCCTGCGCACAAGTGAGAAACGCAGGCGTGTCAATAAATTCGTGCGGAATTACTCGCCGCCGAGAATTTCCAGCACCTGCTCGGAGTAGAAGAACGGCTCGAGACGTTCCCGGATCAGCCCGGCCAGCACACCATTGCGCTTGGCCGACTCGATCACCGCGGGCCCGTAGCGCAGGATCTCGGTGCTGACGTCCTCGGCACTCAAGCCCAGTTCGGGCAGCATCGCCGACAGCGTGTGGTTGCCGTACCTGGCGTAGAACACCTCCACACACTCGCGCACGAGCAGTCCGAAGTACTCCTTCTCCCTGGTCGTCACCGCGATCTCGTAGCAGATCTGGACCAGTTCGTGCAGGTCCTTCTGGGTGAGGTAGTCGCGCAGGCCCGAGACCGACTCGTCGGCGTGCAGGTCCCAGAACTCCATGGCCGCGGAGTGCACGGGGGCGTCGCGCAGCATGTCGCGGATGGCGTTGTTGGTGCGCTTGAGCGCGAACAGCGCGCCCTTGCCTGCCAGGTCACCCACGAAGGTGCTGTCGGCGGCGACCTTCTTGGCGCGGTTCGCGGCGGACTGGCCCAGCGACATCAGCGAGGACACACCCGGAATCTTCTCCGCGCGTTCCCGATTGGCCTGCATGAAATCGCCGATCAACTTGTCGACGAAACGCGACGCCACCGTGGCCACCAGCGGGCTCTCGGTCAGGCGGTCCAGGATGCGTTCCTGCGCCTGGTGCATCCCGAAGATCTTCTCCAGCAACGCTTCCACCGGTTCACGGTCCACGACATCGCCGAGGGTGTAGTCGGTGTCGGCCGCGATGTGGTCGTAGATCGCATCGGCGAACACGCCGACGGTATCGGCGATCACCGGGCTGCCGCCGATGCGATCGAACACCGTCGCGACAGTGTCGTTGCCCTGTTCCAGGGAGACCACGTCGCCGAAACGGATCGTCTCGCCCACCGCGAGCACCGCGGCCACGTCGCGAGCGATCACCTCGGCGAACCGTTCACCGGTCACCTCGGCGAGCAGGAAGTCCACCTGCGCGTCGAGTAGTCGGTCGGCGATTTGGCGCGCCTGCGTCATTGTCTGTGTCCACCCATCACGGTCGTTGCTTCGAGGGGAGGACGCTTGGCTCAGGTGTCGGAATCGTTGCCGTGCACCGATTTCCGGATCTCATCCAGACGCTGTCGCGCGGAATTCTGCCGCGCCTCCCACTGTTCGTCCACGCTGCGACCCGCGGGAGTGTGCCGGTCCAGCTCGTCCATCCCCTGCGCGGTGCCGAAGCGCTGCTCGACCTTATCCCGAACGGAGTCGAATGTCGGCACGCCAGATGTGGAATACCCGCCGGTCGGAGTGGGTGCGACGGTATCCGGCAGCCCGGACGGTACCGGCGGTACCGGCAATGTGCCCGCGACCTGCTCGGATGCGACGGGGACCACATCGGCGTCGATGACGGTCGTGTCCAGAGTCACAGGGGTGCCGGTGTCGGAATGACTGGTTTCGGCCTGGGCCAGTGCGGCGGCCACCGCGCCGAGTCCGGGGCGGGACGCGACGGCGGCGCGCAGCACCGAAACCAGCTCGTCGTCGGGCAGCGCAGCCATGCGACCCAGGAGTTCGCTCGTTTCGCTCATACCGCCAGGCTACGCAGAATCTGGCCCGCGACGCGGAATCGTGCGGACTTCTCGAAATCGCGCGGGGTCCTGCGGGCTACGCGGGATCTGGCGGGCTACACGGAGTTGTCGACCCAGTCGCCGATGATTTTCGCCCACTGCGGGCCGAGGGTGTCGATCACGTCGTTGTGGCCCGCGCCGGGGACCACGATCAGCTGTTTCGGCTCCCGCGCGGCGGCGTACAGGCGTTGCGCGTGGGTGATCGGGAGCAGTTCGTCGCGGTCGCCGTGCATCATCAGCACCGGCACGCGCAGCTTCGCGATGTGGCGCAGGCTCGGGTAGGCGTTGGGGATCAGCGGCGCGGGCAGCAGCGGGTAGACCGAACGGGCGGCCGCGCGCATCCCGCTGAACGTGGACATCAGGATCATGCCCGCGGGCGGGAACTGCGCCGCCAGCTCGAGCAGGACTCCCCCGCCCAGCGATTTGCCCAGGTAGAAGACCTTGTCGGGGTCGACTTCGGGTTGGTCGAGCAGGGCTTGGCGGGCGGCTCTGGCGTCGAGATAGGTGCCGTGTTCGCTCGGGGTGCCCGCGCTGTGGCCGAAGCCGCGGTAGTCGAACGCCAGCACGTCGAAACCGGCGTCGACCAGCAGGGCGATGATCGAGACCCGGTCGCCGATGGTGCCCGCGTTGCCGTGCGCGTACAGGATGTGGCCGCGGGGGCGGTCCGCGCGCACGAACCAGCCGTGGATGTCCACGCCGTCGGCGGTGCGCAGGGTGAGATCGCGGTAGTCCAGGCCCAGCGCCTCGGGGGTTTGGGCGAGGTGCTTGTCGGGGTGGTAGACCAGCGCGTTCAGCACACGGGTCGCGGGGTGGCGGATCACTTGCCGCGGCCCGCCTGGAAACCGAAGTCCCAGTTGAACAGTCGCGCGATCTCCACCACGCCCCCGCCGGGTTGACCGGCGGGCGGACGCACGAAGGTGCCCTCGCGCCGCACCACGAACTCGCCGTTGACGTTGTCCACCGCGAACAGCACCGCGTCGCGGGAGTTGTCGGTGCAGCCGTCCAGGGTCATCTCGATCGGTGCGGAGTTCACCGGGTGCAGGGTGACGGTGGCGTGCACATTGCGAAAGTCCTTGGCGCCCTCATAGATCGAGGCGAACACGAGGATGCGACGGAAGAACTGGGTGTAGTCGAGGTTGATCGACAGGTTCTCGCCGGTGATGCTGGCGCCGGTGCGGTCGTCCTGGTCGAGGTGGATGAACGGGGGTTCGAACAGCGCGCCGAACCGGCGGTCCAGCGCGCGCACCGAACCGATTGCGCCATTGGACAATTCGAAGAAGCAGCACAGGTCCAGGTCGATGTTCTTGCCGCGCAGTTTGCCGAACAGACTCCCCGTCGCCGCCATCGACGTCCAGTTCAGGTTCACCCGCATCACACCGCCGGTAGCGCCGTGTTTGGTCAGCGAGACGCTGGGTGCTTCCTTGGTCAGCGAAACCTTCGCCAAGTTCACGGGAGGTGTTGTGGGCTGGGCGAATTGGGGATTGTGGTGCGGGGGCTGGGGTGTGGGCTGCTGTGGGCGCACCGGCGGGGGTGTGGGGATGAACGGCGGGGTCGGCGGGGTGGGGTAGGACTGCTGCTGAGCCGGCATCGGCTGGTGTGGGGCCGGCGGCGAAGGTGCGTCGTCGACGGAGATGCCGAAATCGGTTGCCAGCCCGGCCAACCCGCTGTCATACCCCTGCCCGACCGCCCGGAACTTCCACGCACCCTGCCGTCGATACAACTCACCCAGCACGAACGCGGTCTCGGTGGTCGCCCCGCTGCTGTCGAACCGCGCGACCTCCGCCCCGTTCGCGGCATCGATCACCCGAATGTAGAGCCCCCGGAACTGACCGAACGTGCCCCCGTCCGCCGACGCCGCCAGCACGATCCGCTCGATCTGCGACTCGACCTGCCCCAGATTCACCGTCAACGCGTCGACAACGGTGTGCCCCTGCTGCTTTCCCTCATGCCGAACCGCCCCCGAAGGATGCACGGCCTGGTTGTAGAACACGAAGTCGTCATCGGACCGCACCTTCGCCCCCGCCAACAACAACGCGGAAGCATCAGCATCGGGCACCCCCGGCCCCGACAGCCAACCCAATTCGACCCGGACCGCAGAGGCAGGCACCGCAACATTGGCACCTTTCATCATCGACACATCGACCAACCTATCCCGAGCACCCACCCAGCCCAACCCGTCGCCCCCAACTCACCAAAGTTCGCGTCGCGCACAACACAACGACCGACCGCCTTGTGTCGAATCCGACCAACCACCAACAATGCCGAAATCCAGGCGGAGTTCAGAGACACTCCCTGCGGATCTGTGCGCCAATAGTGTAATGGTTGCGTTACACTATTGGCATGGCACCCAGGGAGTTGGCCAGGGACCAGCTGTGGGACATCGCGACCACGCAGCACGGGTTCGTCACAGCTCGACAAGCCGCGGATCTCGAGCTCAGCAAGCACGGACTGCAGATGCTCGTGCACCGAGGCACGCTGACGCGCGTCGCCCATGGCGTGTACCGCTTCCCCAAATACCCAGCCGGTGAGTACGACGGACTCATGCTCGCCGCGCTGTGGACGCGGGCGCCCGAGGCGTGCCTGAGTCACGAAACCGCACTAGATCTGTACGGCATCAGCGACGTCAATCCTCACCAGGTACATATCACCGTCGGCAGACAGCGTCGCTTACGTCGGGCCGGTGGTGACGACTACGTCATCCACAACCAGGACCTCTCCGAATCCCAGATCGGGTGGGCCCACGATATCCCCACGGTCACGCCGAAAACCGCGATCGAACAATGCATCGCCACGGGAACGCCGACCTATCTACTACGGCAGGCGATCGAGCGCGGACATGCGCAGGGCCGCATAACCACCACCGAACGAGTTGCTCTGACCGACGCATTGGAGGCACGCCATGCCCGATGAACACACCAGCTCGCCACTGTCCACGATGTTGCGGACCCTGACACCCAAGCCGAAGGGTCCGGTCAATACAACGGTACTCAACAACTGGATCAACCAGGCCGAAGGCAAACTCGGTAGCGATGCCAGAGCCGGACGCCTCGGTTGGCTGGTCGCGTCGTCGGTGGCGATTGCCGCAGTCCAGCGCGCGCTCGACGCCGACGGGCGACAATTGTTCCTACTCAAGGGCGGAACGCTACTTCAGCATCGGCTGGACGTGACCGCTCGCGCGACCAAGGACGTCGACGGGCTCGTCCGAGGCGACCTGGACGAGTTCATCCTGTCGCTCGAACAGGCCCTCGCCGATCCGTGGGGACCGCTGACGCTGCGGCGCGGCGAAGTCGAAGTGATCGACGTGCCCACCAAGCTGATCAAGCCGCGTCGATTCGACATCATCTTGGAGATCCGCGGTACCACCTGGCGTCGCATCCAGTTCGAAGTCTCACCAGACGAGGCAGGCATCGGCGACGACTTCGAGGCGATCGAACCACCACCGTTGAGCGGGTTCGGCCTGCCAGACCCTGACCACCTCGTCGGGATCGCCATGCGTTTCCAGATCGCACAGAAGTTCCACGCCGCCTCCGACCCGCACAACCCACCGACCTCGGTCAACGATCGCCCCCGCGACGTCGTCGACTTGCTCCTTATCCGAGACCTCGCGGCCGACACCGGATGTCCGACCCTTTCGGAGATCCGCGCTGCGGGAACCGCGGTGTTCGAGGCACGTGCCCACGAAGCTCGACATCTCGGGCTGCCCACTCGCTCGTGGCCGCCGACCATTACGACCTATCCGCATTGGCAGGACGACTTCGCGAAAGCCGCGGCCTCCGGCGGGATCGAACTCTCCCTCGGCGACGCTGTCTCCGAAGTGAACTCGTGGATCACCACGATCCACGAGTCGAATTGAAAGATCACCAGGTGATCCTCGGCATGCGCGAAATCGGCTGAGGGACAACCGCTCACGACGAAGGCCGCCCGGTGGAACCGGGCGGCCTTCGGTGTCGAGGGAGGAACTAGCCCCGCAGTTCGGCGCCGACAGCGGTGGTGGCCGAGGCTACGGCGGCGTCGCGGGCGGCGCTGGCTTCGTCTTCGGTGAGGGTGCGGTCGGGGGCGCGGAAGCGGAGGGCGTAGGTGAGGGATTTGCGGCCCTCGCCTGCTTGGGTGCCTTCGTAGACGTCGAACAGGGTGATGTTCTCGAGCAGGTCGCCGCCGCCGGTGCGCAGGGCGGACTCGACCCGGGCGGCGGGGACGGTTTTATCGACGCTGATCGAGACGTCCTGCAGGACTGCGGGGAAGGCCGAAATGGTTGGGGCGGGCAGGGATTGGTTCAGGGGCAGGGCGTCGAGGTCGACTTCCAGCGCGCAGGTGCGGGGGGGCAGGCCCGCGCGTTCGAGGACGGCGGGGTGCAGTTCGCCTGCGTGGCCGACGACTACGCCGTCGACCAGCAGTTCGGCGCAGCGGCCGGGGTGCCACGGGAGGTAGACCGCCGCACGGCGTTCGATGGTGACACCGGCCGCGTCGGCGATGTCGTCGACCAGGGCGAAGGCGTCGGCGGCTTCGGCCGGGCGGCCCTGGCCCCACGGACCACGCGGGTCGTGCTTGCCGCTGAGCACCGCGGCGACATGCACCGGCTGAGCGGGCAGTGAGGCCTTCAACTCGGCGATCTGCTCGTCGGTGGGACGACGGTCCACCGGCAGTGCGTCGATCGCGTGCGTCTGCTCGTCGGGCTGCACCACCTGCGCGATCCCGTAGATGGTGAGATCGCGCGAACCGCGAGAGATGTTGCGCGCGGCCACTTCCAGCAGACCGGGCAGCAACGTGGTCGCCAGTTCCGGGCGGTCGCTGTCGAGCGGATTGAGCACGCGGGTGGTGTTGCGCCGCGGGTCGTCGGCGTCCAGACCCCACACGTCGAACACGCCACCGGGCAGGAACGCCGGCGGCGGCACCTCGACAGCACCGGCGAAGGCCAGTGCCCGGCTCACCGCGCGACGACGCTGCTGCAGCGCGGTCAGCCCGCGACCACCGGGGGCCGTCGGCAGCACCGACGGGATCTGCTCGAGACCTTCCAGCCGCAGCACCTCTTCGACCAGGTCGGCGGGCTGGGCGAGATCGGGACGCCAGCTCGGCGGGGTCACCAGGACCTGGGTCTTGCCCGCGTCGTTGACCTCGATATCGACAGTCGCGCCGATCTGAGCCAGCCTACGCACGGACGTGCCCGCGGGGTAGGTGACGCCGGCGACACGGTCGGGCAGGTCGATATCCATCGCGATCGGCGCGACCGGCTCCAGGGGAACCCGGATGTCGGTGAGCACGGATTCGATGGTGCCGCCGGTGATTTCGGCCAGCAGGGTCGCGGCACGGTCCAGGGCGGCGATATTGATCTCGGGGTCGACCACGCGCTCGTAGCGCTTGCCCGCTTCCGAGGACAGCTTGTGTCTGCGCGAGGTGCGGTAGATCCGCAGCGGGTTCCAGGTGGCGGCTTCCAGGATCACATCGGTGGTCTGCGCGCCGACCTCGGTGCTCGCGCCGCCCATCACACCGGCCAGGGAGATCACGCCGGAATCGTCGGCGATCACCACGTCCTCGGCGTCGAGGGTGCGTTCGGTGTCGTCGAGGGTGCGCAGGGTCTCACCCTTGTGCGCGGAGCGAACGACCAAGCCGCCGTGCAGTTTTGCGGCGTCGAAGGCGTGCAGCGGCTGGCCGAGTTCGAGCATCACGTAGTTGGTGACGTCCACGGCCGGAGAGATCGGGCGCATCCCCGACAGCATCAGCCTGCGCTGCAACCACAGCGGGCTCACCGCGTTCGGGTTCATGCCGGTGACGCGGCGCGCGCCGAAACGTGTGCAGTCCGAATCGGATTCGAGTCGAACCGGCCAGGCGAGCGCGTCGGACTCGGGCAGCGTGCGCACGGCCGGGTCGGCGTATTCGAGGTCGAAACCGCACGCCAGCTCGCGAGCCAGACCGCGCACGGAGAAGCAGTAGCCGCGATCGGGGGTGATGTTGAGCTCGATGATCGTGTCATCGGTGCCCAACAGCACATTCGCGTCGTCGCCGGGCTGTGCGGAACCGGGCTCGAGCACCAAGATGCCGTCGTGATCCTTGCCGATGCCCAGTTCGGCGACCGAGCAGATCATGCCATTCGACGTGTGCCCGTAGGTCTTTCGCGACGAGATCTTGAAACCGCCGGGCAGTTCGCCGCCGGGCAGCACCACGACCACGAGGTCACCGACCGCGAAATTACGTGCACCGCACACGATTTCCTGCAGATCGGGGTTGCCGACGTCGACCTTGCAGAAGCGGATCGGCTTCTTGAACTCGGTCAGTTCGGTGATCTCCGCGACACGGCCGACCACCAGGGGCTTGTCGATACTGCCGCCGATCGGCTCGAGCTTGTCGACCTCTTCGACTTCCAAACCCACCCGGACGAAGCCCGCGTCGAGCTCTTCCGCGGACACCGACCACTCGGGAGTGGTGCGCTGCAGGATCTCGGTCAGCCAGGACTGCGCTACTCGCACTTGACGTTTCGCTCTCTCTTCAGGACCGGATGCCGAACGGCAGGGTGAACCGCACGTCACCCTCGACGATGTCGCGCATGTCGGAGATCGTGGTCTGGAACTGCAGGGTGCGCTCCATGCCCATGCCGAACGCGAACCCGGAATACACCTCGGGGTCGATACCGCTGGCGATGAGCACCTTCGGGTTGACCATGCCGCAGCCACCCCACTCGATCCAGCCCGCGCCGCCCTTCTTGTTCGGGAACCACACGTCGACCTCGGCCGACGGTTCGGTGAACGGGAAGTAGTTGGGGCGCATACGAGTTCGCGTGTCAGGCCCGAACATGGCGCGCGCGAACGCGTCCAAGGTGCCGCGCAGGTGCGCCATGGTCAGGCCCTTGTCGATGGCCAGACCCTCCACCTGGGAGAACACCGGGGTGTGAGTGGCGTCGAGCTCGTCGGTGCGGAAGGTGCGGCCGGGGCACGCGATGTAGATCGGCACGTCGCGCTCGAGCATCGAACGCACCTGCACCGGGGAGGTGTGGGTGCGCAACACCTGGCGCGAACCCTCGGGGGCGATGTGGAAGGTGTCCTGCATGGTGCGCGCCGGGTGATCGGGCAGGAAGTTCAGCGCGTCGAAATTGAAGTGCTCGGTCTCGACCTCTGGACCCTCGGCGACCTCCCAGCCCATGCCGATGAAGAAATCGGCGATCTGCTCGGAGATCACGGTGATCGGGTGCCGTGCGCCCACGGGTGCACGGCGCGCGGGCAGCGTGACGTCGATCTTCTCCGACACCAGCACGGCCTGATCGCGCTCTTCCAGCAGCGCGGCACGGCGTGCCTCGAACGCGTCGGAGACCCGCTTACGCGCGACGTTGACCCGCTTACCGGCCTCGGCCTTCTCCTCCTTGGGCACACTGCCCAGCCCACGCTGCGCCAACGCGATCGGCGACTTACCGCCGATGTAGTCGGTCTTGGCGACCGCCAGCGCATCCAGGTCGCCCGCCGCCGCGAACGCCTTCTCCGCCTCGGCCGCCGCTGCTGCCAGCGCCTCCTCGGTCAAAGAGGCACTCTGCTCGACTCCACTGTTGTCGTCGGCCACGATTGTTCGACTCTCCCCTGGGGATCGGTTCGCGGGCGCGTCATTGCCATCCCGCATCGGTGCTGCGTAAATCCTATGGGATGGGGTTCGCGCGATTCATCCGGATTACTCGCGGAGGGATCAGCGCAGGTCGACGGGGTCTGGATGTGGACTGACCGGTCCGGGTGAATCGGGTTCGGCCTCCGCACGCCGGTGGGGCCGCGAGGGCCGACTACTGGTCGTATCGAGGCAAACAAGCGGTGTCGAGCGCCATCGTCAACGGGCCGAGAAGAGCGATCGGGTCGCCGAACTCGCCTTCGATCAGTTCGGCGTAGCCTCCTGCGGCGGGCCCGGCGAACAGTGCCCACCGACCGACACGAGGGTCGATCACCAGCAGCACCCGCACGCCCGCTGCGGCATACCAGCCGTTCTTGCCGTTGATCTGCGCCGCCCGCTCCGACTTCGAGATCACTTCGACGGCGAGTTCGACATCGAGCGGGTCGGCGAGCCAGTCATCGTCGTTGTCCCAGGTGTCGGGAAGAACTACCAGGTCAGGGGTGCAGTAGTCGTCGACATCATCGGGCATCGCAATCGAGGTGACCTCATACGCGGCCAGCCCGTCGGGCATTGATGCTTCCAACTGCTGACGCAGTCGACGGATGGAACCCGCGTGTTTCCCACGCGGGGTCGGTGACATCACGAGCGCCCCTCCCAGAATCTCGACGCGCAGACCGGTCGCGCGCTCGATCTCCTCGGCGACCTCACGGAGGTTGCCGGGCCGGGGATGCATCGCGGGAAGGGACATGCGCCTAGCTCCATTCGTGCGGACTGCCGTGGTCAACGATACCGCGACCTGGCCGGACCGGTGATCGACCAACTCATCTCGGCGAGGTGCCGACGCCACATCCCACCGCGTCGACAGGCACGTCCGTCCGCGCACACGCGCCGGGACCGGCTTTGTGCCCGAAATCGCCCGATTCTCGGGGCAATCGAAAAGTAATCGGAAATCGAGGGAACCGAATGGGGTTGGGGTGCGTCCTAATGAGCAAATGCACCAGCGTGTTCGACTCGAGAACAGGATGACTCGATGGCTGAACAGACTTGCGATTCGACGTCGCCGCAGGGGCGGCGTGGTCGGCTTACCGTGGCGGGGAGCGGACTTGCGTTGTGTGGGTACGGGATTCGGCCTGCGGGGCGGCGGCCGTTGCAGCGGGCGGCGGGGTTGTGTGCGCAGCGGCCCGGGCAGCAGGCGGCTCCGGAGCAGGGGCAGCATCCGGATAGCGTCGGATGAACGGCCGTGGGGGTGAATCGCGTGGTGACCGGCTGTTTGTTCGGTTCCAGGCTGCGCGGGCCGATCGGCATGGGCGGTTTCCGGGGGTGTTCGGGATGGTGAACGGGTTGTGGGCGCAGGGGCAGCTCAGTGCGGAGGAAGTGCGGTTTCGGCGGGTCGGAAATGATTGGCTCAGTGAGCATTTGGTGGATCCGAGCGAGGTGGATCCTCGGGTGTACGACCGGGAATTGCATCCGGGGGCGGCCTCGTGGTTCAAGGCGAGTGCGGTGGGGATGATCGAGCGGGTGGCGGGGTATCTCGCGATTCTCGATGCGCACGGGGTGGCATGGGAGCGGGTGGAGTCCGCGACGCCGGGGGACGTTATTTATGAGGATGCGCAGCAGGTGGTTGTCGTGCCATTGCGCGACAACCACCTGCTACGGGAACCGGTCAGCGGCTATTCCGCGGGCTTGCTATGCCGGGGAAGGAACGCCGCCACCACTGCCGCGCAGGCGACCAGCGCGGCGCCCACCCAGACCGCGGGGACCAGGCCGTCGACGTAGGCCTGCGGGTCGGTGTAGGAGCCGTAGGAGGCGAAGACCGAGGCCAGCACGGCGATGCCCATGGCCACACCCACTTCGCGCACGGTGCTGCTGATTCCCGAGGCCATGCCCTGGTCGGCGGGGGAAGCGCTGGCCATGACGATGGTCGAGGAGGGGGCGAAGGTCAGGCCCATGCCGATGCCGCCGAGCACGAAGGGGGCGACGAAGGCCAGGTACGGGACGTCGGCGGTGGTGATCATCGCCATCCAGGCCAGCGAAATCGCAAGGCAGAGTTGGCCGGTCGCGATGAGCGTGCGGGCACCGACCCGGTCGACGATCAGGCCGGCCAGCGGTGCGACGACCATCGGGACCATCGTCCACGGCATCGTGCGGATGCCGGATTCCAGCGGCGAATAGCCCTGAACCACCTGGAAGAACTGGGCCAGCAGGAAGATCGAACCGAACACGCCCGAGGAGAAACCGAACGACACGATGAAACTCAGGCTCAAGCCGCGGGATGTGAACAGGCGCAGCGGGAGCATCGGGTCGGTGACGTAGGTTTCCCAGACGACGAACGCCACTAGCAGCGCGGCACCGCCGATCAGCGCGGTGAGTACCTGCGGTGCGGTCCAACCGTCGTCGGCGCCGTGGATGACGCCCCACACCAGCGCGAGCACACCACCGGCGGACAGCAGCACGCCGAGATAGTCGAGTTTCCTTGCGGCACCGCGTGATTCGGTGAGCATCCGGGCGGCGAAGGGCAATGCCAGCAGGCCGATCGGCACATTGAGCCAGAAGATCCACTGCCAGTTCAGACCGTCGACCACTGCCCCACCGACCACCGGACCGACCGCGACACCCAGGCCCGCGATGCCACCCCAGATGCCGATCGCGGCACTGCGCATCTTCGCGGGAACCGCGGCGGCGAGCAGGGTCAGCGACAGCGGCATCACCGCCGCGCCACCGACGCCCTGCACCGCGCGGGCCGCGATCAACATCCACGGTTCGGTAGCCAGCGCGCAGGCCGCGGAGGCAACGACGAAGATGCCGATTCCGGCCAGGAAAACGCGCCGACGGCCGATCCGGTCACCCAGCGCGGACGCCGACAGCAGCAGGGCCGCGAAAGACAACGTGTAGGCGTTGATGAACCACTGCAGGTCCGACAGTGATGCTCCCAGTTCGGCTTTGATCACCGGGAGGGCGTTCGTGACCACCAGGTTGTCCAGCGTCACCATGAACATCGGGATGCCGACGGCGGCGATGACCGCGCCCAGCGGCTTGGCCTTCGCCCCGGAGATCGGCGCTACTGCGGCAGCGTCGCCGGATTCGAGTGTTTGCGTCATGTCCAGCCCTAAGTTGTTATTGACTGATAACTACCCTGTCCATAGTTATGCATCGACTGATAACATGTCAAGAGGCAATCGATCGAGGAGGTGGAGACCGCGTGACGAGAACCCGGATGACCGCGTCGCAACGCAGCGCGCAAGTGCTCGAAGCGGCGATCCAGGCGTTTTCCGAATCCGGTTACGCCGCAACGAAAACCGATGAGATCGCCCGGCTCGCTGGCGTCTCGCAGCCGTATGTGATCCGACTGTTCGGCACCAAGCAGCAACTGTTCGTCGCCTGCCTGCTCGAGGTCTGCGCCCGCATCGAAGAGGTGTTCCGTGGCGCGGAGATCGCCCCCGATGCCGATCCCACGCAGGCACTGCACGCCTTGGGCAAGGGCTTCGAGGTCTTCCTGGCCGAACGCGAACTACCTCTGGTCCTTTTGCACGGCGTGGCCGCCAGCGCCGATCCGATCATCGGCGACCACATGCGCGAGCGATTCGGGCGCATGTATCAGCTGATCGGTGACCTCACCGGCGCCGACACCGCGGCCTGCCGCGAGTTCGTCGCCACCGGGATGCTGCTGACCATCATGACCGCGATGCAGGTCGCGGGCAGCAACGCGATCCCCCTGCCCTGGGCCACCGAGATCCTCACCGATCTTCGCGGCGTCGCCGCACCCGACTGAGCGGAGCCAGCCGGGCGCGACCTACTTCGCGTGCTGCACGCGCGCGCTCGCGTAGAGGCAGATCGCCGCTGCCGCAGCGAGATTCAGGCTTTCGGCGCGGCCGTGGATGGGGATGCGAATGCGGTGGTCGGCCCGCGCGGCGACGGCGGGGTCGAGGCCGTGGGCCTCGTTGCCGAACAACCAGGCGACCGGGCCCGCGAGGATTTCGTCGGCGTCTTCGAGGTCGACTTCACCGTTGGCCGCGGTGGCGAGAATGGTGATGCCTGCCGCGGACAGGGCGTCGAGGGTCGCGGTGATATCGCGGCTGCGGGCGACCGGGACGTGGAACAGCGAGCCCGCGCTGGCACGCACGCACTTGCCGTTGTGCGGGTCGACGGTCTCCCCCGCCAGCACCACGCCGTCGGCTCCGACCGCGTCGGCGACCCGGATCAGGGTGCCCGCATTGCCGGGTTCGGCGATTTCGACGGGGACGGCGAGCATGCGCGGGCCGCGGTCGAGGATCTCACCCAGCGGCACGTCCAGGGTCTCGCAGACCGCGACCAGACCCGGCGCCGTCACGGTTTCGCCGAGGTGTTCGGCGGCGCGATCGGTGACCAGGGTGGTGCGAACGCCGTCGGCGGTGGCGCCGGCGATCAGCGCGTTGTCGCGTCCGGCGGCGGCCAGCGAATAGAAGATCTCGCGGACTCGGCCGGTCTCCAGAGCGGCGGAGACGGCGTTGGCACCCTCGGCCAGGAAGAGGCCGGATTTGCGGCGCTGGGCCGCGCGCTGGAGCTTGACAGCGGAAACGACCCGCGGATTGCGCTCGGAGAGCGCGTCCACGGGTCGTTCCGACAGATCACTGTGTGTTGTCAACCTCAGGCAGCGGTGGCCGGGGCGTTGACATCGGCGGGCAGCGCAGCCTTGGCGACAGCCACCAGGCCGGCGAAGGCCTCGGCGTCGGAGACAGCGAGCTCGGCGAGGATCTTGCGGTCCACCTCGACACCAGCGGCCTTGAGGCCCTGGATGAAGCGGTTGTAGGTGATGTCGTTCAGACGCGCGGCGGCGTTGATACGAGCGATCCACAGCTTGCGGAAATCACCCTTGCGTGCCTTACGGTCACGGTAGGCGTAGGTCAGCGAGTGGAGCTGCTGTTCCTTGGCCTTGCGGTACAGACGCGAACGCTGACCCCGGTAGCCCTTGGAGGCCTCGAGGATGGAACGGCGCTTCTTCTGAGCGTTTACGGCCCTTTTGACGCGTGCCACTGTGGTAGTCCTTGATCATTGGGGGGCGCGGCGGCGCCCGAATTCGGTAGTTGTCGGCGTCCGGTTATCCCGGCCGCGCAATCGTCGGGTTGCGACGGTCTACAGCCTGAAAATCAGGCGAGACCGAGCAGCCGCTTCACGCGGGGGACGTCGACGGAAGCGACGGACTCCGTGCCTTCCAGACGACGAGTCCGGCGAGAGGACTTGTGCTCCAGGAGGTGGCGACGGTTCGCCTGCTCGCGAAGCAGCTTGCCCCGGCCGGTCACCTTGAATCGCTTCTTGGCGCCGCTGTGGGTCTTGTTCTTCGGCATGGATTCCTCTATCTAGTCGTTGAAATCGTTTTACTGCGGGTCGGCCGGCGCAACCTGCTCGGCAGGCGCGGCCTGCTCGACCGGTGCGGACTCGACCAGCGCGGCCGGTTCGGCACTGACGGGACCGGTCGGCAGCGGCTGGCGTACTGCCGCCGGCGCCGAAGAGTCCTGCTGAGCCTTCACCCGCGTCTTCGCGCCCTTGTGCGGGGCGAGGACCATGGTCATGTTGCGGCCGTCCTGCTTGGCCGAGGTCTCGACGAAGCCGAGTTCTGCCACGTCGGAGCCCAGACGCTGAAGCAACCGGAAGCCGAGTTCGGGACGCGACTGCTCGCGACCACGGAACATGATCGTGACCTTGACCTTGGACCCGGCTTCGAGGAAGCGAACGACGTTGCGCTTCTTGGTCTCGTAGTCGTGGTCGTCGATCTTGGGACGGAGCTTCTGCTCCTTGATCACGGTCTGGACCTGGTTCTTACGGGACTCGCGCGCCTTCTGCGCGGTCTCGTACTTGAACTTGCCGTAGTCCATGATCTTGCAGACCGGCGGACGGGCATCGGGTGCTACCTCGACGAGGTCGAGATCGGCTTCGAGCGCGACGCGTAGTGCATCTTCAACACGCACGATCCCAACCTGTTCGCCGCCGGGTCCGATGAGACGAACCTCGGGAACTCGGATGCGATCGTTGATGCGGGTCTCAGTGCTGATGGGGCCTCCTAGGTCAAGCGGTGTCGTCTTAACGACCGCACGCAATAACTGCAACCCCTGTTTCAACACGAAAGCCCCGTCGCGGATTTCTCCACTACGGGGCCCGATGTCGACCGATCGCCGACAACCGTGCCCTGCTGGGCTCGATCATCGACCCCCACATGCCGAGGCACACGGGAAACCCGTCACAATGAACGGGTGACCGGGACCGTTTATCCAGTACGATTGCTCGCCGGTAACGGTGGGAGTCGGGCTCCACTTATCTGCCCCACGGATGCATGACACATCCAGGGGCGGTCGTCAGCGAAAAGTCTAGCATGGTGTGCGGCTATCACCGAATCGGCCTGGCGTTGGCCCGCGTGATCGGCGTCGATATAGCCTGATCAGCATGACTGACGAGCTCGATCCTCCTGTGCGCGACCTGGCCGACATCCCCGCTGTGGAGGTGATCAGCCGGGCCGCGGTGATGCTGATGAGTTCGGCCGCGGAGAAGTTGGGCCTGGCCGAGGAGCGCCCCGGTGCGGGCACCAACGTGGACCTGGACGAGGCGCGTCGGGTGATCACGGCGCTGGCCGGGCTGGTCACGGCGTCGGTGGAGTACCTGGGTCCGCACGCGGGTCCGATCCGCGACGGACTGCAGTCGCTGCAGCGCGCGTTCCGCGAGGCGTCCTCGACGCCGGACGCGCCGGGCCAGGGTCCGGGCGAGAAGTACACCGGTCCGGTGCACTGAGTCCTGTTCAACGAAAAGATCCGCCGACGCTGGGTGTGCGTCGGCGGATCTTCGCTTATAGCCGCGAGGTCGCGACTCAGACCACGGGGACCGGGGGGGTCGGGGTCGGGGCGGGGCCACCGGGGGTGACCGACACGGCCGAGCCGGAGGAGATCATGTTGGCGAGTGCGGTGAACAGCGCCGCGCTTCCGGTATCCATTACAGGCGTTTCCTTTCGAGCGTGGAAATCAGGCGGTGGGCTTGGTCGGCTCGTAAGCCAACGAAGACCCGCCTGCGAGGAAACCGAGAATCTGGCCGATGAGCGCCGTGGTGGCTTCATCCATGAGGACGTTCCTTTCGAACTACACGACGATCGAGCCGTCGACAAACCGCTACTGTCCGGTGCTCCGGGGACGGTGCGCGCAATGTTACCCACCGGTGTTTCAGTTCGTAGCGGTTTCGACAAGATCACCGCCAACCGTAGCCCGACTCAACGCAGCGCGGCCGCCTTTCGCGACGCACGCTTGGCCGCAGCGGTTTCGGCGGGCGCCTTCTTCGCCGCGGGGGCGGCCTTCTTGGCTGCCTTTTTCGCGGCGGGCTTCTTCGGCGCCGGTGCGGCAAGGACCTCCTTGAGGAACTGTCCGGTGTAGCTGTCGGACACCGCGGCGATGTCCTCGGGGGTGCCGGTGGCGACCACGGTGCCACCGCCGGAACCGCCCTCGGGACCCATGTCGATGACCCAGTCGGCGGTCTTGATCACATCCAGGTTGTGCTCGATCACGATCACCGTGTTGCCCTTGTCGACCAGCCCGTTGATCACCTTGAGCAGCTTGCGGATGTCCTCGAAGTGCAGGCCGGTGGTCGGCTCGTCGAGGATGTAGATGGTGCGCCCGGCGGAGCGTTTCTGTAGTTCGGCGGCCAGTTTCACGCGCTGTGCCTCACCGCCGGACAGGGTCGGCGCGCTTTGGCCCAGGCGCACGTAGCCAAGGCCCACCTCGACCAGGGTCTTGAGGTAGCGGTGGATCGAGCCGATCGCCTCGAAGAAGTCCGCGGCCTCGTCGATCGGCATGTCCAGGACTTCGGCGATGGTCTTGCCCTTGTAGTGCACCTCGAGGGTTTCCCGGTTGTAGCGGGCGCCGTGGCAGACCTCGCACGGGACGTACACGTCGGGCAGGAAGTTCATCTCGATCTTGAGCGTGCCGTCGCCCGAGCAGGCCTCGCAGCGGCCGCCCTTGACGTTGAACGAGAACCGGCCCGGCTGGTAGCCGCGCACCTTGGCCTCGGTGGTGGAGGCGAACAGGGTGCGGATCTTGTCGAAGACGCCGGTGTAGGTGGCCGGGTTCGAGCGCGGGGTGCGACCGATCGGCGACTGGTCGACCTGGACCAGCTTGTCGAGGTTGTCGAGGCCGTTGATCCGGGTGTGCCTGCCGGGCACCTGACGGGCACCGTTGAGCTTGTTCGCCAGGACGGTGGCCAGGATGTCGTTGACCAGGGTCGACTTGCCCGAGCCCGAGACACCGGTGACCGCGGTGAGCACGCCGAGCGGGAACGCCACGTCCACGTTCTGCAGGTTGTGCTCGGTGGCGCCGACGACGGTGAGCTTGCGCTTCTTGTCGATGGCGCGGCGCACCAGCGGCAACTCGATCTGCTCGCGGCCGGAAAGGTATGCGCCGGTGAGGGATTCGGGTTCGTTGAGCAGATCCTCGTACGGCCCGCTGTGCACCACGCGGCCACCGTGCTCGCCGGCCAGGGGGCCGATATCGACCACCCAGTCCGAGGCGCGGATGGTGTCCTCGTCGTGTTCGACCACGATCAAGGTGTTGCCCAGCTTCTTCAGACGCAGCAGGGTTTCGATGAGCCTGCGGTTGTCGCGCTGATGCAGGCCGATCGACGGTTCGTCCAGGACATACAGGACACCGACCAGGCCCGAACCGATCTGGGTGGCCAGGCGGATGCGCTGGGCCTCGCCGCCGGACAGGGTCGCGGCGGCGCGGGACAGGGTCAGGTATTCCAGGCCGACGTCGAGCAGGAAGCCGAGGCGTGCCTGGATCTCCTTGAGCACCTGACCGGCGATCGCGGTCTGCCGCTCCCCCAGGGTCAGCGAGTTCAGGAAGTGCGCGCAGTCGCCGATGGACAGTTCGCTGACCTCGGCGATCGACTTGTCGGTGCCGTCCGCGGCCAGGGTGACGGCCAGGATCTCCGGGCGCAGGCGCGAACCGTCGCAGACCGGGCAGGCCACGTCGCGCATGTAGCCGTCGTAGTGCTCTTTCATCTGCTCGGACTCGGTGTTGTCCATGCGCCGCTGCAGGAACGGCATCACGCCTTCGAAATCGGCGTAATAGGAGCGCTTGCGGCCGTAGCGGTTGGTGTAGGACACGTGGACCTGGTCGGAGCTGCCTTCCAGGACCGCCTTGCGGGCCTTGGCGGGCAGTTCGCGCCACGGCTTGTCCATCGAGAAGCCGACCGCTTCGGCCAGACCCGACAGCAACCGGTTGAAGTACTCGGCGGTCTGACCGCGTGACCACGGGGCGATCGCGCCCTCGGCCAGGCTCAGGTCCGGGTCGGGCACGACCAGTTCCGGGTCGACCTCCTTGCGGATGCCCAGACCCGTGCAGTCGGGGCAGGCGCCGTAGGGCGAGTTGAACGAGAACGAGCGGGGCTCGAGGTCCTCGATGTCGAGGGGGTGGCCGTTGGGGCAGGCCAGGCGTTCGGAGAAGCGGCGCTCGCGGTCGTGCGCGTGTTCGTCGCGGTCGACGAAATCGAGCACGACGATGCCGTCGGCCAGGCGCAGCGCGGTTTCGATCGAGTCGGTGAGGCGCTGCTTGGAGGCGGCCTTGACCGACAGACGGTCCACGACCACCTCGACGTCGTGCTTCTCCTGCTTCTTCAGCTTCGGCGGATCCGACAGCGGATACACCACGCCGTCGACCCGCACTCGCGAGTAGCCCTGGGTCTTGAGCTGGTCGAACAGGTCGACGAACTCGCCCTTGCGAGTACGCACCACCGGCGCCAGGACCTGGAATTTCAGGCCCTCGTCCATGGCAAGGACCTGGTCGACGATCTGCTGCGGGCTCTGCTTGGCGATCAGCTCGTGACACACCGGGCAGTGCGGCGTACCGGCGCGGGCATAGAGCAGGCGCAGGTAGTCGTAGACCTCGGTGATGGTGCCGACCGTGGACCGCGGGTTGCGGTTGGTCGACTTCTGGTCGATCGACACCGCGGGCGACAGGCCCTCGATGAAGTCGACATCGGGCTTGTCCATCTGTCCGAGGAACTGTCGCGCGTAGGCCGACAGCGATTCGACATAGCGGCGCTGCCCCTCGGCGAAGATCGTGTCGAACGCCAGGCTCGACTTCCCGGAACCGGACAGACCGGTGAACACGATCAGGCTGTCGCGCGGCAAATCCAGGTCCACACCTTTCAGGTTGTGTTCCCGAGCTCCGCGCACAGTGAGGCGTTCCGCCACCTGGTGAATCCCTTCTCCATCGTCATCCGCCGACCGGACATATTCCCCCTTGAACAATGCTAGGCCGAGGGTCTGACAAGTTTCGGTACGCGAACGTGAAGGCCCATGAACCGGACATCCGCGCGAGACGCGAGACGAACCGCGTTCGCCGACCACCCCCCACAACCCGGATGCGCGGATTATGTTGGACCACAAGGGTGGATCGTTCGACATGATGAAGGAGCCGGTGTGCTCGAGGTGTTTCTGGTCGACGACCACGAGATCGTGCGGCGTGGGTTGATCGATCTACTCGAGGGTGATCCAGAACTCACTGTGATCGGTCAGGCAGGCGGCGTCGCCGAGGCGATGGTGCGCATTCGCGAAACCCGCCCCGACGTCGCGGTCCTGGACGTGCGGCTGCCCGACGGCAACGGCATCGAACTGTGCCGCAACCTGCTCGCGGAATTCGACGACCTGCACTGTCTGATCCTGACCTCGTTCTCCGACGAGCACGCCATGCTCGACGCGATTCTGGCCGGGGCCAGCGGGTACGTGGTCAAGAACATCGACGGGATGAAGCTGGCCGACGCGATCAAACAGGTCGGCGCGGGCCATTCCCTGCTCGACACCCGCGCCGCCGACGCCCTGCGCGCCCGGCTGCGCCGCAGCGCCGAGCCGTCCGGGCCGTTGGCCGGGCTCACCGACCAGGAACGCCGACTGCTGGAACTGCTGGGCGAGGGCCTGACCAACCGGCAGATCGCCGCGCGGATGTTCCTGGCGGAGAAAACGGTGAAGAACTACGTCTCGCGACTGCTGGCGAAACTGGGGGTGGAACGTCGCACCCAGGCCGCGGTGCTGGCGACCAAACTGCGCGAGCCGTGAATCAGGACGGGACGACGATGGTCAGGTCCCCGTCGTAGCGGCGGTAGAGCAGGTTGCCGCGACCGGTGTGGCTGTCGGTGAAGAACAGGTAGGGCAGCCCGGCGGTGCACAGCGCGTTGGACGCTTCGTCCTCGGCGTACACCGGCGCCGCGTCCTGGACCACCCGCACCGGCATCGCGCTCGCGGTCAGCGGCAAATCCACCGAACCGAAGGCCGCGGCGGTGTGGCGCTGCCTGGCCAGGGCGACACCGTGCGGGTCGGCCCAGGTGACGATGGCGTCCTCGCCGGTGTCGGCGTCGATGAACAGGTAGGCGTCGTAGTCCATCGCGTCGAGCACGGTGCTGGCTTCCAGCGGGGTGCCGGTCATCAGGGCGCAGTCCTTGCGACGGATGATCGACCGGGTCTCGGTGACCTGGGCCAACGGGCGACGCGCCGGATCGGGCCACGCGCCGCGCGATTCCTTGCCCGCGCGACGGGCCAGCTGACGGTCGAGGCGTTCGGCGGCGAAGGTGACCGCGAAACCGCCGGGGCCGGTGACCTGCACGCGGGTCAACGTGTCGTTGGTGCGGATGTTGGCCTGCACCAGGGTCTGCTCCTCGCAACCCTCCGGCGCGGTGACGCGCACCCTGGCCGGACTGTCGAGGTGGTGCCTGCGCATGACACGGGTGATAGCGCGAACAGCACGGGTGACATCCTGGGCCGGCACTTCGCCACGCGTGGTCACGGCAAGCTCCGGGTCCGCGGCGGTCGTCCAGTGCTGGGTGCTCGACAACGAATTCATCATGTGCCCCACTTCTCGATCCAATTCCCGGTGCCCAATGCCACCACTGTTGAACCGCCCGGTGAAGGGCCGAAAGTCACTGAACCCGTGCGGGCCTTCGCAGCTTCACACACCGCCGGTGCCGCAACGCCACGCGGACTAGACTTCGCCATAACTTGTTTCGACGAGAAAGTGGCGACGGGAAACGGCGATGACGAATGACGGTCGCAACGGCCGCAATTCGGTGGGCCGCACCGTATCAGAGCAGCGATTACGGACACTGCTCGGCGAGGTGGCCGATCGAGTCGATGTGATGATCGGTTCGCACGATCGGATGGACGGCCTCGTGGAGGCCATGCTCACCGTCACCGCGGGCCTCGACCTGGACGAAACGCTGCGCTCGATCGTGCGCACGGCGATGAATCTGGTCGACGCGCGGTACGGCGGGCTTGCCGTGCGCGGACATGATCAGCAGGTCGCGCAGTTCATCGACGAGGGCATTCCCGAACACCTGCGGCACCTGATCAAGGAGGTGCCGGTCGGGCACGGCGTGCTCGACCCGATCCTGGCCGAGAACGCGCCGCTGCGCCTGGACGACGTCACCACCCATCCCGCGGCCGCCGGTTTTCCCGCGGGTCATCCGCGCATGCACACGTTTCTCGGTGTGCCGGTACGCATTCGGGACAAGGTGTTCGGCAGCCTCTACCTCACTGAGAAGGTCGACGGGCAGCCGTTCACCGAGGAGGACGAGGTCCTGGTGCTGGCGTTGGCCGCGGCGGCGGGCATCGCGGTCGACAACGCGCAGCTCTACGAGCAGGCCCGCACCCGGCAGGCGTGGATCGAGGCCACCCGCGATATTGCGACCGAGTTCCTGGCAGGCACCGAATCCGATCGGGTGCTCGCCCATGTCGTGGACCACGCGCGCAAGCTGACCGGCTCGCATCAGGCGTTTCTGGCGTCGGTGCCCGTGCCCGACGAATTGCCCGGGGAGATCACCGAATTGGTGATCACGCAGTGGACAGGACCCGATGCCGGGCAGGACTGGCAGACCGTGCCGATCGCGGGCACGGCCATGGGCGAGGCGTTCAGCAGACGCACCCCGCTGCGCTACGACGATGCCGCGACGGTGACCTTGGGCGTGGAGATCCCCGGTGCCGAATCCTTCGGTGCGGGACCGGTTCTGGTGTTGCCGCTGTGCACCTCCGACGCCACGCTCGGTGTGTTGGTGACGGTGCGACCGCCGGGTTTCGCGCCGTACACCGACGAAATGCTGGAGCTGACAGCGGCTTTCTGCGATCAGGCGGCGCTGGCCGTTCGTCTTGCCGACGCGCAACGACGCATGCGCGAACTCGACATCGTCGCCGACCGCGACCGGATCGCGCGCGACCTGCACGACCACGTGATCCAGCGCCTGTTCGCGATCGGCCTGACCCTGCAAGCGACCATGCCAAAAGCCGTGGTTCCCGATGTGCGACAACGACTTTCGACGGTGATCATGGATCTGCAGGAAGTCGTACAGGAGATCCGCACCTCCATCTTCGACCTGCACGCCAGCGGCCCCGGCCACAGCGAAGGGTTGCAGCAGCGCCTCGAGGTGGCGATTCGACGGCAGACCGCCGATATCGCGCTGCGCGCCACGATTCAGGTGTCGGGTCCGCTGTCGGTGCTGGATCCGCAACTGGCCGATCACGCCGAGGCGGTGGTGCGCGAGGCGGTGAGCAACGCGGTGCGCCACTCCGGGGCCGATACCGTCGCGATCGTGATCGAGGTGGCCGACGATCTGGTGATCATGGTGTCCGACAACGGGTGGGGCATCCCCAACCACGTCATCCGCAGCGGGCTGCGCAATCTGGAACAGCGGGCGCAGGAGGCGGGCGGGTATTTCGAGGTGGGTCCGGCGGCGCATCCCGATGCCGACGGCAAGCACCCGGAGATGACGGGCACCCAGTTGCGGTGGGCGGTGCCGCTGCCGCAAGACACACCCACGATCGGCGGGTTCGCCCTCGCTGCCGGACCCGACGCCGCCGAGGACTGACAGCGCTCACGCGAGGACCGAGACCGCTCAGGCGACGGACACTGCTCAGGCCGGGGCCAACACGACCGCCGCGTTGTTACCGCCCATTCCCATCGACAGCTTCAGCGTGAGACCGTCGTTCATCGGGGTCGGACCGTCGAGCAGACGCGGGTGCGCGGGCGCCACGATCGGGGCCGAGGCGACGATTCCCCGCTCGTACGACATCGCCACCGCGGCGACCTCGATCGCCGCCGAAGCGCCCTGGCAGTGTCCCGCCAGCGGTTTGAGGGCGGTGATGGCCGGGCGGTCGTCGAACACCGTGGTCATCACGTCGCGTTCGGCGGCATCGCACTGCCGGGTGCCGGTGCCGTGCGCGTTGAAGTACGCCACGTCGGCGGGGTCGATCCCGGTCACCTCCAGTGCGCGTCGCACGCAGGCGATGATCTGGGCGTGGGAGGGATCCACCGACACCACGTGGAAGGCGTCGTTGGTCATCGCGCCGCCCAGCACGCGGGCATACGGCCGGTCGACCGCGTCGGTGAGCAGCAACCCCACCGACGCCTCCGACATGGTGAATCCGAGGGTGTCGTCCTGGAAGGGCCTGCACGCGGTGAACGGGTCCGCGTCCGCGACCGCGGCACCCATGCCGACGAAGTGTTCGAGCATGTCCGGGGTGGCGGACAGGTCGGTCGTGATGCACAACACATCGTCGACCACACCCGTGTCACGCCACATTTTCGCCGTCAGCAGCGCGACATTGCCGGAACTACACGCCGCGGACACGTTCATCGCGGGGCCGTGGAAACCGAACTCCTGCATCACCACCGAGATCGGCGTGGACGGCAGCATTCGCAGGTAGTCGCGGGACCGGCGATGGCCGTCGTCGAGCAGGTAGAAATCTCGCCAATCCGCCACATCGCCCAAGGTGAACGCGTGGATCAGACCGACGGTGCGGCCCTGGTCACGCCAGCCGCGCGCGTGCGCGTCGGCGATCGCCTCACTGGCCGCGGCGTACACGGCACGCCCGAACAGGCCGGTCCCGTGCGCCGGGTCGCCGCCGTCGGGAATGCGCCCGACCCAGGCGTGTTCATCGCGTCCAGGCCCGTAACCGGGGTACAAACGGGCGGCCGGTTTGACCCCCATGAGTCCCTGCCACAGGTACTCGCGACCCCACCCGTAACCGGACACGACACCGATCCCCGCGATCGACATAGAATCGGGTCGGTGGGCCATGCCGCCTGTGAGCACATCCGGTTTCACATCGCTCCTCGCGGATCTTCATGAAGGATCACCAGACTAGTCCGGGATGCCGTACGCAGACCAGGCCCAGAACGGGGGTTTTCGCAGTGGGAGAAGACATGACCGACGCGGCGAGCGCCGAACAGCTCGCGATGCGCTATCGGTCGCTGGTCGAACACACTCCCGACGCGATCTGCGTGCACGAATCCGGCACCATCGTCTACGTGAACCCGGCCATGGTTCGCCTGCTGCACGCACGGTCGGCGCAGGAGCTGCTCGGGCTGTCTATCACCACGTTTGTTCATCCCGATTCTGTGGCGCCCATGCTCGAACGGATCAACCAGCTCACCGCGGCGGGCTCGGCGTCCCCACCCACCGAAATGGATCTCATTCGCGTCGACGGGCGCACGGTGCCGGTGCAGACGGTGTCGGTGCTCACGGTGTGGCAGGAAAAACTCGCGTTCCAGGTGGTGGTGCACGATCTCACCGCGCAACGCGCCGCCGAAGCGTCCGCGCGGCAGGCCGAAGCGTATTTCACGACCGTGGTGTCGCAGCTGGAAGAAGGGGTGCTGGTGGTCGACCAGCACGGTCGCCTGGAATCGCTGAACCCCGCGGGTCGGCGCATCCTCGGCATCGACGAGAACGAGCCGGTGCTGGGCCTGCACATCAACGAATTGCCGGCGACGATGATCGACCGGGAGGGCAAGCCGCTGTCGCCGGGCAAGCACCCGATGGCGCACACCCTGGCCACCGGCGAGGCGGTGACCCAGTTCGTGTTCGGTGTCGATCGCGCCGACGGGCAACAGGTGTGGCTGTCGTGCAACTGTCGACTGCTCACTCCCGACAGTCCGGAGTCGGCGGGGGTGTCGTCGTTCGCCGACATCACCGCGTTCCGGGCCAGCAGGCGCCAACTCGAATACCAGGCCACCCACGACGCGCTCACGGGGTTGGCGAACCGTTCGCTGATCCTGTCGCAGCTGTCGGCGGCGCTGGCCGATGAGGGCGGCACCCTGGTCACCACGGTGCTGTTCATCGACCTCGACGGTTTCAAGGCCATCAACGACACCCTCGGGCACGCCATCGGCGACATGGTCCTACAGATCGTGGCGCAGCGATTGCAGCAGGCGTTGCGCAGCGAGGATCTGGTCGGGCGGCTGGGCGGCGACGAATTCCTGGTACTGCTCGCGGGTCATCCCGATCGCGCCGATCTGCCCGCGCTGGTGGAACGGCTGCGGGTCACGATGTCGGAGCCGATCATCGCCAAGGGCCATCGCCTGGAAGTCAGCGCGTCGGTGGGCATCACCGAACTGGGCCCGCACGAGAACCGCACCCCCGAGGCCGTGCTGCACGACGCCGACCTGGCGATGTACCGCGACAAACCGTCGGCGCACCGTGAGCTGGGTCTCGGTGCGAATCGACGCGCGAACAACACCCACGCCTCCTGACAGACTGGTCGGCGTGATCGTCGAACACGCGCTGCTGCCCGTTCGCCCCGGTGCCGACGCCGCCTTCGAAGCGGCCTTCGCGCAGGCGTATCCGATCATCGCCGCGATGCCCGGTTTCGGCGGATTGTCGTTGTCGCGGTGCGTCGAACGGCCCGAGACGTACCTGCTGCTCGTGCGGTGGGAACGGTTGGCCGACCACACCGTGGGATTTCGACAGTCACCGGAATATCTGCGCTGGCGTGCGCTGTTGCATCACTTCTATGAGCCCTTCCCGGTGGTCGAGCACTTCACGCCGATCCTGGGCGACGAAGTCTTCCCGGTAGCACCCGACGCTGCCGCGGACACGTAGACTCGACAACTCTGTTCTCAACGCGGTGACATGCCGGCGAATAAAGGAGTCCTGTTTTGCCCGACCGCCTCGCCGAAGATCGTGCCGCCGCCACACCCGGCGCGCACAACCGCGAGATCGAACAGGAGCAGCAGCACCTTTCGGTGCTCTACGACCGCCTGGACGCCATGCGTGGCTACGCCCAGAACCGGCTGAAAACGGTGCTGCTGGAATCGGGTGGCACCCCGCAGGCGCGCAGTGAGCGCGAGTCGTTCAGCCAGCTCTACAACGAGGACCTGGCCAAATACGACGCCGCCGAGCACGGTCTGTGCTTCGGCCGCATCGACCTGGAGAACACCGACGACGACGCGCGCTACATCGGTCGACTCGGCATCCTCGACGAGGACAACGACTACGAGCCGCTGCTGCTGGACTGGCGCGCTCCCCTGGCCCGCCCGTTCTACCTGGCCACCACCGCCAACCCCGAGAACGTCACCCGGCGCAGGCACATCCGTTCGCGCAACCGCTCGGTGACCGCGATCAACGACGAGTACCTCGATCTCGACACCGCCGAACGCGACGGGGTGGTCGGCACCGACGACGGGGTGGGTGGCGAGAGCGCGCTGCTGTCGGCGCTCAATGCCGCGCGCACCGGGCACATGAACGACATCGTCGAAACGATCCAGAGCGAGCAGGACGCGATCATCCGGTCCGAGCACAAGAGCGTGCTCGTGGTGCAGGGTGGGCCGGGCACGGGCAAGACCGCGGTCGCGCTGCATCGCGCGGCGTTCCTGCTCTACACCTACCGGCAGCAGCTGGCCAAGGCCGGTGTGTTGATCATCGGCCCCAACGCCACCTTCCTCGACTACATCGGCCAGGTGCTGCCCTCGCTCGGTGAGACCGGTGTGCTGCTGTCGACCATCGGCGACCTGTATCCGGGCGTGAAGGCGGTGCGCGAGGATTCGCTGCGCGCCGGACAGATCAAGGGCTCCCTCGACATGCTCGAGGTGCTCAAGCAGGCGGTGCGCGACCGGCAGGAAGTGCCCACGGAACCGATTCGGCTGAGCTTCGACGGCTATCCGGTGCTGCTGGATCGCAAGATCGCCACCCGGGCGCGCGGCCGGGCGCGGTCGTCGCGGCGCCCGCACAACCTGGCCCGGCCGATCTTCGCGTCGTCGGTGATCGACGCGCTCACCGACCAGCTCGCCGCCACGATGGGTTCGGATCTGTCGGGCGGGACCAGCCTGCTCAGCTCCGCGGACCTCACCGAGATCGGCGACGAGATGCGCGCCGACCCGCAGGTGCAGGCGGCGATCAGCGCGCTGTGGCCGGTGCTGTCACCCCAGGACGTGCTCGCCGATCTGCTCGCCGACCCCGCGCGCCTCGACCGCGCCGCCAAGACACTGAGCCCGGAAGATCGCGCGGAACTGGTGCGGTCCGACGACGGCACTTTCGGCGCGGCCGACGCCCCGCTGCTCGACGAACTGGCCGAACTGCTGGGCGTGGACGACACCGAGGAACGCGAACGGTCACGGCGTCGCTGGCGGGCCCAGATCGAGGAAGCCCAGGACGCACTGGACATCCTCACCGGTTCCGCACCGCAGGACATCGAGGACGAACTGGACCCCGAGATCCTGATGGCCTACGACCTGATCGACGCCTCCCAGCTGGCCCAGCGCCAGGAGTTCACCAACCGGCAGACCACCGCCGAACGTGCCGCGGGCGACCGCACCTGGACCTACGGGCACGTGATCGTCGATGAGGCACAGGAACTTTCGGAGATGGCGTGGCGAATGGTGATGCGGCGCATCCCCAATCGGTGGATCACCGTGGTCGGCGACGTGGCGCAGACCGGTGACCCGGCGGGCGCGTCGTCGTGGCAGCAGGTGCTGGAACCCTATGTGGCCAAACGGTGGAAGCTCACCGAGCTCACGGTCAACTACCGCACGCCCGCCGAGATCATGGCAGTGGCGGCCGATGTGCTCGCCGCGATCGATCCCGGTTCCCAGGTGCCGCGTTCGGTGCGTGAAACCGGCAATCCCCCACGCGCATATAAGGTTTCGGCCGCCGAGGTCGCGGGGCGGTTGGCGCGGTTGATCGAGGAGGAACACGGTCCCGGCACCGGCGCGGTCCTCGCGCCTGCTGCCCTGGTTCCCGAATTGTCTTCGCTGGCAGGCGAATCCGTGCAGGTGCTCACCGTGCACGATGCGAAGGGGCTCGAGTTCGACCGCGTGTATCTGGTGGAGCCGCAGGCGATCCTGGACGAGTCACCGCGCGGGCTCAACGATCTGTACGTCGCGTTGACGCGCGCCACGCAGCGACTGTCCGTCGTGCACACCGACAAGCTGCCCGAGAGCCTCGCCGCGCACTTCGCCACATAAAGAATGTGGCGTCGCGCTGATCCGCGACGCCACACTCTTTGTGCGAGTCTCCCCTGATTTCGCGAGCACATGGGTAACTCACCGGGGACTGGCCGACCTTCCCCTCGCCCTACCTCCAGCCGCCTACGGTCTCGACTTCCACCTAGGTCTGGCCTAGAGGCGCGGGGAGGCGGTTACCGTACGGTGTGCACGATCAGCACGTCCGAACGGGACTTGCGGGCCACGTCCGAGGGGACGGAGCCCAGCAGGCGGCCGGTGAGGGTGTTCAGGCCTCGGTTACCGACCACGAGCAGGTCTGCCTTGACCTCGTTGACGAGGTCGAGCAGCGAATCGACCGGCTCGCCGACAATCGCGCGGTCGACGATGTTCTTCGCACCGGCGGCAATGGCCTTCTCCCGAGCGACGATCAGGATCTCGTTGGTCGGGGCCGAGCCACGGACCTGGTAGGCCTCGTCCTTGAGCACATCGGCGGCGGCTGCGACATCGCGGTCGTCGGTCGGGAAGTAGGCGCAGGCCAGCACGAGAGTCGCGTCCGCGTCCCCGGCCAGAGCCGCGGCCTTTTCCACTGCCACGTACGACGAATCCGAGCCATCAGTACCGACGACAATGGTCCGGTAGGCGGTCATCTCTCCTCCAACTGGTCAGTGCCCCACTGCGGCACTCGGGAATCGAGCGTCAGCGCGGCAATCGGCTCGACCCTAACGCCAATTCGGGCCGATTTATCAGAAATCGCAACAGATCACATCGGGAGTGTCGACCGCACTGTGCACTGTCCGCGCGATCCTGACCACCGGCAAACAGACGTACCTGCGACAACATGTCCGGCTACCGGCAAAACTGTGGCCTATCACAACACGATCAACGATGCTGTGCGACTGGGACTTCGGTCACATCACCCTGAAAAGCTGGGCAATCCACAGGCGGCGCTTCCGGTTCCGGTCGACGGATCCACGGTCACCGTGGCGGGAATGAGCCACTGCGGGATGGACGTGCCGAGCAAGGCCGTCAACTGATGCGCGCCGGCGGTGGCAGGCCACCACGTGGTTGTCGTATCGCCGGCGAACGAGGGCACCGCGCCGGTGCCGATCAGGACACCGTCGTCGTAGAAGTGCACCGTCGATCCCGCGAACCCGGAGCTCAATCCGGGAATGGACGCCCCTCCGCGATAGGAGCAGCCGACCCGATGATCATCTCCGGCGACGAACACCGGCGTGGAGTAAGCGTGCGCGTTGGGCGCGAATACCACTGCCGCGGCCAGCGCGGTAGCGAACACAGCCCCGAGACCGGCGGCGCGAGGGGTGCGAGAAACAGTTGTTGTCACCGTTGGTTTCCTGACTACTCCACGCAGCAGCGACTGCTGCGAATGCGGTGACCCTATCGAGCGATCCTTTCGACATTGTCCGAAACGTCAATACTTCACACCACATATTTCTGGGGTCTGGACGCGGACGGCGGGGATCGCCCGCAATGCCTGTGCCGTGCGGGCGTATTCCAGTGGTGGCAATCCGATCTCGGCGGCGAATTCGCGGGCCCTGGTCGAAATAGCCGAGTTCACGACCGCCGCGTCGCCGCCTGGATGGCGGAGCAGGGCTGACGGTCCGCGCCGCGGGGTCGGCATCGAACGTCAGCTCAGCCCCGCGGCGTCCATGCCGCGCAACTCCTTCTTCAAGTCGGCGATCTCGTCGCGTAATCGACCCGCCAACTCGAATTGCAGTTCGCGCGCGGCGTTCATCATCTGCGCGGTGAGTTCGGTGACCAGCGCGGCCAGTTCGGCGCGCGGCATCGACTTCACGTCGCGATCGGCGTAGATACCCGCACTGGCGCGGCCCGGCTCGCCCTGCGCACGGCGGCCGCGGCTGGCGTTGCGGCCCGAACCGCCCACGGCCACTTCGTCTTCGGCCTCGCGATACACCTGGTCCATGATGTCGGCGATCTTCTTGCGCAGCGGTTGCGGGTCCAGGCCGTGTTCTTCGTTGTAGGCGACCTGTTTGGCGCGGCGACGGTCGGTTTCCTCGATCGCGTGCTGCATGGAGTCGGTGATCTTGTCCGCGTACATGTGCACTTCGCCGGACACGTTGCGGGCCGCGCGGCCGATGGTCTGGATCAAGCTGGTGCTCGATCGCAGGAAGCCTTCCTTGTCGGCGTCCAGGATCGCGACCAGCGATACCTCGGGCAGGTCGAGGCCCTCGCGCAGCAGGTTGATGCCCACGAGTACGTCGAATTCGCCCAGGCGCAGTTCGCGCAGCAGTTCCACGCGGCGCAGGGTGTCGATCTCGGAGTGCAGGTAGCGAACCTTGATGCCGAGACCGAGCAGGTAGTCGGTGAGGTCCTCGGACATCTTCTTGGTCAACGTGGTGACCAGCACGCGCTCGTTGCGTTCGGCCCGTTCGCGGATCTCGTGCACCAGGTCGTCGATCTGACCCTTGGTCGGCTTGATCACGATCTTCGGGTCGACCAACCCGGTCGGGCGGATGACCTGTTCGACGACCTCGCCACCGACCTGCCCAAGCTCGTACTTGCCCGGCGTCGCCGACAGATACACCGCCTGACCGATCCGACCGGCGAACTCCTCCCAGGTCAGCGGGCGGTTGTCGATGGCAGACGGTAGGCGGAAGCCGAAGTCGACCAGGTTGCGCTTACGCGACATGTCCGCTTCGAACATGCCACCGATCTGCGGCACCGTGACATGCGATTCGTCGATCACCAACAGGAAGTCGTCGGGGAAGTAGTCGATCAACGTCGCGCCCGCCGAACCGGCCGGTCGACCGTCGATGTGCCGTGAGTAGTTCTCGATGCCCGAGCAGAACCCGACCTGCCGGATCATCTCCAGGTCGTACTCGGTGCGCATCCGCAACCGCTGCGCCTCGAGCAGCTTGCCCTGCCGTTCCAGTTCCTCGAGCCGCACGGCCAGTTCGGCCTCGATGTCGGCGACCGCGCGCTCCATCCGCTCGGGTCCCGCGACATAGTGCGTGGCGGGGAAGATTCGCGCCGAATCCACCTGTCGCACAACATCTCCGGTGAGCGGGTGCAGGTAGTACAGCGCTTCGATCTCGTCACCGAAGAACTCGATGCGGATCGCCAGCTCCTCGTAGGACGGGATGATCTCGACGGTGTCGCCGCGCACCCGGAACGAGCCGCGGGTGAACGACATGTCGTTGCGGGTGTACTGCACGTCCACCAGCAGACGCAGCAGCGCGTCGCGGTCGATCTCGCCGCCGACTTCCAGTTGCACCGACCGATCCAGGTACGACTGCGGGGTGCCCAGGCCGTAGATGCACGACACCGACGCGACCACCACGACATCGCGACGCGACAGCAGACTCGAGGTCGCCGAGTGCCGCAGCCGCTCGACATCGTCGTTGATCGAGCTGTCCTTCTCGATGTAGGTATCGGTCTGGGCGATGTACGCCTCGGGCTGGTAGTAGTCGTAGTACGACACGAAGTACTCGACCGCGTTGTTGGGCAGCATCTCGCGCAACTCGTTGGCCAGCTGGGCGGCCAGGGTCTTGTTCGGTGCCATCACCAGAGTGGGGCGCTGCAACTTCTCGATCAGCCAGGCCGTGGTCGCGGATTTACCGGTACCGGTGGCACCCAGCAGGACTACGTCCTTCTCGCCCGCGTTCAGCCGCTTTTCGAGCTCGGCGATGGCCGCGGGCTGGTCGCCCGCGGGCTTGTACTCGCTGACCACCTCGAACTTGTTGCCCGCGCGCTCGATGTCGCCGACAGGACGGTGCTCGGAATGGGCGATCGGGTGACCCCGCTCTTCGTACCCTTCCGCCGGGATCTCGGTTGCGAATGCCATGGACCAAGCTTAGGCGCGACCACTGACACATTCTGAGTGCCGACGATTCCCCCGCACTCACCGGGCGCGCTACACGGGCGGTCAGCCGGTAGATTCTGCGCTCATGACGCAGGCAGCCACCGTGCATCCACCGAAGGTCGAGTACTTCGACGTCGCCGCACGGACCAACACCGACCCCAAGGGCTTCGTGCGACCGGTGGAGATCTACCGGGAACTGCCGTGGGGGCTGTATATGGGTCGCCACTCCGATCACGCGAGCTTCCACTACCTCGAGTCGTGGGTGCTGCCGGAACTGTCGCTGCGGGCGTCGAAGCTGCACTACAACCCGGGCGTGGAGCAGTGGCAGGACGTCTACGTCGACGTCGGCTCGTTCACCTGGGAGTCGCCCACGCTGATCCGTGGGGTCGATCACTACCTGGACCTGTTGGTGCGCACCCACCGCGATGTCCGGCTCGTGGACGTGGACGAATTGCTGGTCGCGCATTCCACCGGCCTGCTCGACACCGCGGACTGCCAGGCCGCGATCGAACACGCGACCGCCGCGGTGGACGGCATCGCCGCGCACAACTACAGCTTCGAGGACTGGCTGGCCACCCTCGGCATGAACCTGACCTGGCGCTGAAACGACGCACCGCCCGAACCCACGCGGGGTCCGGGCGGTGCGAAGGTACTAGCTCAGGACAGGTTGCCGAGCAGGTCGGCGAGGCCGCCGCCGCAGCCCGCGCTGCCCGTGGCAGCCGCTTCGCCGACGGTGACCGTGATCGAGTCACTGATCAGCAGCTGACGCGCCTCGAGCTTGTGCTGGCCCGCGGTGGTCGGCTCCCAGGTGATGCTCACCGTGCCCGACAGCACCGACGGCGACACCGGGCTGCCCGGGATGTCCACGCCGTTGTCGGTGAACTTCACCGAGGTCAGCCGGTCCACCTCGACCGCGGCGGTCAGCTTGTAGCTACAACCGACCTTGTGGTCGGTTCCGGCCACGCCGAGGTTGCCCACCCAGGCCGAGGCCTGCGGAGCGGCCAGCACGATGCTGGCGGCGACGGCACCGAGGGCGGTGATGCCGAAGCCCGCACGGCCGAACTGACGGTGTTGTGTTGTCATACGCGCTACAACTTCCCCTGTGAATCGAGTCACCGTTTAGTGACTTCGCACAACTTACACAGCGCGCGACGCGTGCGGACGTTTTCCGAAACATTGATGTTTAACAGATGTGCGGGTGGTTCACGCGCGGGCGCGAGCCCACTGGGTCACCACCGGATACACCGCGTCGAACCACGGCTCCTTGACACCGTAATAGGCTGCACCGGCCGCGTCGACGTCCAGTCCGGCCGCCGCGAGTTCGGCGCCGCGCTTGACCGCCAGGTACTCGGCACGCGCGCTGTCGTCGGCGCGCAGCCAATCGCGCAGGTCCAGGGCGAACCGCTGTCCCGGTGAATCCTGTACGCGCAGATGGATATTGGCGGGTCGGCCGGGATCAGCGTTGCCGTGCAGGCGTTTTCCCCACAGGTCCAGGTCGGTGCCGTCGGGATCGTCGGGGCCCGGCTTGGGATTGTCGTGGGTCACGTTTGCCGCCAGCGGGAAACCGGCCGCGGTCAGTGTGCCGGTCAGCGATTCGGCGGTCGCCAGATCGGGCACCGTGACCTGGATGTCGATGATGTCCTTGGCGGGCAGGCCGTGCACCGCGGTCGAGCCGACGTGATCGATGCGCACCGCGGCGGCCCCGCAGGCCAGGTGCAACCGGGCGATGAGCCTGCGCGCCTGCACATCCCATTCCGGGTCGGTGACCAGTTCGTACGCCGCGCGTGCGCGCACACCGTCGCGCTGGTTGCGTTCGAAGGGCACCAACCGCTGTTCCCACAGGTTCCGCACCTGCGCCTGGATCACTTCCGGTGCGCCGTTGTTGTCCAGCCACACATCGGCCACCGCGCGTCGCTGATCGTCGGTGGCCTGCGCGGCGATCCTGGCGCGCGCGTCGGCTTCGTCGACCCCGCGATGCTCGACCAGCCTGCGCAGCCGGGTCTGTTCTTCGGCGCCGACCACCACCACCAGCTGCATCAGCGGCGCGAGCCCGTTCTCCACCAGCAGCGGAATATCCTGCACCACAATGGCATCGGCGGCGGCGTCACCGATCAGCTCCGCGGTGCGGGCGCCGACCAGCGGGTGTGTGATGGCGTTGAGTTTGCCGCGCGATACATCGTCGGCGAAGGCGACAGCTGCCAGCGCGGGCCGGTCCAGACTGCCGTCGGCGCACAGGATCTGCTCGCCGAAGGCCTCGACCAGCGCGGCCAGTCCGGGGGTGCCGGGCGCGACGACTTCGCGGGCGATCGCGTCGGCGTCGATGAGCACCGCCCCGAGGTCGACCAGGGCCCGCGCCACTGTGGATTTACCCGCTCCCATGCCTCCGGTGAGGCCGATCCGCAACATGGTCCCCAGTCTCGCATCCCGCCGCCCACGCCGGGGCACCTACCTCGACACGCCCACGCGCACAACGGCGCAGGTCCCCACTCGGGCGCGTCGCGTGGATTAATCTTCGGCCCAGGCGTCAAGGCCGCACGACTACCGACGGGATGATCATGGGTACCAGGAATCAGCGGACGGCTCGCCACCGCCTCGGTATGCCGGGCGGTGTGCACTGCATCGAATACCCCGCGGTGGCAACGACTTTGGCTCAGTACCGCCGGTCCTGGTTCAGTGCCCTGCTCTCCCCCGCCCGACACAGTTTCGCCGCGATGCGCAAACGTCCGTACCTGGCCTCGGTGTATTGGGCACCCGCCGCCGCCGCTAACTGATCCGACCGCACGCTTCTTGACACAAAGGCCGAAGGCCCCGATCCAATCGGATCGGGGCCTTCGGTTTATTGCTTGTGCCTGAATCAGGCGTTGCCGGAGAGCTTCTCCCGCAGAGCCGCGAGCTGGGCATCGCTGGCCAGCGAGCCGCCCGTGGTCTCGGCCGGACCGGAGGTGGACGCAGGAGCGGCGCCACCGGTCTCGGAGGAGTAGTTGCCCGCGACGGGACCACCAGCGGCGGCCTCGGCGGCAGCGTCGGCTGCCATCTTCTCCATCTGAGCAGTGTGCATCTTGTGGCGACGCTCGGCCTCGGCGTAACGGCCTTCCCACTCTTCACGCTGCTTGTCGAACCCGTCGAGCCACTCGTTGGTGTCGGGGTCGAAGCCTTCGGGGAAGATGTAGTTGCCCGCATCGTCGTAGCTGTCGGCCATGCCGTACTTCGACGGGTCGAACTCGGCGTTGTAGTCCTCGTTCGCCTGCTTCAGCGACAGCGAGATACGACGACGCTCGAGGTCGATGTCGATGACCTTGACCATGGCGTCGTCGCCGACGGCCACAACCTGGTCCGGGACCTCGACGTGGCGCTCGGCCAGCTCGGAGATGTGGACCAGGCCCTCGATGCCCTCTTCGACGCGCACGAAGGCACCGAAGGGAACCAGCTTGGTGACCTTGCCGGGCACGATCTGACCGATCGCGTGGGTCCGGGCGAACTGACGCCACGGGTCTTCCTGGGTCGCCTTGAGCGACAGGGAGACGCGCTCGCGGTCCAGATCGACGTCGAGAACCTCGACGGTGACCTCGTTGCCGACCTCGACAACCTCGGACGGGTGGTCGATGTGCTTCCAAGAGAGCTCGGAGACGTGCACCAGGCCGTCGACGCCACCCAGGTCCACGAAGGCACCGAAGTTGACGATGGAGGACACGACGCCCTTGCGGACCTGGCCCTTCTGGAGCTGGTGCAGGAACTCGGAGCGAACCTCGGACTGGGTCTGCTCGAGCCAGGCGCGACGCGACAGAACCACGTTGTTGCGGTTCTTGTCGAGCTCGATGATCTTGGCCTCGATCTCCTTGCCGACGTACGGCTGGAGGTCGCGGACACGACGCATCTCGACGAGCGAGGCGGGCAGGAAGCCACGGAGGCCGATGTCGAGGATCAGGCCGCCCTTGACGACCTCGATGACGGTGCCCTTGACGGCCTCGTCCTTCTCCTTGAGCTCCTCGATCGTGCCCCACGCGCGCTCGTACTGCGCCCGCTTCTTGGACAGGATCAGGCGGCCTTCCTTGTCCTCCTTGGTGAGGACCAGGGCCTCGACCGCGTCGCCCACGGAAACGACCTCGTTGGGGTCGACGTCGTGCTTGATGGAGAGCTCGCGGGAGGGGATGACGCCTTCGGTTTTGTAACCGATGTCCAGCAGGACCTCGTCACGATCGACCTTGACGATGGTGCCTTCGACGATGTCGCCATCGTTGAAGTACTTGATCGTTGCGTCGATGGCGGCCAGGAAGTCCTCGGCGGAGCCAATGTCGTTAATGGCTACCTGCGGCGAGGTGACGGTGGTGGGCATATGTGGGTTTGCTCCGGACGGATTGTGGTCGGTTGCGGACATTGGAACTTTCGGTACGCTGCGAGATCACCGCGATGATGCGACGATAGGGATACGGGTAAGTATCGCACGGACCGCCGCACTTGCCGCTAGATCAACTCAGCGTGCATCAGCGTACGCGACCGTCGCGGACACGGGCAAACCACCCCCCACGCCACACCGACACGACGCGCGACCGCTAGATCGGGCCGCCGTGCAAGTGGTTGAGCAGGGCACGGAACACCACGTAGTTGGGCGTCTTGCTGATGACCGAGCCGTTCAACTTCCGCCGGCCGGCCTCGATGAAGAGGATGTCGTCGAGGATTACCGACGTCGCCGTGAGCTCGGCGATGGGCACTCGTTTCTTGCGGTCGCCGACCTCGGTCGCGGTCAGCCACAGATCCCCGAACTCCACCCGACGGCCCGATTCGATCGTCGCGAGGGCGGTCGGCAGTTGACTGACCAACACCGCGGCCCGGATGGCGGGCGCCCATGCTCGCTGACCTTCGTACATCTCGGTCACCTCGATCTCGTCGCCATCGCTGCCGGTGAGAGTGAGGGTGACGACCTTCTCCCCCGTCGTCGAGTGCCGTCGTGGCTGGGTCCGCTCGAACAGTCGGGTCGCGTCGTACCGAACCGCTCGGGGCTGACCTCGCAGGCAGTGCACGACGCCATGGTCGAACAGGTCCAGTCGTGATTTCGACCCATAGGTCAGGCGCCGATACCCCAGGGTGACGACCACGGCGCCACAGGCCAGCCAGGGTGTCATCAAGAACAACCCCATCACCCAGAACGAGCCCTCGGGGCCGTATAAGTACAGGTAGATCGCCAACGCGCCGAGCGCGATGAACGGCAGGGCGAACTTCGCGATGCGCCACAGCGACGGGGGCGCGGCCCGGTGTATGGACCTTTGCGCGCCGAGACCCGCCCGCTCGGCTACGGCGTGAATCCGCGCGGCCAGGGTCGCGTTGGTCGACAGCGGTTGACTGGTCATCACGCGATCCCCCGAACCTTGCTACTTCGCCTGAATCGTACGGCGATTCGTTCGGGTTCGGCGGTCGAATCGGCCGTCTCGGGCCTCGCTAGGCTTGGGCCGTGTCCGACGACGAACGCCACGCGCAGGCCAACGCGCTGCTGGGTACTTCAGCGATCGCCCGTACCAAGATCGACTCGCGCGACAGCGAGCGGGCGAATCGGCGCTGGTGGGACGCCGATGCCGAGCAGTATCACCAGACGCACGCCGACTTCCTCGGGGTGGACTCCCCCGGTGGTGAGTTCGTGTGGTGTCCGGAGGGGCTGCACGAGGGTGACATGGGGTTTCTCGGTGACATCGTCGGCAAGACCGTGCTCGAGATCGGCTGTGGTTCGGCGCCGTGTTCGCGGTGGTTGGCCGGGCACGGGGCGTTGCCGGTCGGGCTGGATGTGTCGAGGGGGATGCTCGAGCGTGGCGTGGCCGCGATGGAGCTGGGTGGGCCGCGGGTTCCGCTGGTTCAGGCCGGGGCCGAGGCGTTGCCGTTCGCGGACGCGTCGTTCGATCTGGCCTGTTCGGCGTTCGGCGGGGTGCCGTTCGTGGCCGATTCGGCGTTGGTGATGCGCGAGGTGGCGCGAGTTCTGCGGCCCGGTGGGCGCTGGGTGTTCTCGGTGAACCATCCGATGCGCTGGATTTTCCCCGATGATCCGGGCGAGGCCGGGCTGACGGCCACGATCCCCTACTTCGACCGGACTCCTTATGTAGAGGTGGACGCCGACGGCGTGCCGACCTACGCCGAGCACCATCGCACGATCGGTGACCGGGTCCGCGAGATCGTCGGCGCCGGCCTGCACCTGGTCGACATCGTCGAACCGGATTGGCCGGAGTGGCTCGATCGCGAATGGGGTCAGTGGTCGCCGCTGCGCGGGCAGATCTTCCCCGGCACCGCCATCTTCATCGCCGAGAAGCCCTAGAACGGCGGCAGCGCCGCGAACGACGGGTCGACCCGCACGCTGGGCACCGTGTCGGCGACCCAGCGGCGGGCCCTGGTCAGCGCGTGCTGGGGGAATTCGGCGTCGAAGCGGACGTCGTCGGACAGCAGATAGGGCAACCGCCCGCGCAGGCCGGGCGCGTACGGGTGCGGCGGCGTCATCTGGTCGCGCCGGAACCGCCGCCCCACCGCGGTCTCCCGCGCCCCCGGCACCCCGGTCTCCGGGCAGATGATCTGGAACACCGCCGAACACCGATCCTTGGGCACCACGATCGATGCCGCGAACACCAATTCCCCCCGCGGCCCGGGCATTTGCGTCTTCTCCACCCGTAACAACGCGGGCAACCGATCCACCCACACCACGAACGCCTCGATCAGGCATCCGGTGCGCGCGTGGTGCTCCGACAGCCGCCGGCGCAGTCGCTTCAGGTCATCCAGTCGCGCGGGCAGATCGGGCGCGCCGTTGACATAGTTCAACGCGACGACGTCACGAGTGGCCGGATTCCCCCAGGTCGTGTCGTCCAACTGTTGCATTCCAGGAATGTCGAACGAGATGGGCACCGAACCAATTTACCGGCGGTGTCGAGTTCGGTTGTGCCGCTGGGTCGTTTGGCGCGTCGATCAGGCAGGTACGCGCTCCTCGACCAAGTCGACGAGCCAGGATTGGTGACTGGTCACCATTGCGCGGCTGCGCGGGGTGGCCAACACGGTGGCCAGGGCGGTGCGAAACGCCTCGGCGGTGGGGCGGTCGTCGAAATCGAGGTCGACCAGGATCCGTTCCGGGGTGCCGTCGACGCGACCGACGCGATAGGTGCGCACGCCGTTGTCGGCGCGGAACCGCTCGTACTGGTCGAACGCGGACTTCCACTCGTCGTAGTCGCGAACGGTGTTGTCGATGTGCAGGGTGACGGTCATGATGGCCTCCGTAGCCGTGCCGATGGGGTACCTCGATCATCGGCCGGTCACGGGTACTACCGACATCCCTGATCCTGGGGGGTTTTCCGCCGTAGGCTGGACGGGTGCCGAGTTCTTTGGCCGACCGGATCGGCCGTGTGTGCCAGACCGCGCACTCCGCCAAACGACTGCGCGAACTCGTCCTGGCCGAGATCCGCACGACGATCCCGTTCACCGGTCATGTCTTCGCGCTCACCGACCCCGTCACCGCGGTCGCGACGGCACCGCTGGCCGATGTGCCCGGCCTGGACTTCGGTTGGGCCCCGCTGTCGTGCTCGTCGACAACACCTTGCGGGTGCGGTCCCAGACCGCCGCCGCCGCCGATTCCCTGCTGCGCCTGCTCCCCCCGGACGAACCGATCCCACCGGTGCCCGCCTCGGTCTACAACGCGGCCGCCGCCGTGCTCGCCATAGAGGCGGGTACCCCGCTCGGCCCCGCCACCTCCCGCGTCCACCTGGGCGGCAACCGCTGGCTGACCGTGAAAGCCGACCGTCTCGGCACCGACATCGCCGTAGCCCTCGAGCCGAGCACCGCCATCGAACGCCTCGATCTGTTCGCCCGAGCCCACGCCCTGTCCACCCGAGAATCCCAGGTCCTGACCCTGCTGGCGACCGGCCTGGACTCCCACGAACTGGCGGCCGAACTGTTCCTGTCCGAACACACGATCAACGACCACGTCAAAGCCGTGCTCGCCAAGTCCGACACCCGAACCCGCCAGCGTCTGCTGTCGCGCGTGCTCGGCGTCGGCTGATCCGCTAGTCGCGCTTGGGTTTTCGGCCCGCCTGTTCCAGGGCGAGGCGGAGGGCGTATTCGATTTGGGAGTTGACGCTGCGTAGGTCGTCGGCCGCCCACTTGGCCAGGGCTTCGTGGACGGCCGGGTCGAGCCGCAGCAGGATCTTTTTGGGGTCCTTCTTCGGCGGGGTCATGGGGTGGCTCAGGCGTAGAGGGATCCGGTGTTGACCACGGGTTGGACGGCGCGGTCGCCGCACAGGACCACCAGCAGGTTGGAGACCATGTTGGCTTTGCGTTCCTCGTCGAGTTCGACGGTGCCCTGTTCGGCGAGGCGGTCCAGGGCCAGCGCGACCATGCCGACGGCGCCTTCGACGATCTGGGTGCGGGCAGCCACGACCTGGGCGGCCTGTTGGCGTACGAGCATGGCCTGGGCGATTTCGGGGGCGTAGGCCAGGTGGGTGATGCGGGCTTCGATGACTTCGATGCCGGCGGTGAGGGTGCGTTCGCCCAGTTCGACGGTGAGTTCTTCAGCTACCTCGGCGCCGTCGCGCAGGCTGGTGCGGGTGGCGTCGTGGGCGTCGTAGGGGTGGGTGGTGGCGAGGTGGCGCACGGCGGCTTCGGACTGGGTGGCGACGTATTCCTCGTAATCGTCTACGGCGAAGGCGGCTTTGAAACTGTCGACGACCTTGTAGACGACCACGGCCGCGATCTCGACGGGGTTGCCGTCGGCGTCGTTGACCTTGAGCTTCTGGGTTTCGAAGTTGCGCACCCGCAGGGAGATGGATTTGCGGTCGGCCAGGGGGACCACCGAGAAGAAGCCGGGGTCGCTGACCGAGCCGATGTACCGGCCGAAGAAGGTGACGACCTTGGCCTCGTTGGGGTTGACGATGGTCAGCCCGGTGGCGAGCAACGACACGACCAGCATCGCGACGACGGCCGCGATCGCACCGGCCCAGGCGAGTGCGCCACCGCCGTGCTCGGTGGCGGAGATGAACGCGAGGACGGTGGCGACCCCGAACAGCACGATGAACACCAGCCACCCCAGTAACACAACGAACCCGTTGACGCGGAACGCGGACCGTAGCTCCATGACATCCTCCGATATCTCAGTGATATCACCACGATAGTAGATGTCTCCGAGCTCGGCAATGGATCTCAGGTGGCCGGAACGATGTTGCGGTTGGCACGGAACATGTTGTGCGGGTCGTACTTCGCTTTCGCCGATGCCAGCCATCGGTAGGTGTCGGGCGAGTATCCGGCGGCGGTTTGGGCCGGGTCGGCAGCTCCGCCCGCACCGTAGAGGAAGGCAAGGTTGTGTCCGATTGTCCACGGCGCCAAGGTATTTCGTACCATCGCCAGCCTTTCGGGCGCAGCGTCTGCCTCGCCCGGATCGGTGATCACCCGCACGATGTATTCGGCGTCGCGATGGTCGATCGAGGCGGGCCCGCCGTGGCGCAGCGCCGCGCCGAGGTGGCGGATGTCGATCACCGCGGAAACCGGTCCGCCGGGAGCGGTCAGAGCTCGCAGCGCGGCCAGCGCCTGCGGGGTCAGCTCCGACAGCAGCGCGTTGGTCGCGGCGTAGGCGTGCGGGAAGGGCGGGTCGCTGTGAATGGTGTGCGATTCGGCGTAGGGCATGGTGCGCAGGTCGTCGCGCAGCCGATCCCCGATCGCGCGCAGCGGGGCCACCAATCGTTCGCCGTCCTCGTCCGACCCGTCGAAGGCGATCCGGATCGAGGCAATGTGGCGGCCACGCAACGATTCCGGGACCGGCGGGATGTCGGGGTAGGTCACCACCGCGATCGTGGAGGTCAGCGCGCTCGGCACGGCGACGGTCCACCGACGCCACGTTTCCAGGGCAGCGTCGACCAGCGGTGTGTCGAAAACCAGTTGCCCGCCATAGATTTCGGCGACGGGCATCAAGTCCAGTTCCAGTCCGGTCACCACCCCGAAGTTGCCGCCCGAACCCAGTACCGCCCCGAACAATTCGTCTTCCGGGTGCAGCGTGCGCATTCTGCCGTCAGCGGTCACCAGGTCGATGGACCGCACATGATCTGCGGCATAACCGAATTCGCGCGCCAACAACCCCATCCCACCCCCGAGCACATACCCCACCACCCCCACCGAAGGCGACGACCCGTTCAACGGCGCCAACCCGTACCGAGCGGCAGCCTCGACCAACGCTCCCGCCCGCACACCGGCACCCACGCGCGCGATCCGCGCCCCCGGATCGATGACGATGCCGGCCATCCGCCCGGTCGTGATGAGCACTCCACCTTCGACGGCCACCGATAACCCGTGCCCCGTCGCCTGCACGGCAACCGGAAGCCCTTGCCTTCCAGCGAATTCCACCGCCGCCCGCACATCCTCGGCGTGCAGGGCGCCGACCACGAACGCCGGACGGTGGGTGTACGCGGTTTGAAACCCGGCGACTTCCTCGGCATATCCGGCATCGCCCGGAGTGAACACGGGCCCGGCGAAGTTCGACTGCAGTGCGGTATTCGTCATGCCTTCGACTCTGCGCGGGCTCGTGCGATAAGTCCAAGAGATAGATCTTCTACTCCCTATAATCAACAGTTATGGAATTGCGGCAGCTGCGGTATTTCGTGACGGTCGTCGACGAGGGCGGGTTCACGAAGGCGGCGGAGCGGTTGCACTTGACGCAGCCGGGGCTCAGCACCCAGATCCGGCAGCTCGAACGTGAACTCGGGCAGCGTCTTCTCGATCGGGGTGCTCGCGCGGTGACGCTCACCGAGGTCGGTGCCGCGGTGCTCGAGCACGCGCGGGCCGCGTTGGTCGCCGCGGAGCGGATCGGGGACACGGTGCAGGAGTTCACCGGGTTGCTGCGGGGGCATGTTCGGGTGGGCATGATCTCGGGGGCCGCGTCGGAGACGTTCGATGTCGCGGGGGTGTTGGCCGATTTTCACCATGATCATCCGCAGGTCGGGATCAGTCTCACCGAGGACACGGCCGAAAAGATGCTGGCCGCAGTCGAACACGATGAGCTCGACATCGCCCTGACCGGATTGACCGGTGCGCCACTGGGTTCCGGCCTCGGTGTCCAGGTGGTTCTGCAGACGCCGTTGGTCGCCGCTGTCGCCTCCGACGCACCGATCGATCCGGCGGAGTCCGCGGGCACGATCGCTTTGGCGTCCTTGGTCGACCGCCGGTTGATCTGCCTCACGAAGGGCACCGGCATCCGCGGTGTGTTCGAACAGTCCTGTGCCGCAGCAGGTTTCACGCCGACTGTCGCTTTCGAAGCCGCCGCTCCCCCGTTGCTGCTCGAACTCGCCGCCCGTGGTCTGGGCACCGCCATCGTCCCGGCCCTGACACCGGCCGAGGCCACCGCCTTCGGCGTCCGAACCCTCGACATCGTCGAGCCGGCGATCCACGGTCGACTGGCCCTGGCCTGGCGCATCGACCGCCCCCTGAGCCCCGCCGCCAAGGTGCTGCTCGGCCAATTCCGCCTTGCCTTCGGCTCCCACGAATCGGACCCGGACCGCGATTCGTGAGCACACCGCGGCGACAGGATCGCGGTGCCGGTGATTGCTGTCACACCGTCGGGTTACGCTGTGGCTAACCGATGAAGGAGAGCTCGACCAGGACGAGGGAAGGGCGTGCGTGGTGGAGTCGACGACTGCTGCGAAACTGCAAGAGCTGCGGGACAATCTGGCGGCGGCGCGGGAACCGGCGGGGGGTGCGGGGGTCGCCAAGCGGGCGGCGAAAGGAATTCCGAGTCCGCGCGAACGCATCGAAATACTGCTGGACCAGCACAGTTTCATCGAAATCGGCGCCCTGGTGAAGCAGCCCGGTGCGGCCGACGCGCTGTATGGCGACGGTGTGGTGACCGGGCACGGGCGCATCGATGGGCGGCCGGTGGTGGTGATCGCCCACGACCAGACCGTGTTCGGCGGTTCGGTGGGTGAGATGTTCGGGCGCAAGGTCGCCATGGCCATGGATCGCGCGGCCGATATCGGGTGCCCGTTCGTGGCGATCAACGACTCCGGCGGCGCGCGGGTGCAGGACGCGGTGACGTCGCTGGCCTGGTACGCGGAGATGAGCAGGCGGCAGCGGCGGCTGTCGGGGGTGGTGCCGCAGGTGTCGGTGATGTTGGGCAAATGTGCTGCGGGCGCGGTGTATTCGCCGATCAACACCGATGTGCTGGTGGCGACCGAGTCGGCGTACATGTTCGTGACCGGGCCCGAGGTCATTCGCGAGACCACCGGCGAAGAGGTCACCCTCGACGAGCTGGGCGGCGCGTTCAACCAGGCGCACAACGGCAATATCCATCACGTGGCCGCGGATGAGAAGGCCGCGTTCGAGTGGGTGCGCACGTATTTGAGTTTCATGCCGTCGAACTGTTTCGAGCGGGCGCCGCTGGTGAACCCGGGTCTGGAACCGGAACTCACCGAGTCCGATCGTGAACTCGACACGCTCATCCCCGATTCCGACCGCACCGGGTACGACATGTACGACGTGCTGCTGCGGATCTTCGACGACGGGGAATTCCACGAGATCGGCGACGGCGCCGCCCGCAACCTGATCACCGGGTTCGCCAGGATCGACGGGCGCAGTGTCGGCGTGATCGCCAATCAACCGCTGGTGTCCAGTGGCGCGATCGACGCACGGTGTTCGGACAAGGCCGCGCATTTCATCCGCCTGTGCGACGCGTTCGACATTCCGCTGGTGTTCATCGTCGACACGCCGGGCGTGCTGCCCGGTGTCGAGGAGGAGAAGATCGGTGTCATCAAACGCGGTGGCCGGTTCTTCTACGCGGTGGTCGAGGCCACGGTCCCGATCGTGACCGTGGTGGTGCGCAAGGCGTACGGCGGCGGATATGCGGTGATGGGCTGCAAGCAACTGGGCGGCGATATCAATCTGGCCTGGCCGACCGCGCGGATCGCGGTGATGGGCGCGGAGGCCGCGGTGGGTTTGACGCAGCGCAAGCAACTCGCGGCCGTCCCGGAGGCGCAACGGCCTGCGGTGCGGCAGCAGATGGTCGATTTCTACAATGCCGCGATCGCGACCCCGTGGATCGCCGCCGAGCGCGGGTACATCGACGCGGTCATCGAGCCGTCCAGTACCCGGCTGGAACTGCGAAAGGCGTTGCGGCTGTTGGGCGACAAGCACGTCGAGCAAGCGCCGTGCAAACACCACCTCATGCCGTTGTAGGCGCCCCCTCGCCGACGACGAGCGCGCACGCCTGCGCATAGCCGCGCACCAGTGGGCGCTTGTCGTCGCGCCGCCAGGCCAATGCCAGTTCGCACGGGGGCACGCCGTGTACGGGCCTGGTCACCACGCCGTCGCGGGTCACCAGCGGCGCGTTGCCGGTGGCGAGCAGCACGATGCCGTCGCCGTTGACCAGTGCCTCGTAGGTTTCCTCGGTGCTGGACACCTCGGCGCCGATGATCGGGGCGCGGCCTGCGCGTGCGTCCAGGGCGAGCCAGTAGTCGCGCAGCACGCCCGCCGAAGTCGGGAGCGCGAGGAAGGGTTCGTCGAGCAGGTCGGTGAAGTCGAGGTGCTCGCAGTCGGCGAGGTGGTGCGACTGCGGCAGGGCGACAACGCGGGGTTCGGTCGCGACCACGAGGCAGTGGTAGCGGTCGCTGTCGTTCAGCGGCAGCCACACGAACGCGACGTCGGCGGATTCGTCGGCCAGTCCCGCGGTCGGATCGTCCCAACCCACCAGGCGCAGCACCGGTTTCGCGTCGGGGAAGGCGGTGGTGAAGCGGGAGCGTACGGCGGGGAGCAGTCCACGTCCGGGGCTGGTGCTGATGCCGATCGCCAGCGCGGCTCCCTGGGCGGCTTTGGCCGACTCTACGGCGAGCTCGGCCATTTCCCAGGTCGCGAGCAGCCGCAGCGCGTGCGGCAACAGCGCGGTGCCGACGGGACTCAGCGCGACCGTGCGCGAGTCTCGCACGAAAAGCTCAGCACCCACCTGTCTTTCGAGTGAACGGATCTGTTTGCTCAGCGCGGGCTGCGAGATGTACAGGGCTTCGGCGGCGGCGGTGAAGCTCAGGTGGTCGGCCACCGCGACGAAGTACCGCAGGTCTCGCCCGTGCACATCCATAACTGATGGTTATCACACAGGGTCTTGGACGGCACGTCGACGCGGCGGCAGGATCGAAGACGAAACCTCAACGGACACAAGGAGAACCTGATGAGCGTCCCGCAGATCTGGCTGGTCACCGGTGCGAGCAGCGGCTTCGGCCGGGCCATCGCGCAGGCGGCGATCGACGCGGGCGACATCGTCGTCGCCGTCGCCCGCCGCACCGCCGCCCTCGACGATCTGGTCGCCGCGCACCCCGATCAGCTCGAGGCGATCGCCCTGGATGTCACCGACATCGCGCGGATCGACGAGGTCGTGGCCGATGTCGTGGCCCGGCACGGCCGCATCGACGTACTGGTCAACAACGCGGGCCGCACGCATGTCGGTGCCGTCGAGGAGACCACCGAGGCCGAACTGCGTGCCCTGTTCGACCTGCACCTGTTCGGCCCCGCCGCGCTGACCCGCGCGGTCCTGCCGCACATGCGCGAACAGCGCGGCGGTGCGATCGTGCAGATGAGCAGTGTCGGCGGGCAGCTGTCGTTCGCCGGGTTCTCCGCGTACAGCGCGACGAAATTCGCGCTGGAAGGGCTGTCAGAGGCGTTGGCCGCCGAGGTGGAACCGTTCGGGATCAAGGTGTTGATCGTGGAACCGGGCGCCTTCCGCACGGGGCTGTTCGGGCCGGGTGCGGCAGCGTTCAGTCCCGAGTCCGATGTCTACGCCGAGACCGCGGGTGCCACTCGGCGCATGGTCGAGGGCGGCGACGGCACCCAGCCCGGCGACCCTGCCAAGGCCGCTGCCGCGATTCGCGCGGCACTGGCCGCGGAGAAGACGCCGTTGCGCCTGCCGTTGGGCTCGGACTCGGTGGATGCCGTGCTCGATCATCTCGATGCCGTGCGTGCGGATGTACTCGCCTGGGAAAAGGTTTCGCGCGATACGACTTTCGACGAGGGCTGAGCCACTCGCAGACGTGAGCCGGACTCGGAAGTCCGGCTCACGTCCCGACCCGCGGGGTCGGCGATCTGGCCACTTTTCAGGTACTGACCGGAACACCTTGTGTCGCAGGAGCACTCGGTGTCGATCGCCGAGCGAATTCGCGGATCAGCAGGTAGATCGGAAACACGATGGGCGACAACAGAATCGTGCCGACCAGCACCGGCCCCATCAGCAGCGGGTGCACGGCGCGTTCCCGACTGTCGAGGTAGATCCACCGCCCCAGGAACAGATCCCAGGCGATGATCTGCGCCCACAGGGCGGTGAGCACGGCGGGATCCGCGGCGGCGTCGGTGATCGCGTCCAGCGACGGCGAGGTGACCAACGACCAGATCGGTCCGAGGACCGGGATCGCCACAATCGCCCAGATCACCAAGGGCACCAACACAATCCACGGCGACGAGATTATGGTGCGGGTCCAGCGCCAGGTCGGAGCGAAGATCATCAACGCCCAGAACGGCACCGTGACATAGAAGACCAGATCGAACAGCGTGCTCATGCGGTGGCCGCCTTTCGAACACCGACCGCGCTCGCGACCGAGATCAACACTCCGACAACGACTCCGGTGACGATCACGGCCGCAGCAGTCAGCGTGGCCTGATCAGGGTGGATCAACGGCTGACCACGCAGCGCCTGCCAGGTGACCAGCGCGACCAGCGCCGCGTACCCCGCCGACGCGGTGATGATCAACCCCAGCCGAACCCGCACCTCCCGCAGCAACGGAATCCGTGGCGCGAGCACCACCAGCAGCGCCGCGAACAACGGCAGCAACTGCAGCGCGTGCATGCCGACGAAGTGCGGAATTCGCAGGTCACCGTCGGTGGTGCTCCACCCGGTCAACGGCATTCCCGGCGTCCCGTCGGGTGCGCCGACGGTATGCGCGCCCGCGATCCCCTCGACCCCGGATTCTTGCTGCGGCATCAGATTGCCCAGCGCCAAGCCGACCAGCGAGATGGCAAGCCCCAGTCGGATCGACCAGGTGATCGCGGCATCGCCGATTCGACTGCGCGACAGGCCGACCGCGATCACCAAGGTGGCCAGGAACAGCACCACGATGGTGGCCGACATGATCACCCACAGCACCGAGTCGAACGTGTTGGTCATATTGAAATGGCTGCGCTCGCCACGCACCACCTGCCCCACGATGATCACCATCTCGATCACTCCGGCGGTGACGATGACCGTGGCCGTCCACGAGGTGAGCCGAGAAGGCTTGGGCCGCAACGAGATCAACCACGCCAGCGCGACGCTGTAGAGCACGAACGACATCGCGAACTTGGCCGGCTTGAACCACGCGGTGGACCCGGCGATGGTCCGGTCGTCGACCAGCATCCCGACCAGCGCGACCACCAGCAGCACGGCATTGGCGGCGGCGAAGTAGAGCAGCGGACGGTGCATCGGCGCACGTCGGCTGGGCAATGGATCGGCGGCTGTCAGGACGGACATGCGAATCTCCCCTGTATAGATAGTTTTACTATCCGTTATGGATAGCTAGACTATCCGCTATGGGTGGCGTAGGCAAGGGGTAGGAACCGAATCGAAAGGCGACAGTGCGGATCTCGGAGTTGAGCGAACGCAGCGGCATCGCGGTGGCAACCATCAAGTACTACCTGCGTGAGGGCCTGCTGCCACCGGGTGAACGCACCAGCCCCAACCAGGCCAGCTACGGCGAAGAGCACCTGCGCCGGTTACGTCTGGTCCGCGCCATGATCGAGGTGGGTGGCATACCGATCGCCACCGTCGGCGAGGTCATCGCCGCGATCGACTCCCCCGAGATGTCCCTGTTCAACGTGCTCGGCGTGGCGCAGGACAGCCTGGCCACCGCCGTGCCCGCCACCAGGGATGCCGAGTGGGATCGCGCCTACGCGGCGGTGTGCGCGGAGATGGACCGGCGCGGCTGGGACATCAATCCCAGCCCCCAGGCCATCGACACGCTCACCGGCGTGATCGTTCGTTTCGCGCAACTCGGCTACGACACCTGGGCCGACGATGCTCTGCCCAGCTATTTCGACGGCGCGCGAAGAGTGGCGGAAGCCGATGTGCCGGCCGCACTGTCCGCGGGCGACCGCGACGACATCATCGACGCGGTGGTCGTCCATACGGTCCTGGGCGACACCGCCCTGGCCGCGATCCGCCGCATCGCCCAGGCCCAGGTCTCCCTGGAACGCCTGCAAAACGCCGACTGAACACGAAACAGCCCCGCGAATCCGAAGATTCGCGGGGCTGTCTACAGACTTTTCAGAGCAGGCGAGACAAGAAAGCCTGCGTCCGTTCGTGCTGTGGATTGGCCAGCAGTTCACGCGGCGGACCCGACTCCACCACAACACCGGCATCCATGAACACCAGCTCATCGGCGACCTCGCGGGCGAACCCCATCTCATGGGTCACCACCACCATCGTCATGCCCGAATCGGCCAGCTCGCGCATCACCGCGAGCACTTCACCGACCAGTTCGGGGTCCAGTGCCGAGGTCGGCTCGTCGAACAGCATCAGCTTGGGGTCCATCGCCAACGCGCGCGCGATGGCCACCCGCTGCTGCTGACCGCCCGACAGCTGCGCCGGGTAGGCGTTGCGCTTGGCCGACAGGCCGACCCGCTCGAGCAGTTCCTCGGCCCGGGCGATCGCCTCGGCCTTGGGCAGCCCGCGCACCTGGATCGGCGCCTCGATCACGTTCTCGAGGGCCGTGCGGTGCGGGAACAGGTTGAAATGCTGGAACACCATGCCGATATCGCGACGCTGCAGCGCGGCGTCGCGTTCGTGCATTTCGTACAGCTTGCCGTTCTTCTCCCGGTAGCCCACCAGGTCGCCGTCGACGTACAGCCGTCCGGCGTTGACCTGCTCGAGGTGGTTGATGCACCGCAGGAAGGTGGACTTGCCCGAGCCCGACGGCCCGACCAGGGTGAGTACCTTGCCGCGCTGTACTTCCAGGGAGATGCCCTTGAGGACCTGCAGCGCGCCGAAGTTCTTGCACACCCGGTCCGCGAGCACCATCGGCGGGACGAGCACTTGTGGTTCGGTCATTTCGCCTTCACCGCCGCCTGCGCCGTGGCCAGTTCCTGCAGCTGCTTGGCCGTGAGCTGCCGGGTGGCACCGCGCGAGTAATGGCGTTCCAAGTAGTACTGGCCGACCATGAGGATGCTGGTGATCGCCAGGTACCAGGTGGCACAGACCAGCAGCAGCGGGATCGGCTGGAAGTTCACGCCGTAGATGTCACGCGCGCGGCCGAACAGGTCGGTGCTCAGCGGAATCGCGGTGACCAGCGAGGTGGTCTTGAGCATGCCGATCAGTTCGTTGCCCGTGGGCGGGATGATCACCCGCATGGCCTGCGGCAGCACCGTGCGGCGCATGGTCTGCGTCCACGACATGCCGAGCGCCACCGACGCTTCGCGCTGACCTTCGCCCACCGAGTTGATGCCCGCGCGCACGATCTCGGCCATGTACGCGGCCTCGTTGAGACCCAGGCCGATCACCGCGAACAGGAACGCGGCCTGCAGGTTCTGCACGTCGAAGTGGAAGAACTGCGGACCGAACGGCACGCCGAGGTCGATCTGCTTGTAGATCGAGGGCACCAGGCCCCAGAACACCAACTGCACGTAGACCGGGGTGCCGCGGAAGACCCACAGGTACACCCAGGCCGCAGTGCGCAGCACGGGGTTCGGCGACAGACGCATCACCGCGAGGACCGTGCCCAGACCCACCGCGATCGCCATCGCGAGCACGGTGAGTTCCAAGGTGACGATCGCGCCCTGGGTGATGCGGCTGTCGAACAGGTACTTGCCGTAGGTGTCCCACCGGTAGGCGGGATTGGTGGCAGCACCGTAGACGAACAACCCCACCAGGATCAGGATGAGTGCCGCCGCGATCCAGCGGCCCGGCCTGCGCAGCGGGACCGCTTTGATCGGTTCGGGTTCGGTGCCCGGTCCGGGCACCTGCCCCGTGTCTTTCCTGTCGGTCACGTCAGCTCACTGCACCGTTGATCACCGAGGTCTTGATCTGACCGTCCTGCACACCCCAGTTGGTGGTGATCTCGCCGTACTTGCCGTTGTCGATCAGGTGCTGCAGCGCCTTCTGCAGCGACACCGCCAGCGGCGAGGACTTCTGCACGGCCCAGCCGTAGGGCGCGGAGTCGAACAGCGGGCCCGCGGACTCGATCTTGCCGCCGCTCTGCTTGATCGCGTACGCGGTCACCGGGGAGTCGGCCGACATCGCGTCGACCTGGCCCAGCACCAGCGCGTTGGTCGCGGCGCTCTGCTCGTCGAAGGCCTTCATGTCGATGGCGGGCTTGCCCTCGGCCACGCACTTGGCGCTCTTGGCGGGGATCTCCTCGGTGTGCTCGACCGTGGTGGACTGCACGGCGACCTTCTTGCCGCACGCGTTGTTCGGGTCGATCGCCTTACCGGACTGCTGGGCCCACTGGATGCCCGCGGAGAAGTAGGTCGTGAAATCGACCTGCTGCTCGCGTTCCTTGGAATCGGTGATCGAGGACATGCCCACGTCGTAGGTGCCTGCCTGGATGGCGGGGATGATCTTCTCGAACGAGGACTCGACGTAGTCCACGGTCAGACCCAGGGTCGCGGCGACCGCGTTGAGCAGGTCGACGTCGAAGCCGACGATCTTGCCGCTGGCGTCCTTGTACTCGTTGGGCTGGTACGGCACGTTCACGCCGACGACCAACTTGCCTGCCTGCTTCACCTTGTCGGGGACCGCCGCGGCCAGCGCGTCGACCTTCTCCGCCGACACCGTTTCCACCGTGGTGCCGTCACCCTCGGTGTTCTGGGTGCAACCGGTCAACAACAGAGCACCGCCGGCGACGGTACACATCAGCCGCACGGCGCTACGGCCGAGGACAGTACGAACAGACAAAGGAGCCTCCACATTTCACGTCGACGCCGGCCACGTGTCAGCGCCTGTTTGGCAATGTATGCGAACCGGACACAGCGTGGTGCGACAGTAACCGAAGATTAATCAGCGAATGTGAAAGGGGTCGTTTCACCTACGGTGTACGCGCGCCCTGACCTGCTCGGTGAACTCGCTGGTGGAAGCCAGACCGCCCAGATCCGCGGTCGCGATCCCGGCCTGCAGCGTCGCAGCAACCGCGCGGGTAATGCGGTCGGCGGCATCGTGCAGCGGTCGGTCGTTGTCGCGAACGGCCAACCACCGCAACAACATTGCCGCCGACAGTTGCAGTGCGGCGGGGTTGGCGCGATTGCGTCCGGCCAGACCCGGCGCCGCGCCGTGCACGGCCTGTGCCATCGCGCGCGTGTCGGAACAGTTCAGCGAGGCCGCCATCCCCAGCGAGCCGCTGAGTTCACCGGCCAGATCGGACAGGATGTCGCCGAACAGGTTCTCGGTGACGATCACGTCGAACCCGCTCGCGTCGCGGACCAGGTGCGCGGCCATCGCGTCGACGTGTTCGTCGTCGACGGTCACATCCGGATACTGCGCCGCGACTTCGTAACAGACATCACGGAACAGCCCTGTTGTCATGGGCAGCACATTGGCCTTGTGCACGATCGTGACCCGCTTGCGTCGACCCTGCGCCAGCCGCAGGGCCTGGTGCGCGATCCGTTCGCAGGCCTTGCGGGTGATCACCGCGACCGCCATCGCCACGTCCTCGGTGGGGCGGAACTCCCCCGAACCGGCGAACATATTGCGGTCGGCGTAGAAGCCCTCGCTGTTCTCGCGCACGATCACCAGGTCGATCGCGGGCGACATCGCGCGCACCCCGGCGAACGCGGCGGCGGGGCGGATGTTGGCGTAGAGCCCGAGGCGTTTGCGGATCGCGCCGCCCGGTGCCACGCGCATGTCCGTCGGGTAGGAGGCGTTGTCATGCGGGCCGAGGATCCAGGCATCGAGGTCTTCGAGAGCGACCAGGGTCTGTTCGGGCAGCGGATTGCCGTAGGCGGCGATGGCGTCGTGGCCGATCAGCAGCGGCACCCACGTCACCGGGGGCAGTCCGGCCGCGCCCATGGCCTCGTCGACCACCGCTCGGGTCGCGGCCACCACTTCGGGGCCGATGCCGTCGCCGTCGATGACTCCCAGTCGCAGGCTCGTCGCGTTCACCCGATCATCTTCGCGCCTGCGGCGTGGGCGGCGGTCGCGCGGGGCAGTTGACACGCGGCCGTTCGCTAATTTCCGGCCGTTGTAGTGGGGATTCGCCGACTGGGCGCGACGGGGAAGTCGCAGCACGTGGTGATCGGGGGAAGATAGAGGCACGCCGCGGCGTTACAGCCGAGGACACCGACAAGGAGAGGACGTCATGGCTACCCAGACGCTGACCCAGCAGAACTTCGACGAAGTCATCACCGGAAACGACGTGGTCCTCGTCGATTTCTGGGCCGCCTGGTGCGGCCCGTGCAAGAGTTTCGCGCCGACCTTCGAGACCTCGTCGGAGAAGCACCCCGACGTCGTCTACGGCAAGGTCGACACCGAGGCCGAGCAGGGACTCGCCGCCGCCGCCAACATCCAGTCGATCCCGACCATCATGGCCTTCCGCGAGGGCGTGCTCGTGTTCGCGCAGCCGGGCGCGCTGCCGCCCGCCGCGCTCGAGGACCTGGTCACGCAGATCAAGGGCCTGGACATGGAGCAGGTGCGCAAGCAGATCGCCGAGCAGGCGGAATCCACACCCGCCGAGTAAGAACGCCGAAACTTCAAGGGCCCGTTCACCTTTCGAGGTGAACGGGCCCTGCGTGTGCTGGTGCGGGTGTCAGCCCGCGAGCAGGTTGACACCGGCGATCATCGCGCGCACGGTCGACTCGGCGCCGGTGGCGGCGGTGGCCACCGCCCAGCGGCGACGGCCGTTGACCTCGCACTGCACGAACGTGGCGGTGCCGTCGGCGGTCGGGCGCTGGTGGAAGTGCAGGATCTCGAGGGGGTAGCCCTCGTCGTACAGCGCCGACGTCATCGCCGCGACCGGGCTTCCGGTGGCGATGACGGTGCGCAGGTGGTCGGCCAGTTCCAGGGTGGCGGTGAAATCCGTTCCGGAACAAGACCATTCACCGAGGGTGATGGGTCCCTCGGTGCGGGTGTACCGGTCCTGGAAGGCGGCGGGGTCGAGGTCGAGGAGCTCGGTGCGCAGACCCTTGGGGGCGGCGGCGAGCAGGGCATGGTCCAGTGTCAGCGTCATTGCAGGTGAGGTCTTCCCGAAGATGTCTTCGTTGGCAGGATGGGACCAGCTAAACGATGAAAAATCAGCCCGCAGCGTAGGGGCTGGTCCGAATCAGACCCCGCTACGGCGAAGTACTACGAGAATCTGCCGTGCGGCTGCCGGCGCGGTCTGCGCAGCAGCGACCGCGCGGTCGCGGTCAGCGACTAGCGACGCGGCAAAGCGGGCGGGATTCGGCACGCTGTCGAGGATAGGGCGATCGTCGCGAAACCGCAACCTGGTTCCCCCTACGCCGTGTCTACTCGTGAGTACCATCACCGCAGCTCAGGATCGGTTCACGCGGCGGCGAGCACCTCACGCCAGCGGGTGCACCGAACCCAGTGCGCGCGCCGAGGAGTCCACGTCCAGTTGCAGCCGCAACCCGTCCGGCCCACGCCTGGTACGCAACTCGACCTTGTCGCTGATCATCACCGGACCCACATGCTCCACGATCGCCCGATACGGGAGCCGGTGGCGGTCCGGGTGCGCGGACAGCGCCTCCTCGACCGCCTCCCAGTACACGGCGTTGTTGACGTGACCCAGCCGGTCGACGTCGGTAACGCGCAGCGGGAACGGCACGACCTCGGTGTCGGGGTCGTCGAGCTCCGACAGTGCCGCTTTCCAGCGCAGGCGGTGTTCGGTGGTGCTTGCCAGCATGGGTGCCATGAACGCGTCGCTCATGCGGGCGGGGCGGCCCGCGACGGGGTCGATGTGAATGAGGAACGTGGCGGCCTCGATGTGGCCGCTGTTCTCGCCGCGGAGCTGAATGCGCATGTCGCACCAGCGATTCGACAGCGCGTCGCACCAGCGGCGCAGCTGCACACGGTCGCCGAACATGATCGGTTCGTACACGTCGATAACGGTGCGGCGCACGATCCACGCCTGATGGGTGTCGCCGTCCGCCACCGCGTCGAGGTGGTCGAAGCCGATGTCCTGCAGGTAGCGCGCGACCGCGTCCAGGCGCAGACGGTCGTCGCCGTCGGTATCACCCAGGCGTACCGGCCACGACCTCGCGAAGGCCTGCTCGATGTCGAGGCAGTCGGGCAGTGGGGTCGCGATGACGGGGGCGGTCATCGGCCCGATGCTGCCACAGTTGCGCGCGGTCGCTGGGAGGTGCCCGCAACCCTGTTCAGATCACAGTTGCGGGCATCGGATCGGTTGTCCGTGGCGAAGGTTGTCCACCGGCGCACCGCTGTGCGTGGACCAGCGTCTGTCCGATCACGTCCCGGACACGTTCGGATCTCCCCGCCGTGCGCGAGTTCGCTTGCGCCCTAGCGTGAATGGTCTGGGGCCCAGTGGGATGGGTTCCGCGGGAGGAGATTTCCATGACCAGCATCTATGAGCAGATCGGCGGCGAGGCGGCCCTGGTGACCGTGGTCGACGATCTGTACGCGCGCATCCTGGCCGACGAGGTATTGCGGGGGTTCTTCACCGAGGTGGACAACGACCACATCACCAAGCAGCAGGTGGCGTTCTTCGCCGAAGCGCTGGGTGGTCCCGCGGCCTACACCGGCAAGCCGATGCGGGCCGCCCATGCGGGACTGCGCATTTCGCAGGACGACTTCGATCGGGTGGCCGGACATCTGGTCGCGGCACTGACCGACGCTGGCGTTCCCGAGGAGCTGGTGGCCGAAATCACCGGTGCCGTAGCAGCTTTGGCGGGCGACATCGTCAGTATGCGAAACGCCTGAGCGACAAGGCAATACACGCTGGTAGGTAGCTGAATGGTGCGGTGGTGCCACTTTTCGCGTGGAGCAACCGCGTGGCTAACACAATGTGACCATATCGTGAATCTCCCGCGCGTCGCCGCCACAAACGGGGCCGCGCGCGGTACGGTCGCGGCCGTTAGACCACTTGTTTCTGCGTGAAAGGAATTGTTCGACATGGCATTTGAAGTCACGGGGACCATCGGCGATCACTACAACGAAGCCGGTGGCGCGTCCAGCCCGCTGGGTGAGCCGATCTCGGCCGAGCAGGACGCCCCCAACGGCGGCAAGTTCCAGGAGTTCACCGGCGGCGTCATCTACTTCTCGCTCCCGACCGGCACCTGGATCGTCTACGGCGCCATCCGCCAGGCCTGGGAAGCCGAAGGCGGCGCGGGCGGCCGTCTCGGCTACCCGACCTCCGACGAGCAGGACATCGAAGGCGGCAAGATCAGCCACTTCGAGAACGGCTCGATCAGCTACTCGATCGCCGACGACGCGGTCGCGGTGACGGTCAACGCGTAATCCGCGTTACCTGACGACGATGGGCACCAACCCTTTTCAGGGTGGTGCCCATCGTTGTGTCCAGCGCTAGTGCGCGGCGGCGTCCCAGCTGCGGCCGGTGCCCACCGACACGGTCAGCGGGACCGACAGGTCGATCGCGGCCGACATCTGTTCGCGGGCAAGGGCTTCCAACGCTTCGCGTTCGCCCTCGACCACCTCGAACACGAGTTCGTCGTGGATCTGCAGCAACATGCGCGACTGCAGACCGGCTTCACGAATCGCGTTCTGCACGTTGATCATCGCGACCTTGATGATGTCGGCGGCGGTGCCCTGAATGGGGGCGTTCAGTGCCATCCGTTCGGCGGATTCGCGGCGCTGACGGTTGCTCGAGTCCAGGTCGGGCAGGTAGCGGCGGCGGCCGAACAGGGTCTGGGTGTAGCCGACCTTGCGGGCCTGGTCGACCACGTCGGCCAGGTAGTCGCGGATGCCGCCGAAACGGTCGAAGTACACGTCCATCTGCTCTTTGGCCTCGGCGGTGCTGATCTTGAGCTGGGCACTGAGGCCGTAGGAGCTCAGACCGTAGGCCAGGCCGTAGGACATGGCTTTGATGCGACGGCGCAGCTCCGGGCTCACCTCGGCGATGGGGATGTCGAAGGCCTTGGACGCGACGAAGGTGTGCAGGTCCTCGCCGGAATTGAACGCTTCGATCAGGCCCGCGTCACCGGACAGGTGCGCCATGATGCGCATCTCGATCTGGCTGTAGTCCGCGGTCATGAGTTCGGCGAAGCCGGGGCCCACGACGAACGTGTCGCGGATCTGGCGGCCGGTGTCGGTGCGGATCGGGATGTTCTGCAGGTTCGGCTCGGTCGAGGACAAGCGACCGGTGGCGGCGATGGTCTGGTTGAACGTGGTGTGCACGCGGCCGTCGTCGGACACCGACTTGAGCAGGCCGTCGACGGTGACCTTGAGGCGGGTGGCGTCGCGGTGGGCGAGCAGGTGTTCGAGGAAGGCGTGACCGGTCTTCTCGAACAGCGATTCCAGCGCGTCGGCGTCGGTGGTGTACCCGGTTTTGGTGCGCTTGGTTTTGGGCATATCCAGTTCGTCGAACAGCACCACTTGCAGCTGTTTGGGCGAGCCGAGGTTGATCTGTTTGCCGATCACGTCGTAGGCGGAATTGGCGGCCTCGGCGACGCGGTCAGCGAACTGTTGCTGCAGATTTTCCAGCTGGGCCACATCGACGGCGATGCCGGCTTCCTCGAGTTGGCCGAGCACGCCCAGCAGCGGCAGCTCCATCTCCTCGAGCAGCGGGGTCGATTCGATGGCGGCCAGTTCGGTGTCCAGCGCCACGGCCAGGTCGGCGACCGCACGGGCGCGCAGCATCTCCTCGCGGGCGACATCGGCGGCGAGGGTGTCCTCGTCGTCCAGCAGCGACATCTGGCCCGTGTCACCGGTTTCCACGCGCAGTTCGCGCTTGAGGTACCGCAACGACAGGTCGTCGAGGTTGAAGCTGCGCTGGCCGGGGCGCACCAGGTAGGCCGACAGCGCGGTGTCGGTGACCAGGCCGCCCAGGGTGAAGCCGCGCCCGCGCAGGGCATGGCCCGCGGACTTGGCCTCGTGTAAGGCCTTACCGACGGCGGGGTCGGCCAGCCACGCGGCCAGCGCAGTTTCGTCCTCGGGGGTCAGCGTGGTCAGGTCGATGTAGGCGCCTTCACCGTCGGCGGCGGCGATGGCCACCGCACGGGTGTCGCCGTGCACGGGCGTGCCGGTGCCGACAATCGAAAGCCCGTGGCGCGCACCGGTTTTGGCGTGTTCAATGAGCCAGTCGGCGACCGTGCCCGGCTCGAGCGCCGCACCGCTGATCTCGAAACCCGATTCGGCTTCGGGCTCGGGGGAACCGAGGGTGTCGAACAACCGGTCGCGCAGCACCCGGAATTCGAGGTCGTCGAACAGCTGGTGGATCTTGTCGCGATCCCAGGGCGCCTTGGCCAGCTGGTCGGGGGTGTAGGGCAGTGGCACTTCGCGCACCATCTCGGTGAGCTGGCGGTTGAGCACCACGCTCGACAGGTTCGCGCGCAGCGAGTCGCCGACCTTGCCCTTCACCTGATCCACGCGGTCCACCAGGGTGGCCAGGTCACCGTATTCGCGGATCCACTTGGCGGCGGTCTTCTCCCCCACGCCGGGAATACCGGGCAGGTTGTCGCTGGGATCGCCGCGCAGGGCCGCGTAGTCGGGGTACTGCGCGGGCGTGAGGCCGTACTTGGACTCCACCTCGGCCGGGGTGAACCGGGTCAGGTCCGAGACGCCCTTCTTCGGATAGAGCACGGTGACGTCGTCGTTGACCAGCTGGATCGCGTCGCGGTCGCCGGTGACGATCAGGACCCGGTACCCCTGGGCCATCGCCTGGGTGGTGAGGGTGGCGATCACGTCGTCGGCTTCGTAGTTGTCGATGGCCATCACGGGGATGCCCATCGCGCCGAGCACGTCCTTGGTGAGTTCGACCTGGCCACGGAATTCGTCGGGGGTGGCGCTGCGGTTGGCCTTGTATTCCGGGTAGGCCTCGGTGCGGAAGGTCTTGCGGGACACGTCGAATGCCGCGGCCACGTGGCTGGGCTTCTCGTCGCGCAGCAGATTGATCAGCATCGAGGTGAACCCGTACACCGCGTTGGTGGTCTGCCCGGTGACGGTTTTGAAGTTCTCCGCCGGTAGCGCGAAGAACGCGCGATAGGCGATCGAATGTCCGTCCAGCAGCAGCAGCGTGGGCCGCTCGCCGTCGGGAGCAGTGGTCGTTGTCGATGCCTGCGCAGTCGTCGGTGAACTCACGGGAATGAGTGTAGGGACCACCACTGACAGAACGTGTGGCGCGGCAGGTCCAACAGCACGATCCCAGGTCGGCTCCGTGGCCTGACCTGGGATGCTGCCGTGCAGCGGCTATCGTGCCGCGAGCGCGGGCTCGGCCCCGACACCGATGTCGTCGGACTGTCCGATGCTGTCGGCGAGCTTGAGCCAGACCACCCCGCCGACGATGACCGCCAGCCAGAACGCGCGCATCGGGGTCAGGGTTTCATCGAAGAAGACCGGCCCGAGCAGGGCGGCGCCGACCGCGCCGATGCCGGCCCAGACCGCGTAGCCGATGCCGACGTCGATCGTCTTCAGGCCCACGCTCAGGGCGAACAGGGTCAGCAGGAAGAAGACGCCTGCCGAGATCGACCAGGGCAGCACGGTGAATCCCTCGCTGCCACCGACGCTGAGGGCGTAGCCGACTTCGAACACGCCCGCCAGCAGCATCATCAGCCAGGCGCCGGTGTTGTTGTTCGTGGAAGTAGTCATGAGAGGTGTCCTATCGCTGGAATCGGGAGTATGAGGGGTGCTTTACGCTGCGCCGCTGAGTTGCAGGCCCACGACGCCGCCGACGACGATCGCGATGCCGAGCAGCTTCTTCCAGTCCAGCCGTTGCCCGAGAAACAGGGTGCCGACCACGACGATTCCGACGCCCGCGATCGAGGTCCACAGGGCGTAGCCGACGCCGACGTCGAAGGTCAGCAGCGCCAGGCTGAGGAAGAAGGTGGCGATCGAGCCGCTGATCAGCGTGGCCACGGTCCAGCCGACGCGGGTGAAGCCTTTGGCGTTGCTCGCGGCCAGGGCGACCATGACTTCGAAGATCACGGCGATGCCCAGGTAGATCCAGCTCATGATGATTTCCTCTCTAGTTACTGTATGTACATGCATGTATATGGGTAGGGGTTCCCGACAGGATCGGCATGAGGCCGATCAGGGAATCAAGTCACCGACTGCGGCCAGCGACCGACGCAGTTGGATCAGGTCGAATTGCGGAAAGTGCTTGTCCGCGTTGCCCAGCAGCTCGCGAACCTGCTCGTCATAGGCGGCGCGGGAATCGTGGAGCAGCGACTCCCCCTTTTCGGTGATGACCGCGTACACCCCGCGACGGTCGTCGGGACACAGGTCCCGAATCGCCAGCCCCTTGGCCTCGAGCCGCGAGACGAGGCGGGTGACCGAACTCTGATTCAGCCCGACCTGCACGGCGAGGTCGTTGACCCGCAATTCCTTGTCGGCGGCGGCACTCAGGTGCGCGACGGCGCGATACTCGGTCAGTCCGATGCCGTGCTGATCCGCCAGCCACTTGCCCAGACTCACGTCCACCGCGGCCGCGAAGGCTGCCACTCGAGACCAATCCGCGCTCACCTCGCGGCTCATCGCGTCACCTCCCCGGTAGGTATCTGTATGTGCATACACTTAAATTAGCACGCGGACACAGCGCGCACAAGCACCGAATACAGTTCCGGCCCCGCACCACTCGATGAGCAGTGCGGGGCCGGAACGGCAGATAACAGCCGAAGATCAGTCGACGCCGAGGTAGGCCGACATCACCGCGGGGTCGGTCAGCAGCGCCGCACCCGGACCGGTCTTGGTGACCTCACCGGTTTCCAGGATGTACGCGCGATCGCTGCGCGTGAGCGCCTGCTGGGCGTTCTGCTCCACCAGCAGCACCGTGGTGCCCTGGCGGTTGATCTCGCTGATGATCCGGAAGATCTGCTGAATCACCATGGGCGCCAAGCCCATCGACGGTTCGTCCAGCAGCAGCAGCTTCGGCCGCGCCATCAGCGCACGGCCGATCGCGAGCATCTGCTGCTCACCGCCCGACATGGTGCCGCCGACCTGCTTGCGCCGTTCGGCCAGACGGGGGAACAGTTCGAAGACCCAGTCCAACGTCTGCTGGTACTCGGCCTTGGTCTCGAAAGGCCTGCCGTAGCAACCCATATCGAGGTTCTCCGCCACGGTCATACCGGGGAACACACCGCGACCCTCCGGCGCCTGGATCAGACCCTCGACCACCCGGTCGTGCGCCTTCATCGCGGAGATGTCCTTGCCCTGGAACAGGATTCGTCCCGAGGTCAACGGCAGCAGACCCGACAGCGCCCGCATGGTGGTGGTCTTGCCCGCGCCGTTGGCACCGAGCAGGGTCACCAGTTCGCCTTCGGCCACCGACAGCGAAATGCCGTGCAGCGCTTCGATACGGCCGTAGTTCACGACCATGTCCTGCACCTCGAGCAGCGGCACCGGCTTCTCGACCACGACCTCGTCCTCGGCCGTCTCGACCACCACGGTCGCCGGAATCGGCGGCGGGGTAGCGCCCTCTTCAGCCGCGGTGACGGATTCCTCGCGCACCTCTTCGATGGTGTCCGCGTCGGGCACGCCGAGGTAGGCCGCGATCACGGCCGGGTCCTCACGCACTTGCGCGGGCAGGCCGTCGGCGATCTTGCGGCCGAATTCCAGCACCACGATCCGGTCGGTCACGCCCATGACCAGGCGCATGTCGTGCTCGATGAGCAGCACGGTGTAGCCGTCGTCGCGGATCTTGCGGATCAGGTCCATCAGCGCCGACTTCTCGCTGGGGTTGAATCCGGCGGCCGGCTCGTCCAGGCACAGCAGTTTGGGCTCGGTGGCCAGCGCACGCGCGATCTCGAGCCTGCGCTGATCGCCGTACGACAGGTTGCGGGCCTTCTCCACCGCGCGCGGTGCGATGCCGACGAACTCGAGCAGCGCCATGCCGCGTTCGATGGCATCACGCTCCTCACGCTTGAACTTGCGCGTACGGAACACCGCGCCGGGCACCGAGGTGGTGTGGCGCGCGTCGGTGCCCACGACCACGTTCTCGAGCGCGGTCATCTCGCCGAACAGTCGCACGTTCTGGAACGTGCGCGCGATACCCATGCGGGTGATCTCGTTGCGCTTGGTCTTGGCCAACGGCTGACCGTCGAAGGTCACCGTGCCGCCCGACGGCTTGTAGACGCCGGTGATCGCGTTGAAGCAGGTGGTCTTGCCCGCGCCGTTGGGGCCGATCAAGCCGAGGATCTCGCCGCGGCGGATCTCGAAACTGACGTCGTCCAACGCGGTCAGACCGCCGAACTTCACCGTCAGACCGTCGGTGACCAGCAGCGGCTCGCCCACGGCGGTTTCGATCGCGCGATGCGGCGCGACCACCTCGGCCACGGTCTCGGCATCGGCGAGCTCGGGCATCACCGCGGTGACGTCGACCTCACCCACGGGCTCGACCTCGGGCGGGGGCTGGTAGCCCGCCGCCATGTCGTCGTTGTCGTACAGCGCGTCTCCCGCGCCCGGCCCCGTCATTGCCCTGCTCCGATCGATTCGGTCGCCGGCTTACGCACGACGGCCTGGTACACCTGTCTGCCGTAAGCGAGCAGCTTCTGCCGCACAGGGAACAGGCCCTGTGGCCGCAGAATCATCATCACCACGAGCGCGATGCCGAAGTAGAGGTACTTCAGGTCACCGAGGTTCTGCGCGCCGCCCTTGCGGAACAGCAGCACACTGCCCAGCAGCAGCAGGCCGAAGATCGCCGCGGCGACCATCGCGCCGACCACCGAGCGTTTGGCCCACACGCCGAGCACGTCCTTGCGCCAGCGCCACAGCAGCCACAGCCCGACCAGCAGCGCCACGTCGAGGCCGAGCAGCAGGTAGCCGGTCGACTCGTTGGACACCAGCTGCACCGACTGCAAGCGCATCGGCAGGTAGGCCACGAGGAACGCGCCCACGATCACGCCGAGCTTGTTGCCCGAACCGCCGAGCACGACCGCGCACAGGAACAGCATCGACAGCACGACGTCGAACTGCCGGGGGTTCACGTAGGTGACCTGACCGGCGTACATCGCACCCGACAGACCGCCGACCGAGGCGCCGATCACGAACGCCCACAGCTTGAACTTGAAGGTCGGCACGCCCATGATCTCGGCGGCGTCCTCGTCCTCGCGAATGGCGACCCAGGAGCGGCCGACGCGGCTGCGCTCGAGGTTGCCCACGATCAGCAGCACCACGATCACCAGGACCATGCCCAGCCAGAACCACCAGGTGCCGTTGCTCGCCCGGTCGAGGGGGTTCCAGCTGCTGGGGTCGCCGAGGTTGCCGGGCGAGAAGAACCCGCCGGGGTGCTTCTCGGATTCACCGACCTCCGGGTAGGCGATCTTGGACAGCCCGAGGCTGCCGTTGGTCAGGTCGCCGAGGTTGTCGGCCATCAGCCGCACGATCTCGCCGAAGCCCAGCGTCACGATCGCCAGGTAGTCACCGCGCAGGCGCAGGGTCGGCGCGCCCAGGATCAGACCGGCAAGCGCGGTGAGCGCGACCGCGATCGGCAGGCAGGCGAGCCAGGCCCAGCCCGAGGTGAGCCAACCGTTGGCGTCGGTCTGGTTCCACGGGCTGTTCGGGCTGGTCAGCAGACCGACCGTGTAGGCGCCCACGGCATAGAAGCCGACGTATCCCAGGTCGAGCAGACCGGCTTGGCCGACCACCACGTTCAGGCCGATGGCGATCAGCGCGTACATGGCGAACTGCGCCATCACGCCGCCGAAACTCACACCAGGGGTGTCCAGCAGCGGGGGCGGGAACAGCGGCAGCAGCGCGAGCACCGCCAGGATCGGCACGCCCACAGCCCACTGGGCCGGACGCGACAGGCCGTCCCACCACACGCGCAGCGCGTCGCCGAGACCGCGTCGATCCTGCTGTGCCACAGGAGCTTTCGGGGTTTCCGGGGTTTTCGAGTCTTTTGTCAGGTCGGTCATGCGCGTGCCCTCCCCAGGCTCTCGCCGAGGATGCCGGTCGGTCGGAACATCAGCACGGTCACCAGCAGCACGAACGCGACCACGTCACGCCATTCGGTGCCGAACAGGATCTGGCCGTACTGCTCGGACACACCGAGGATCAGCCCGCCCAGCAGTGCGCCGCGCAGGTTGCCGATGCCGCCGAGCACCGCGGCGCTGAACGCCTTGATGCCGAGGATGAAGCCGCCCGAGAAGACGATGCCGGTGGGAATGTAGAGCGTGTACAGCATCGCCGCTGCACCGGCGAGCAGACCGCCGATGAGGAAGGTCAACACGATGACCTTCTCCCGCGAGACACCCATCAGGGTCGCGGTGTCGGGATCCTGGGCCACCGCGCGGATGGCCCGGCCGAACTTGGTGCGGTTGATGACGATCTCGGTGCTCACCGCGAGCACGATCGCCGAGGCGAAGATCACCAGCGCGACGTTGGTGACCTGCGCGCCGAGGAAGGAGAACTGCACCTTCGGCTCGACCAGACGAATACCGGTCTGCGCGTTGGAACCGCCCAGCCCCGGCTTGATCTTGGGCAGGATGTAGTGCACGAACTCCTGGATCACGAACGACATGCCGATCGCGGTGATCAGGAACGCCAGCGGCTTCGCGCCACGCTTGCGCAGCGGTCGGTAGGCGATTCGCTCGAGGCCCACCGCGGCGATGCCGGAGACCATCATGCCGAACAGCATCGCCACGCCCAGATAGAGCACGGTGAGCAGCACACCTTGGGAATACACGTTGCCGCTGGGCGCGAAGCCCAACAGTTCCAGGCCCACATAGGTGCCGAACATGCCGAGCATGAAGATCTCGGAGTGGGCGAAGTTGATCAGGCGAAGCACGCCGTAGACCAGGGTGTAGCCCACCGCGACCAAGGCGTAGATCGAGCCGTAGGTAAGGCCGTCAACGGTCAATCGCCAGAATTGGTCGATCACCCCGGTGACGTTGAAATCGATGGAGCCCTCGGCTAACAGGGCCACACCGAGCGAAGCCGCTGATGTCATGATTTCTCTCGCGTCAGGACAACGGTGCGCGCGGCATTGCTGCCACGCGCACCGGTGCACACGTCGTATGTACTACTTGACCTGGTACATCCAGATCTGGATGTTGTCCAGTTCGCCGGTTTCGCTCCACTTGTAGTTGCGGGCGAGGCCGGTGCCGCTGTAGCTACGGACGTAGTCGACGAGCTCAGCGCGCGTGACCTTACCCGAGTCGATGCCCTTGAGCAGAATCGTGGCCAGGTCATAGCCCTCGACGGAGTAGACGCCGGGCGCCTGACCGTTGAGCGCCTTGTAATCGGCGGCGAACTTCTCCGGCGCCGGGCTGCACGGGCAAGACAGCAGCGCGTCCTTCGAGGAAGCACCCGCCTGCCGGACGAACTCGGGGTCGTTGGTGCCGTCGGCGGACACGAACGTCGCGGTCACGCCGCCCGAACGCAGCTGCTGCACGAAGGGCGCACCCTCGGCGTAGTAGCCGGCGAAGAAGATGGCGTCAGGCTTGGCCGCGGACAGCTGGGAAACCGCTGCGGAGAAGTCCTTGTCACCTTCCTTGATGTTGGTCGCGCACGAGGGATCGACCGCGGAACCCGCGGCGGTGGTGAACGCCTTGGCCAGGCCGACACCGTAATCGGTGTTGTCCTGCACGACGCAGATCTTCTTGAAGCCCTTTTCGCCGGTCAGGTAGTTGGCCACGGCCGGACCCTGCGAGTCGTCGTTGCCCAGGCCGCGGAAGAAGGTCTTCCAGCCGTTGGTGGTCAACGAGGGGTTGGTGGCCGACGCCGTCAGCGTGGGCATGCCCGCTTCGCTGAGGATCTGGCCGGTCGCCTTGGTCTCACCCGAGAAGGTCGGGCCGATCAGCGCGACGATGCTGGGGTCGGCGACGATGGACGGGATCACATTGGTCGCGACCTGCGGCTTGCCCTCGGTGTCGAACTGCTTCACCGAGACCTGGCAATCCGGGTTGGCCTTGTTGTGCTTGTCCAGCGCAACCTTCACGCCCATGATGATGTTGATGCCGAGCGCGGCGTTGCCACCGGTCAGCGGGCCCGCCATGGCCAGGTTCACCGGCGCGCACTTGGCCTTGCCATCGCCTGCGGGATCCGCGGCGGTACCGGCGTCGCCCGTCGCGACGGCCTTGCCCTTGGTATCGAGCTGTACAACCGACTGGATCGAGAGATCGGTGTTGCCGCCACCGCCACCATCGGACGACTTGTCACTACATCCGGACAACACCAACGACGCGGCAGCTCCGATTACCAGAACTCCTCGCGTCGAACGACTGCGCCATGTCGAACTGAGCACGTCTCACCTCTATGTCCTGTGCTCCCCGGGTTCGCCGGGGGGGCTGACCACGTTCAGCCCGCAGAGAACATATCGCCGCTGTGTTAGATCCGCATAACATTCGCATCATGTCGGACGCTTCGTGTCCAGCAATAGTTAACGTTATTGTTTCGTTTACGTAAACATTTTCTGCTTTCGGACCCTGCGGCAGTAAGAGCAGAAGCGCGTTACTGCGGGGTGAGGTTCTCCAACACGACCTCCGCGACCGCCTTCATGGTGGTGCGGCGATCCATCGCGGTGCGCTGAATCCACTTGAACGCCTGCGGTTCCGACAAACCCTGCGTCTGCATGAGCACACCCTTGGCCCGCTCGACCAGTTTGCGCGTCTCCAAACGGTCTGACAGATTCGCGACTTCTGTTTCCAGCGCGGTGATTTCGTGAAAACGGCTCGCGGCCAGTTCGATCGCGGGCACCAGATCGGATTTGGTGAACGGCTTCACCAGGTACGCCATCGCACCGGCGTCGCGGGCCCGCTCGACCAGATCGCGCTGACTGAACGCGGTCAGAATCACCACGGGCGCAACACGTTTGGACGCGATCTCGGCGGCGGCGTCGATGCCGTCACGGCGCGGCATCTTCACGTCCATGATGACCAGATCGGGGCGAAGTTCCTCGGCGAGCTCGACGGCTTGCTGTCCGTCGCCCGCTTCACCGACGACGTCGTAGCCCTCTTCTTTGAGCATCTCGACCAGATCCATCCGGATCAAGGCCTCGTCCTCCGCGACGACGACCCGCTTGGCCGCGGTCTCACGGGTGGCGCCGGCTGCACTGGTGCTCATAGGTTCGACCCCTCTGGATTGGAGATGCCCGTCGATCACACCACGACCGGGCGTTGTAAACAGTACCTTTCGCGACCGCGCTTCAGACTGCGCCTGCGATGAGATCGCGCACACTGGGCGCGGGCTACTCCCCCGCGGAGCGCGGAGCAGATCCCGCGCTTCCGCCCTTGGTGCCGAGTGTGGGAATCGAACCCACACGTCCTTTCGGACAACGGTTTTTGAGACCGTCGCGTCTGCCAATTCCGCCAACCCGGCGCACCGCGGTCACTATAGCGTGTCGACGCGCCGAGACGCGAACCGCCTGCTCCGCGCGGCGAACGGAGCCGTTCGACGACCCCGCCGGGCGCCCTGCCCACGGCCTCCGGCGCCACCCTCCCACGGTCGCGGCGGCAGTTATTACCGAACAGCATTATCGCGATCGGAAGAAGTGACGACCAACACATATCACTGGGAGGTTTCCAGACCATATCTCACGGGTATCACGGTCACACACAACAGATTTGCGCATCACGATTCATGTACGGCATCCAACCGAAAGGTGAATAAGTAGTACCGCGCTTGTGATGGTTACAATTCCGACCTACTGCGTGACAATCGACCCGATTACGGTAGCGGTATGCACGTGCTGTTCGTCTGCAACTCCAATGTCTGCCGTTCCGTGATCGCCGAACGGCTCACCGTGGCGTTCGCGGCGGAGCACGGATTACCCGGCCTCACCGCGGAGAGCGCGGGCACCCGTGCGCTGGTGGGCTTTCCGCCCGAGCCACTGGCCACCGAGACCATCGCGGGTCTGGGCGGCGACACCACCGGCTTCAAGGCGCGAAAACTCAAGCCGGAGATGGTCGATCGCGCCGACCTGGTGCTGACGATGACCGATTCGCTGCGCGATCAAGTCGGCGAAATGGCGTTCGGTACCGGACCGCGCACCTTCACGCTGGCCGAGGCGCACCGCATCGCCAAAGTCACCGGCGCGAAATCCATTGCCGCGCTGCATCACGCGCGCGACAACCTGGCCTATGTGAGCCGGGAGAACATCGCCGACCCGATCGGACTTTCCCCGCAGGCCTTTCTCGAGGTGGGCGACCGTATCGCCGAATTGTTGTTTCCCGTGTTGGGTGCGCTGGCCCCGCACGAACAGACGAAACTGTCCGGCGGCGACGACCGCGGCGGCCTGGTGATAGGACCCGATCAGCAGGGACCGCTGTCGGCGTTCCTCGCCGCCCAGCGCAGGCGCTGACGAAGGACCGACGAAGGCCTGTTCGCCACGGCGCGCAGGGATTACACTTCGGCGCGAACGTGGCGGTTACCCCTTGCAGGTTCGACACACGACGGGACGACAGACTTGCCGAAACGCATTTCGGATGTTTCGCTGCACGTGTACGTGACGCCGGAGACCCTGGACCGCATCGTCGCCGATGTCCGCACAGCGGTGCACGACCACGTCCAGGACCGCGACGTGTACGCCTGGCGGTTCACCCTGCCCGTCGACGCGAACGATCCGGTCCATCACGACCTCGAATCACAGTGGCGCGGTGACCATCCCGGCCTCGACCCTGATTCGCAGAGTACGTACGAGATCGCGCTGAGTCTGGTCGGCGCACCCGACGATCTCACCGACGCCGACATCGCCGACCTCGAACACGGTCTCGCGCTGGCCGTATACGGCGCCACCCCACCACAACCCGGCCACGGCGTGCCGTTCCTCTTGCGCGCGCATCAACGCACCGACGTGGTTGCCCCACAGCTGGACCACGAATTGCGTTGAGCCGGTAGGACTGCGGCCCGTACGACCCTGCTCAGCCGCGAGCCGGGAAGTGCCGGATGACACCCTCTTGCACGGTGGTGGCGATCAATTCGCCTGTGCGCGAATAGAACCGGCCCGTGGCCAGTCCCCGCGAACCCGCCGCCACGGGAGATTCGGTGCAGTACAGCACCCACTCGTCGAAGCGGAACGGCCGATGGAACCAGATCGAGTGATTCACCGTCGCCGCCAGAATTCGGTCCAGCCCCCAAGACAAACCGTGGGTGGTGATGATCGAATCCAGCACCGTGGTGTCCGACGAATAGCCCAGTGCCGCGGTGTGCAGCAGCGGATCGTCGGACAGCATCCCGTCGGTGCGCATCCAGACCCGGTTGTGGTTGAGCTTCTCGCCGGTGCCCTTGAGAATCCACGCCGGATCGTTGGTGTAGCGCATGTCGATCGGGTGCGGGGCGTTGATGAACATCTCGAGCTTGTCCTCGAAGCCCACGAAGCTCTCCTCGATCCGCGGCAGCGTTTCGGGATCGGGAACGTCGGGGCCGTCGTGCGAGTGTTCCAGGCCCTTGCCGAAGTCCTGGAACGCGGCCAGCATCACGAACAGTTCCTGGCCGTCCTGGCTGGCGGTGACCGTGCGGTTGGCCAGCGCGCGACCGTCGCGGTGCCGTTGCACGTGGTACTCGATCGGCTTCTTCACATCACCGCCGCGCACGAAATGCGCGTTGATCGCGTGCAAGGGCCGCTCCCCCGCCGTGCGGCCCGCCGCCATGATCGCCTGCGACACCAGCTGCCCGCCGAAGGTGCGACTCCACACCTTCTCGGGATGGTTGCCCAAGAAGGTGTCCTCGCCGATCGACTCGAGATCGAGCAGGTCGAGCAACACCCGCAGATCGGGTGTCGGCTCGCCCTGGGTGGTTTCGAGTTCGATCGAGCTGTTCACTACTAGTGGTCCTCTTCGCCGATGCGGTGCACGTGGATCAGGTTGGTGGAACCGACGGTACCCGGAGGCGAACCGGCGACGATGACCACCAGGTCACCCTTGCGATAACGCTCCAGCGACAGCAGCGCCTGGTCCACCTGGTGGATCATCGCGTCGGTGGTGTCCACCATCGGCACGATGAACGTCTCGGTGCCCCAGGTCAACGTGAGCTGGCTGCGCACCTCGGGGATCGGGGTGAACGCCAGCAGCGGCAGCGGGGTGTGCAGTCGGGCCAGGCGGCGCACGGTGTCGCCGGACTGGGTGAACGCGACCAGGGCCTTGGCGTTGAGGCGCTCGCCGATGTCGCGCGCGGCGTAGGAGATCACGCCGCGCTTGGTGCGCGGCACGTGGGTCAGCGGTGGTACCCGCGACGTTTCCGATTCCACCGCGGTCACGATGCGGGCCATGGTGCGCACCGCGTCGATCGGCCAGGCGCCCACCGAGGTCTCGCCCGACAGCATCACCGCGTCGGCGCCGTCGAGCACCGCGTTGGCCACATCGGAGGCTTCCGCGCGGGTGGGGCGCGAGTTCTCGATCATCGACTCGAGCATCTGGGTGGCCACGATGACCGGCTTGGCGTTCTCGCGCGCCATCTGGATCGCGCGCTTCTGCACCAGCGGCACCTGCTCCAGCGGCAGCTCGACACCGAGGTCACCGCGCGCGACCATCACCGCGTCGAACGCCAGCACGATCGCCTCGAGATTCTCGATCGCCTCGGGCTTCTCCAGCTTGGCGATCACCGGGACGCGACGACCCACGCGGTCCATGATGTCGTGCACGAGCTCGATGTCCGACGGCGAGCGCACGAACGACAGCGCGATGAAGTCCACGCCCAGGGCCAGCGCGAATTCCAGGTCGGCGATGTCCTTTTCCGACAGCGCGGGCACCGACACGTTCATGCCCGGCAGCGACAGGCCCTTGTTGTTGCTGACCGGCCCGCCCTCGGTGACCCGACACACCACGTCGTTGCCGTCCACCGCTTCCACGGTGAGGCCGACCTTGCCGTCGTCCACGAGCAGGCGGTCGCCGGGCTTGGCGTCCTGCGCGAGTTCCTTGTAGGTGGTGGACACGCGATCGTGGGTGCCGTCGACCTCGTCGACGGTGATCCGCACCTGCTCGCCGGTGGCCCACACGGTCTTGCCGTCGGTGAAACGGCCGAGGCGAATCTTGGGGCCCTGCAGGTCGGCGAGGATGCCGACCGCGCGGCCGGTCTCGTCCGACGCCGCGCGGACCATCTTGTAGTTGTCGGCGTGGTCGGCGTGGTCGCCGTGGCTGAAGTTCAGCCGCGCCACATCCATGCCGCTTTCGACGAGCTCCCGAATACGATCCTGGGTGGCAGTGGCCGGCCCCAGGGTGCACACAATCTTCGTCCGTCGCATCACGCCCCCCACCCTAGTACTCGGGAACCGCCGAGTCTTTTCGCCTAGGGGGTTGTACGTTTCGTTCTACTTCTGTTCACGAGAACACGCGTCACCGAACAGCGACATGTCTGGAAAGTCTTGTTTCCAGGCGGGTTTGGCCGAAGCCGAGGATCAGGCAGATCACCCAGTAGTAGATCGCCGCGACGCCGTAGAGGGCGAAGAAGTCGAACGTGGGCGCGGCCGCGAGTTGGGCGGTGCGCAGCAGTTCGGTGACCAGGATGGTCGAGGCCAGCGATGTGTCCTTGACCAGCGAGATCAACGTGTTCGACAGCGGCGGCACGGCGATGCGCGCGGCCTGCGGGAACACGATGTACCACAGGGTCTGCACGTAATTCATGCCCAGCGATTCCGCGGCTTCCCACTGCCCGTGCGCCACGCTCAGAATCGACGAGCGCACCACCTCCGCGGCGTATCCGCCGACATTGAGGCTGAACGCGATCACCGCCGCCGGGAACGGGTCGATGACGATCCCGAACTGCGGCAGCGCGTAGAACACGATGAACAGCTGCACCAGCAGCGGGGTGCCGCGGATGATCGAGATGTAGCAGCGGGCGGGCACCGACAGTGCCCGCCGCGACGACATCCGCGCCAACGCCACCCCGACCGCGATGGCCAGGCCGATGACGAAGCTGATGGCGGTGAGCGGCAACGTCATCGTCACCGTGGCCTTCAGCATCGGCACCAGGTTGTGCCGGATCAGCTCCCAGGTAGCGGGATCCATCCGCTATTTGCTGACGTCGGTGCCGAAGTACTTCTCCGACAGTTTCGCCAGGGTGCCGTCGGCACGCAGTTCCTCGAGCGCCTTGTCGACGTCGGCGGTCAGCTTCGTGTCGTCCTTGCGGGCGGCGAAGGCCTGCTTGCTGGTCTCGCCGGTCTGCGCGGCGATCTTGATGCCGGTGTCACCGGTCTTCTTGGTGTACTCGCCCACCGCGAGGGTGTCGTTGACCGTGGCGTCCACGCGACCTGCCTTGAGCAGCTGCACGGCCTGCACGAAACCTTCCACCGCCTCGACCTTGGCGCCCGCACCCGAGGCGACCTTGCTCCAGTTGCTGGTGGCCGACTGCGCGGTGGTCTTGCCCGCGAGGCTGGCCAGCGACGTGATGGAGGTGTTGTCGGACTTGGTCACGATCACACCCTCCGACGTCGTATACGGCTGCGACAGCGAGTATTTCGCCGCACGCTCAGGGTTCACCGTGACCTGGTTGGCGACCAGATCGAACCGCTTGGACTCCAGCCCCGCGAAGATCGAGTCCCACGGCGTCTGCACGAATTCGACCTTCTTGCCCAGCTTCTCACCGACCGCGCGCGCCACCTCGACGTCATAGCCGGTCAGCGTGCCGTTCTCCTGGTAGCTGAACGGCGCGTACGTGCCCTCGGTACCCACCTTCAGCACGTTGGGGTCGGACGCGGACGAGCAGGCCGACAGACCCGTCGCGGCAACGACAGCGAGTACAGCGGCGGCAACAAATTTGCGCACGGACAATCCCTTTCTCCGCTGCGCGTATCAGCACGCGCAGGCTCAGCGACGCTACGGCGCCGCCACGGACCGACACAGAGTATCGCTCATCATGATCGGAACTCCGCTGCGACGAACGAAACGGGCACCCCGCGTTCGGTGGAGTGCCCGTTTCCTGTCGTGTGTGCGTGGCGATCAGTCGCGCAGCGGGCGGCCTTCGACATCGGGCACCTTGCCGGTGAGCATCATGATGCCGTCGATCAGCGGCCAGATGCCACCGAAACCACAGGTCAACCACGTGACTGCGATCTGGGCGATGGCGATGCCGGTGTGGCCGAGGTAGAAACGGCCGACGCCGAAACCGCCGAGGAAGATCTGCAGCAGGCCGGCGGTCAGCTTCTGCTTGTCCGAGAACGGCACGCCGTACATGTCGCGGCCGTAGGGCGCTTCCGGATCGTTCGGGTTGTACCCGTGCGACATGCCGCCGTACGGCTGACCGTAACCCGGCTGCGCGTACGGGTCGACCGGCTGGCCGTACTGCGGCTGCGGGGCACCGTACTGCGGCTGGCCGTAACCGGGCTGCGCCTGCTGCGCGTAGGGGTCGGAGGGCTGACCGTAACCCGGCTGCGGCTGCTGCGCGTACGGGTCCGAGGGCTGACCGTAGGCGGGTTGGCCGTACTGCGGCTGGGAGCCTGCGTCCTGCGGCTTGTTCAAGTCGGGGCCGTACTGGGGATTGGGGTTATAGGGGTCGGTCACTCATGTCCTCCATCATTCGTGCGGGTACCCGTCGTGGCCCCCGGCCGGTGCGCGATCGGCCGAACGGCGGTGCGCGCGCGACGATCACCGGCCATTGTGGTCGGTGGACCTTGCCGCTGTCTTGTCGGGGGCGAGCCGATCACAGCCCGCCACCTGTTCGAAATATCGCGGCGGGGGGCCGGCATGGTGGCGGGGGCCCGCCGCTTACACGGAAAAAGGGGTGGGTGAGGACGTCGTCGGGCCCGGTTTGGGGGGGGGGGGGGGCGCGGACTTGGGGTCGGTCGCGGCGATCACCGCGGTCGCTTCGTCGGACTGTGCCGAATCTTGTTCAGTGGCAGCCGAATCCGCCTTCTTGCTGACGTCGACAGTCGTGCCGGAGTCGGATGCCGCGGCGGCGTTGTCGGCCACACCGGCAGCACGCAGCGCGGAGAGCTGCCACGGCCACGGGCGCGGCTCACCGTCGGGCTGCAGCTGCGCGGGCGTCTCGCGCCCCTTCGTCGCCAACGCGAAATAGGCCATGGCGCCGAGGAATACCAGCGCCGCGGTGAACGAGTTGATCCTGATGCCGAGGATGTGGGTGGCCTCGTCGCTGCGCAGCAGTTCCACGAAGAACCGGCCGAAGCTGTAGCCGGCGACGTAGAGCGCGAACAGTCGGCCGTGGCCGATCTTGAAGCGCTTGTCCACCTGCACCAGCAGCACGACGATCAGCACGTTCCAGACCAGCTCGTACAGGAACGTGGGCTGCACGACCTCGAGCACCCGCCCGGTCGACACCCCGTTCATCATGTCGCGCGCCCCGGTTTCGGGATCGAACCGTTCGTAGATCTCCAGACCCCACGGCACGTCGGTGGGGCGACCGTAGAGCTCCTGGTTGAAGTAGTTGCCGAGTCGGCCGATCGCCTGGGCCAGCAGCACGCCGGGTGCGACCGCGTCGCCCAGCGCGGGCAGCGGGATCTTGTACATCCGGCAGCCGATCCAGGCACCGATGGCGCCGAAGAACACCGCACCCCAGATACCGAGGCCGCCCTGCCAGATATACAGCGCTTCGATCGGGTGCTTGCCCTCGCCGAAGTACTTCTGCCAGTCGGTGGCCACGTGGTAGATCCGGCCGCCGACCAGCCCGAACGGCACCGCGAACATCGCGACATCCAGAATCGCCCCCGGCTGCCCACCACGCTCGCGCCACCGGCGCTCACCCCACCAGATGGCCACGACAATGCCGAGGATGATGAACAGTGCGTACGCCCGAAGCGGGAAGGGTCCGAGTTGCCAGACCCCCTGGGGCGGACTCGGAATGTAAGCCAGGACTGAGTTCACGGCCACCACGTTAGTTCAGTGCCGTACCGAGGAGTGACCGTGGCCCGAACCATCCAGGTCTAAAACATGACCACACACCATCTGGACGAATGATCACCACGCTCTCAGCGAGCCATCGCCCGAGAAGGGACCACGACCAGAGCGTGGTGATCAACTGTCCAACGGGACGAGCCCGCGTGTACGGCCGCCAGACCCGACCGCGCATCGGCGGCGGGGGCATCGTTGGTCAGGCTATGACCGGACGGTCGCCGAACGGACGCCTTCGGCGAGTTCCGCTGTCAGGGCGCGTACCGCGTCGAGGCCCTCGGGCACGGCCGAGACCAGGGCCGATCCGACGATGACGCCGTCGGCGTAGGCGGCGATCTCGGCGGCCTGGGCTCCCGAGCGGACGCCGAGGCCGACGCCGATCGGGATGTCGGAGTGGGCGCGGATGCGCGAGCACAGGGCGGGGGCGGCCGACGAGACCGCGTCGCGGGCACCAGTGACGCCCATGGTCGAGGCCGCGTAGATGAAGCCGCTCGAGGCTCCGAGGGTCTTGACCAGACGCTCTTCCGTCGAGGACGGGGCGACCAGGAAGATGCGGTCCAGGTTGTGCGTCGCGGAGGCGACGAACCAGTCGTCGGCCTCGTCGGGGATCAGGTTCGGGGTGATCATGCCCGCGCCACCGGCGGCGGCCAAGTCGCGCGCGAAGGTGTCCACGCCGTATTTGAGCACCGGGTTCCAGTAGCTCATCACCACGGCCTGACCACCGGCGTCGGCGATCGCGGAGACCACGGAGAACACGTCGCGCACGCGCACGCCGCTGCGCAGCGCCTGCTCGGCGGCGGCCTGGATGACCGGGCCGTCCATCACCGGGTCGGAGTAGGCGACGCCGACTTCGACGATGTCGCAACCGGATTCGACCAGCGCACGGCAGGCCGCGATGGAACCGGCGAGGTCGGGGAAGCCCGCGGGCAGGTAGCCGATCAGGGCGGCCCGGCCTTCACTGCGCGCGGTAGCGAAGGTGTTGGCGAGGCGGGACTGCGGGCTCACTGGTTGTGCTCCTGTGCGTCGTCATCGAACAGACCGAACCAGCGCCCGGCGGTGTCCATGTCCTTGTCGCCACGACCGGACAGGTTGACCAGGATGACCGAACCCTCGCCCAGTTCCTTACCCAGCTTCAACGCGCCCGCGACAGCGTGCGCGGACTCGATGGCGGGGATGATGCCCTCGGTGCGCGACAGCAGCAGCAGCGCGTCCATGGCCTCGGTGTCGGTGATGGGCCGGTATTCGGCGCGGCCGATGTCCTTGAGATGGGCGTGCTCGGGGCCAACACCCGGGTAGTCCAGACCGGCCGAGATCGAATGCGATTCGATGGTCTGGCCGTCTTCGTCCTGCAGCAGGTACGAGTAGGCGCCCTGGAACGCGCCTGGCGTGCCACCGGTGAAAGTGGCTGCGTGCCTTCCAGTTTCGACACCGTCGCCGGCTGCTTCGAAACCGACGAGGCGAACGGCGGCGTCGGGGATGAACGCGTGGAAGATGCCGATGGCATTGGACCCACCGCCCACACACGCCACGACGGCGTCGGGCAGCCTGCCGGCCTGCTGCGGGAGCTGGATCTGCTCGCGCGCCTCGAGGCCGATCACGCGCTGGAAGTCACGCACCAGCAGCGGGAACGGGTGCGGTCCGGCGGCGGTGCCGAAGCAGTAGAACGTGTCGTCGGCGTTGCTGACCCAGTCGCGCAGCGCCTCGTTGATCGCGTCCTTGAGCGTCTGCGAACCCGAGGTCACCGGGATCACCTTCGCGCCGAGCAACCGCATCCGGGCCACGTTCAGAGCCTGGCGGGCGGTGTCGACCGCGCCCATGTAGATCACGCAGTCCAGGCCGAGCAGCGCGCACGCGGTCGCGGTGGCCACGCCGTGCTGGCCCGCCCCGGTCTCGGCGATGACGCGGGTCTTGCCCATCCGCTTGGCCAGCAGGGCCTGGCCCAGCACATTGTTGATCTTGTGCGAACCGGTGTGGTTGAGGTCTTCGCGCTTGAGGAAGATCCTTGCGCCACCGGCATGTTCGGCCAGCCGGGTGCATTCGAACACCGGCGAGGGGCGGCCGGAGTAGTCGCGCTGCAGCCGGTCGAGTTCGTCGAGGAAGCCGCGGTCGGTGCGGATCTTGTCGTACTCGGCGGTGACCTCTTCGATCACGGCCATCAGCGCTTCGGGCACGTGCCGTCCGCCGTAGACGCCGAAGTGGCCGCCCGCGTCGGGTTCGTAGTCGGAGTACTCGGCGACACCGGCGCTCGCCGGGGGCAGCACCGTCACCGAATGCTCCGGCGCGCGGGCTTCGGGCAGGACGGGTGCGCACCGGCGGTGGCCAGCTCCGACACCGCCGCACGCGGGTTCCCGCTGGTGACCAGGCCTTCGCCCACGAGCACGGCGTCGGCGCCCGCCCCGGCGTAGGCCAGCAGGTCGGCGGTGCCGCGGATGCCGGACTCGGCCACCCGGATGACCTCCGAGGGCAGGCCGGGCGCGATCCGCGCGAACACGTCGCGGTCGACCTCGAGGGTCTTGAGGTTGCGTGCGTTGATGCCGATCACCGAGGCGCCGGCTTCCAGCGCGCGGTCGGCCTCTTCTTCGGTGTGCACTTCCACCAGGGCGGTCATGCCCAGCGATTCGGTGCGGTCGATCAGCGACGCGAGCACGTCCTGCTCGAGCGCTGCCACGATCAGCAGGATCACGTCGGCGCCGTGGGCACGGGCCTCGTGGATCTGGTACGGGCCGACGACGAAGTCCTTGCGCAGCACCGGGATGTTCACCGCGGCGCGCACGGCGTCGAGATCGTCGAGCGAGCCACCGAAGCGGCGGCCCTCGGTGAGCACGCTGATGATCCGCGCGCCACCTTCTTCATAGGCCTTGGCGAGCACGGCGGGATCGGGGATATCGGCGAGCGCACCCTTGGACGGGCTGGCACGCTTCACCTCGGCGATCACGCCGATACCGTCCTCGTGCAGCGCGGCGTGTGCGTCCAGCGGTCCTTTGACCGCGGCGGCAGCAGCTTTGATCGCTTGAAAATCGAGGAGGGCTTCGCGAGCGGCAACATCCGCCCGGACCCCGTCGAGAATCGAGTCGAGTACCGTCATCTGGCTCGAATCCTTTCTGGGGAGACGCACTTCTCGCCTGAGAGTCCCCTCAGGCGCTGTCTCACCGATGCTGATCAAGAATAAGGGTCGCCCGCACGTGTGGATGCGGCGGGGGTGCCGGGGGTCACTGTCGCCGGGTCACGGTCTGTGGTCGCCGGGCTTGCTGTTGTCGCTGGTTTCGGGCGCGGGGTCGGTGGGGTCGGTGCCCGCGTCCAGGGCATCCCACAGCACCCGGTCGGAAAGCGGTGCGGCGGTGGTCTGCTTGCCCACCGCGGCGCTGGCGTCGGCGCGACGGAACACCGGGTTGTCGTACTTGCCGGTGTCGGCGGCGCGTTCGTCGGTGCGACGGGTGAGCAGTATGCCCGCGGCCAAGGCGCAACACGCGGCGGCGATCGACAGCAGCGCGGGACCGAGGTGCGCCTGCGCGCTGTCCACGACCGCGCGCACCGGCAGCTCGGCCAGGGTGCCCGCCCGCTCGGCGGTTCTGCCCGCGCCGACGGTCAGCGCGAACCCCGGCACCGCGGCCACCGCCGCGATCACCGCGATCACGACCCCGAGCAGTTGCCTGACCACGCCTTTGACCGCGAACGCGGCCGCGATCGAGGCCAGCAGCACCAGTGCGAGCGGGGTGAGCGCGCCGAACCACACGCCACCGTTGAGGTTGTCGGTGCGCGGTTCGGTGAGCCCGTCGGCGGAGTGCACGGTCACCCACGTCATCCGCGAGGCCGCCCACAAACCGCCTGCGGCCAATGCCAACAGCACGACAGGGACGACCGGCTTGGCTGCGGTAGACCTTGCGGGCGCGTCTGTCATAGCTCGCCACCCTCATAGGTCCGCAGCGTCTGCGCCGCGGCGATCGCCTTCAACACCGCCATGGCCTTGTTCCGGGCCTCGGTGTCTTCGGCGATCGGATCGGAATCCGCGACCACCCCCGCACCCGCCTGCACATACGCGGTCCCGTCCTTGAGCAGCGCCGTGCGAATAGCGATGGCCGTGTCGGCGTCACCGGCGAAGTCGAGGTAGCCCACGACCCCGCCGTAGATCCCGCGCCGGGTCGGTTCCAGTTCCTCGATCAGTTCCATCGCCCGCACCTTCGGCGCCCCCGACAGCGTCCCCGCCGGGAAGCAGGCCCGCACCGCGTCGAGCGCGACCTTGCCCTTCGCCAGGTGCCCGGACACCGTCGACACCAGGTGCATCACGTGGCTGTACCGCTCGACGTGCCGGTACTGGGTGACCTTGACCGTGCCAGGCTGACACACCCGCCCCAGATCGTTGCGCCCCAGGTCCACCAGCATCAGATGCTCGGCGTTCTCCTTGTCGTCGGCAAGCAGATCCTTCTCGAGCAGGATGTCGTCCTCGGCGGTCTGTCCTCGCCACCGCGTGCCCGCGATCGGATGTGTCGTGGCCACACCATCTTTCACGGTCACCAGCGATTCAGGACTGGACCCCACGATCGAGAACGCGGTGCCACCCTGCCCGTCGGGAATGTGCATCAAGTACATGTACGGACTGGGATTCGACGCCCGCAGCATCCGGTACACGGCCAGCGGCGACCCGGTGTAATCCATTTCGAAGCGCTGCGACAGCACCACCTGGAACGCCTCGCCCGCCTCGATCTCCTTGATCAGACGACGCACGCCCGCACCGAATTCCTCGGTGGTGCGCCTGCGCAGAAACTGCGGTTCGGGCTGGTCGAACACCGCCACCGTCGACGGCGCGGGGGTGGCCAATGCGGCGGTCATCTTGTCCAGGCGCGCGACCGCGTCGTCGTAGGCGGCGTCGACGTTGGAGTCGGTGCCGTCCCAGTTCACCGCGTTGGCGATGAGCGTGATCGCGCCCTCGTGGTGGTCGAACGCGGCCAGATCGGTGGCCAGCATCAGCACCAGTTCGGGTAGCCGCAGATCGTCGGCGGCCAGTTCGGGCAGCCGTTCGATGCGGCGCACCGCGTCGTAACCGAGGTAGCCGACCATGCCGCCGGTCAGCGGCGGCAGGCCGGGCAGCCGTTCGGTGCGCAACAGTTCGAGGGTCTCGTGCAGCACGCGCAGCGGGTCACCGCCGGTGGGTGCGTCGGCGGGCACCGCGCCCAACCAGGCCGCTTCGCCGTCGATCACGGTCAACGCCGACGGGCTGCCGGCGCCGATGAACGACCAGCGCGACCACGACCGTCCGTTCTCGGCGGATTCGAACAGGAAGGTGCCGGGCCGGTCACCGGCCAGCTTCGAATAGGCCGACAGCGGAGTTTCGGAGTCCGCCAGCACTTTTCGGGTCACCGGGACGACCCGGTGCTCGGCGGCGAGCAGCCGGAACTGTTCGCGGGTCGTGGTGGTTGGTGTCGACGCGCCCTGCATGCGCCCATCATCCCAGGCGTGCCGTGCTCGGTGCGCGCGGACCCGACCCCGCGCGCAATCGCGGCGTGACCGGGCTCACTACACTCGCGCGCGTTCCATGTCGAATGCGCTATCCCCTTCCCGAGAGGAGCAATGTTGTACCCCTCGCACCAGGGCGCACAGGACGGCCGTGTGGTCGTCCCGTCGCAGCAGCACTACGGTCCCGGCCAGCAGTCGGCCCGCAGCGCGCTCAATTCGTTCGTCACCTACGCCAAGGCTATTCAGGATCTGGACAAGAAGACCTTCCCCGACGAGTACGCCGGGCACAGCGACCGCCTCCGGGAGCTGGAACCGTTGTTGCGCGCGCACGGCATTCTCGACGTGATGCAGATCCGCAATCCCGATATCGCGGCGCTGTTCTCGCAGTAGGTGCACGGAAGGGCCCTTCTTCGCACGCGCGGACGGGGGCCCTTTTCACCCGCTAGGGTCGGGGTATGCAGCCAGGCCAGCCCGCTCCGCGGTTCGAGCTCCCCGATCAGTCCGCACAACTTCGTTCGCTGGACGGCTTGCTCGCCGACGGCCCGGTCGTGCTGTTCTTCTACCCTGCCGCCAACACCCCCGTGTGCACGGCGGAGGCCTGCCACTTCCGTGATCTCAGTGGCGAATTCGCCGCGTTGGGCGCCACGTGCGTGGGCATCAGCACCGACAGCACCGAGGTACAGGCCGGATTCGCCACCAAGCAGCGCCTGGATTACCCGGTGCTGTCCGATGCCGACGGTGCCGTGGCGGCCGCGTTCGGTGTGAAGCGTGGCCTGCTGGGCAAGATCGCCCCGGTCAAACGGCACACCTTCGTCATCGACACCGATCGCACGATCTTGAAGATCGTCACCGGCGAGATCCGCGCGAACGTGCACGCCGACGAGGCGCTGGCGTTCCTGCGCGAACGCACCACCACCCCCGAGTAGCACCGTCGGCGAAACGCCGGGCCACGGATCGACGCCCGGCACCCCGCACGCCTTTACCCTGGGGCAATGACAACCGGCGAGGTGCAGTCGAACGGTCAGAAGTCCACCGCCATCGTGTGGCGTAACCGGGCGATCATGGTGGTGGCCACGATCGTGGTGCTGGTGGCCGCCTACTTCATCCTGGCCTCGTTCATTCCGCGATGGTGGGCGCAGCGCCTGGCCAACACCGTGCACGGCAGTTTCAGTTCGGGCATCTGGTGGGGCCTGGTGTACGGCATCGTGTTCACGCTGGTGCCGTTGCTGCTGCTGATCTTCGCGATACGGGTGTGGAAGAAGAAGGGCGGCAAGTTCCTCGCGGGCGCGGCGGCGATCGTGGCATTGGTGTGCGCGCTGCCGAATCTGATGACGTTGACGATCGTGTTCGGTGGCAACAATGCCGCACACGCGGGCGAACGCATTCTCGACGTCGACGCGCCCGCTTTCCGCGGTGCCAATCTGGTCGGCGCGATCATCGCCGCGCTGTTGTTCGCGCTGGTGCTGGGCCTGATGGGCAAGCGTGGACTCAGCCGTCACAAGGCTGCCAAGGCCGCCGAGGCCGCGCAGCAGCAGCCACAGCGCACCACTCCGCCGATGACCGGCGACCGCTAGCACCACCGCACAGCCGCGCGACGGTGTGAGTGAGCTCACGACCGTCGCGATCTGGCGGACGTCACAGCGACGTCGTGGCAAACTCGGTGAGGTGCGCGCCCCACTCCCTGTTATCCGTCGCCGCGCCGCGAGGCAGTTCCGGCGATGACCCAGTGGCTCGACCCCGTCGAACAGCGCGCATGGCAGGCGATCGTGGCGCTCATGACCCGGATTCCGGGCGCGTTGGACACCCGACTGCAGCGCGAGTCCGGCCTGACCCACTTCGAGTTCCGGGTGCTGAGCATCCTCTCGGAGGAGGCGGGCCATCGCCTGCAGCTCAGTGACCTGGCCCATAAAGCAAACGCGTCGCTATCGCGGCTGTCCCATGTGGTGTCGAAACTGGAACGCCTGGGCTGGGCGCGACGCGACACCACCGCGGGCCGACGCGGGGTGTACGCGGTGCTCACCGACGACGGTTTCGAGAAGGTGATCGCCGCGGCGCCGGGCTATGTGGCCGCGGTGCGCGGACTGGTCCTGGACGGTCTGTCCGACAAGCAGACCGCGCAACTGGCGGTGCTCGGCGAGACCATGTCCGAGCGGCTGAACCGGATCCTGGTCGACGACGACTAGTTCGCGGCCAGCAGCACGTCGGTGTCGAAGCAGGTGTGGGTGCCGGTGTGGCAGGCCGCGCCCTCCTGGTCCACGATCAGCAGCAGCGTGTCGCCGTCGCAGTCCAAGCGCACTTCGTGCACGTACTGGGTGTGCCCGGAGGTCTCACCCTTGACCCAGTACTGCTGACGCGATCGCGAAAAGTAGGTCGCCTTCCGGGTTTCCAGCGTGCGCGCGAGGGCTTCGTCGTCCATCCACGCCATCATCAGCACGTCACCGGTGGCCTTCTCCTGCGCGATCGCGGCGATCAGTCCGTCCTCGGTGCGCTTGAGGCGGTCGGCGATTGCGGGGTCAAGGCTCATGCCTCGTTTATAACAGTCTGCAGTTCGATGGCCACCAGCAGTTCGACGAGGTCGTTGACGCTGCGCACATTGCGGCCGGTGAGTTCCTGGATGCGCCCCAGCCGGTATTTGGCCGTATTGAGGTGGATGTGCAGCGCGTCGGCGGCTTCGCGCAGGTTCATGTCCGCGGCGGCGAACGCGCGGATGGTCTCGGCCAGCGAGCCGCACCGCGCGCGATCTTCGGCCAGGGCGCTGCTGATTCGCGGGTCAACCAGTTGCCGGGTGGTCTCGTCGGCGCGCAACAGCAGGTATTTGAACGGGGTGAGCTGCGGCAGCGCGAGCACTCCCCCGCCTTCGGGCAGCAGGGCCAACGCCGCTTGCGCCTGCCGGTAGGCGCGCGGAATCTGCGCGACTTCGGTGACGGCGGTGCTCACCCCGATCGCCAGGGTGACGCCCTCGGCGGCGAGCTTGTCGCGCAGTTCGCGCAACCGCTCGCACAGCCCGTCGGCCGGGCCGTCTTTCATCAGGGCGGGCACGGCCACGATCTCCGACCCGCGCACCACCGACATCGTCCGCAACCCGTTGACCGTGCAGCGCGCCACCGCCGCCGCGACCAATTGCCTTGCCTCACCGAGCTTTTCGGCGGTGTCGCCGCTGTGTTCGGCGGTATCGAGCACCACCGCGGTCACCACAACCACGGGCGCGACCCGTTCGGCGCCGATGCCGTGCGCGGTGGCCACCGACAGATGCGGACCGCTGGCGGGCAACGCACCGTCGAGCAGCGCGTTCATCAGCGCCTGACTGTCGCGCCCGGATTCCGCGGCCACATACTGCTGGAAGTCCAGGTACGCGTCGGTGGCCTGACTGCTGACCAGGTCGGTGTAGCGGGCCAGCGGCCCCGCCATCGACAGCACCGCCTCGCGCCCGGCCTCGGTGTCGCCGGCGTGGCGCAGCAGCGATTTCCAAATGGCCTGCTGGCCTAAGCGAAACGCCGCGATGTAATCCGACAGCGGCAGCCCGGCGCGAGCCCGGCGCGCGGCAGCCCGACGGGCATAGGCGATATCGGACGGACAGATACGGCGATGTTCGAGCAGAGCACCCAGACCCGTGCGGCTCAGCCGAGCCAGCTGATCGTGCACGTCCTGGAGTACGACCGGGTCGGCGGTGGCGTATCCGGGCAGCTGCACGCGGATCTTGGCCATCACATCGTCGGCGATCACCTCGGCGTCGTCATAGGCGCATCCGGCGATCCGTTGCCGCTCTGCCTGCACCGATTCAGATTCGGACAAAAAAGGCAATTGTGACCCAGGCGACATAGTCGGGGAGTGTGCATGACACCACTCAGAGTGTCAACTACGTCACACTGTCCGCAGCGGACGATCCCTGCCGCAAAACTTGGTCCACAGCGTCCAATGTGGGCTGTGACCTGCAAATTTAATATTGGCGCCATGCTCGAGATATCCAACCTGACGGTGCGCTTCGGCGGCATCACCGCGTTGCAGGACGTCGGGTTCACGGTCGCGCCCGGCGAGATGGTGGGCCTGATAGGACCCAACGGCGCGGGAAAAACCACGCTGTTCAACTGCATGACCCGCCGCAACCGCCCGACCTCGGGCACCATGCGCTACCTCGACACCGACCTGGGCAGCGTGCGCCCCGATGCCCTGGCAGGCCTCGGCATCGCGCGCACCTTCCAGAACCTGGGCCTGTTCCAGCGCCTGTCGGTGCGTGACAACGTACTCATCGGCGCCCACCACCGGGCCTGCGCGGGTTTCGTGTCGGCGGGCCTGCGACTGCCCAAGGTCCGCCGCGAGGAGAAACTGCTGCGCGCCGAAGCCGACGAACTGCTCGAACGCCTCGACCTGACCGCGGTCGCCGACCACCCCGCCGCCGGCCTGCCGTTCGGCACGCTCAAGCGCATCGAACTGGCCAGGGCGCTGGCGGTGCGGCCGAAACTGCTGCTGCTGGACGAGCCGGTCAACGGCCTGAGCCACGGCGAAGTCGACGAGTTCGCGCAGCGGCTGCGCGCCCTGCAGGCCGACCTGAAACTGACCGTGATCGTGGTCGAACACCACATGGGCTTCGTCATGGGCACCTGCGATCGGGTGATCTGCCTGGAGTTCGGTCAGGTCATCGCCGAGGGCAAACCCGAAGAGGTCCAGCAGAATCCGGCCGTTATCCGTGCGTATCTAGGGGCTGCGGCATGAGCGAGTTCTTGAAGATCACCGACATGCACGCGGGTTACGGTGCCGCGAAAGTCCTTCATGGCGTCAGCTTTTCGGTCGAGAAGGGCACCGTCTGCGCGATCCTGGGCCCCAACGGCGCGGGCAAGACCACCCTGCTGCGCGCGCTGTGCGGGATGATCAAAGTCCGCGGCAGCCTGCTGCTGGACGGCGACGAAGTGGCCGGTCGCGCCCCAGAAGCCATGGCGCGCATGGGCGTTGCTCATGTCCCCGAGGGCCGCGGCACCTTCACCCCGCTCACCGTCGAAGAGAACCTGCGCCTGGGCGCCTATCCCCGACGCGACCGTGCCGCGGTGGAAACCGACCTGGCTCGCGTCTACGACTACTTCCCGATCCTGCGCGACAAACAGCGCGACGCGGCAGGCGGCCTGTCCGGTGGCCAGCAGCAGATGCTGGCCATCGGCCGAGCCCTGATGCTGCGCCCCCGCATGTTGCTGCTGGACGAGCCCTCGCTGGGTTTGTCGCCGCTGGTCACCCAGGAGCTGTTCGGGATCGTTCGCACCATCAACGAAGAGGAACGCACCACGGTGATCGTCGTCGAACAAAACGCCCACCTGGCCCTGAGTGTGGCCCAGCAAGCGCACGTCCTGGAAACCGGACGCATCGTGTTGTCGGGCACCGCCGAACAGATCCGCGCCGATGAGCAGGTCACCCGCTCCTACCTGGGCATCACGGTGAAGCCGTGATCGAATTCCTGCAGCAACTGGTGGAGGGCCTGTCCGCGGGCGCCATCTACGCGGGCCTGGCACTGGCGCTGGTCCTGATCTACCGGTTCACCGGCATCGTCAACTTCGCCCAGGGCGAGCTGGCCATGTTCTCGGCGTTCCTGGCCTGGCAACTGAGCCAGGTCATGCCGTTCTGGGCGGCCCTGCCGCTGACCCTGGTGATCTCCTTCGCCGGCGGCATGTTGATCGAACGGGTGGTCATCCGCCCGGTCGAGGGCGCACCCGAGATCACCCTGGTGATCGTGACCATCGGCTTGTTCTTCACCATCAACGCCATCGCGGGTTGGATCTGGTCGTATCAGACCAAGTCGTTCCCGAATCCCTTCCCCGAGGGCGCATTACGCGGCGGCGGCCTCAGCATCGGTTACGGCAGCCTCGGCATTCTGATCGTGGTCGCGCTGGTGATGGCTCTGCTGTATCTGCTGTTCCGGTACACCCGGATCGGGCTGGCGATGCGGGCGGTGGCGTGTAATCCGCAGTCCGCCAAGCTGGTCGGCATTCGAGTCGGCACCGTGTTGGCACTGGGTTGGGGTCTGGCCGCACTGGTCGGAGCGGTCTCGGGCGTGCTGTCGGCACCGCTGCTGTTCCTCGAGCCCAACATGATGGCGGGCGTGGTGATCTACGCGTTCGCCGCGGCGACCCTGGGCGGCATGGACTCCCCCGGCGGCGCGGTGGCGGGCGGTTTGATCGTCGGCGTCGCCGAAACTCTCACCGGCGCGTACGTCGACTGGATCGGTACCGAGCTCAAAATCGGTGTGCCGCTGGTGATCATCCTGGGCGTGCTGTTGCTGCGCCCGCAAGGTCTGTTCGGACACGCGGTGGTGGAACGAGTATGAGCGAGTTGAACATTGCGGCCCCGGCGACGACTTCGGTTGCCCCCCAATCGAAATCGATCACCGATCGGCTCAGCGCCCTGCGCTGGCCGTTGATCGCGACCATCGCGGTCGTGTTGGTGGCCACCGTGGCCCCCTTCCAACTGGTGCCCTTCCACACCTTCCAGCTGGCCATGGCCATGATCTACGCGGTCGCGCTGCTGGGTTTGAACCTGCTGGTGGGCCACACCGGCCAGATCTCGCTGGGCCACGGCGCCTTCTTCGCGATCGGCGCGTACACCGCGGCGGTGGGGATCGTGCAGTGGGACCTGCCGTATCTGGCCACGATCCCGATCGCGGCGGCCATCACCTTCGTGCTCGGCTTCGCCCTGGGCGTGCCTGCCCTGCGGCTGCGCGGCCTGTATCTGGCCCTGGTCACCCTGTCGATCGCGATCTTCCTGGTCCCATTGCTCAAGCACTTCGACGGCCTGACCGGCGGTTCGATGGGACTCACGGTCACCAAGCCGCAACCGCCCGCCTGGACCGGCCTGGCCGAGGACCAGTGGCTGTACTTCCTGGCCCTGGTCACCGCCGTGCTCAGCTTCGTGTTCGTCGCCGGAATGCTGCGCTCCCGGGTCGGTCGCGCACTGCACGCGGTGCGCGACAACGAAACCGCCGCCGAAGTACTCGGGGTGAACCTGGCCCACTACAAAACCCTGGCGTTCGCCTGGAGTGCACTGCTGGCCGGCATCGCGGGCTGCGTCTACACCTGGGTGATCGCCTACGTCTCGCCGGACTCGTTCGCGTTGGCACTGTCGATCACCCTGCTGGCCGCGCTGGTCGTGGGCGGGCTCGGCACGACCTGGGGGCCGGTGATCGGCGGACTGTTCATGATGTTCGTGCCCAGCTTCGCCCAGGACGTCAACAAAGCCGCCCCCGGCGTCATTTTCGGACTGCTGATCATCGCGGTCATGTACCTCGCGCCCAAGGGACTGGCCGGCTTGGCCACCCAGTGGACGCAGTGGCTCGGACAACGTGTCCGGAAAGGGAAATCTCATGCGCATTAAGGCAATTCGCACCATCGGCATGACGGCGGCACTGCTTGCCACGCTCACCGCCTGCGGTGGTCGTGGCGAGGAAGCCGGTTCCGTCGGGCAAGGTGACTGCAAGGGTCAGCAGACCACCGGCATCACCGACACCTCCATCAAACTCGGTGGGTCCTACCCCCTGTCGGGTCCTGCCTCGGCCTACGCGGAGATCCCCAAGGGCGCCAAGGCCTACTTCGACTACATCAACGCCGAACAGGGCGGCATCGACGGCCGCAAGGTCGAGTACCTGGTGCGCGACGACGGCTACCAGCCGCCCAAGACCGTCGAGGAGGTCCGTCGACTGGTCGAACAGGATCAGGTCTTCGCGGTGTTCCAGACCCTGGGCACCGCCACCTCCTCGGCGGTGTGGGATTACCTGAACCAGCGCAAGGTCCCGCAGATCTTCGTGGCCACCGGCGCCAACAAGTTCGGCGCCGACCCGGCGAAGAACCCGTGGACCATCGGCTGGCAGCCCAGCTACCACACCGAGGCCACCGCCTACGCGCAGTACGTCAAGAAGCTGAAGGCCGACGCGACCGTGTCGGTGCTCTACCAGAACGACGACTTCGGCAAGGACCTGCTCAACGCCTTCACCGCGGGCATCGCCGGCAGCGGCGTGAAGGTGATCGCCGAGCAGAGCTACGAGGTCACCGACCCCACCGTCGACGCGCAGGTCCGCAACCTGGCCAACTCCAAAGCCGATGTGTTCCTGAACTTCTCGACGCCGAAGTTCGCGCTGCAGGCCCTGGCCGCGGACGTGCGCAACATCGACTGGAACCCCAAGCACGTGCTGGCGCAGGTGTCCAACACCTCCACCAACATGAAGCCGGTCGGCTTCCAGAACGTGCAGGGCGTGGTCAGCGCGGCCTTCCTCAAGGATCCGGGCGACCCGCGCTGGACCGCCGACAACGGCATGCAGACCTTCAAGACCAAGGTCGCGCAGTACTCCCCCGGCGCCGACACCGGCAACGGACACCTGATGACCGGCTGGGCCATGGCCGAGAGCTTCCACAAGACCATGGCAGCGGCGAAGTGCAAGACCCGCGAGGGCCTGCGCGACGCGATGCGCTCGATCGACAACGTCGCCGTCGATCTCATGCTGCCGGGCGTGTCCATGAAAACCAGTGCCACAGACGGCTTCCCGCTCGAAGCCATCGGCATGATGACCTTCACCGGTGACCACTGGACGGTCAGCGACGAGGTCATCACCACCGCGGGCAAGTAGCAGCCGCTCCCTCGTTGCGCAGCGCATTCCAGCGTGCGCGCACCGCCGGGAAGTACGCACCGCCGTTTCGCCGGCCCGCCCGATCATCTCGTCGGGCGGGTCGGCTCGTGGCCGTTGTCGGCCGGTAAGGAATTTCCCATGCGCAGAACAGTTTTCGGTGCCGAGCACGTCACCTTTCGGGCGACGGTGCGCGCGTTCATCGAGGCCGAGGTCGTGCCGAGCTTCACCCGGTGGTTCGACGACGGGCTGGTGCCGCGCGAATTCTATTACCGGCTGGGCGAACTCGGGATTCTCGGCTTGGAGGTGCCCGTCGAATACGGCGGTTCGGGCATCGACTCGTACCTGCATCGCGCGGTACTGGCCGAGGAGATCGCCCGCGCCGCAGTGTCTTTCGGTGGTTCCAGCGCGCATGTCTCTCGCTGCCTGCCACTGCTGAAAGATCTGGCCACCGAAGCACAGCGGGCGCGCTGGCTGCCCGGATTCGTCACCGGCGAAACGATGTTCGCGCTGGCGGTGGCCGAACCCGGCACCGGCATGGAGGCCGCGGGGATGCGCACCACCGCCCCGTTGTCGCTGGACCGCACGCAGTACCTGCTCAACGGTTCCAAGACCTTCGTCACCGGCGGTGTGCACGCCGACCGCGTGATCGTGTGCGCGCGCACCGCACCCCCGCGCGCCGACGACCCCACCTACGGACTGTCGCTGCTGGTCGTGAACACCGACGCCCCCGGCTTCCGTGTCGGCCGCGCCCTGGATACGTTGGGCCGCAAGGTTTCCGACACAGCCGAACTCACCTTCACCGACGTGCGCGTACCCGTGACCGACCGCCTCGGCATCGCCGACCTGGGTCTGAATCATCTTGCCGCCCAACTCCCCCACGAACGTCTCGGCATCGCCGTGGGCGCCTACGCCCAGGCCAAGGCCGCCATCCGCTTCGCCTGCCGACACACCGCACAACGCAGCCCCGCCACCGCATTTCAGACCACCAAGTTCGAATTGGCCGCCTGCCGTGCGGAACTCGACGCCATCGAGGCCATGGTGGACCGCGCCCTGCACGCCCACGATCGTGGCGAACTCACCGCCGCCGACGCCGCCTCGGTCAAACTGTTCTGCACCGAAACCGCGGGCCGCATCATCGACCGCTCACTCCAATTGCACGGCGGCTTCGGCTATCTGGCCGATTCCCCCATCGCGCGCCTGTACGCCGACCACCGCATCGACCGCATCCAGGCCGGCACCAGCGAAGTACTGCGCACGGTGATCGCCGCCGACATGGGTTTGTAGTTCAGCGGACGGTGATGCCGTCCGCGCGCATCGCGTCCTTCACCTGACCGATGGTCAGATCGCCGAAGTGGAACACGCTGGCGGCCAACACCGCATCGGCGCCGGCGTGCACGGCGGGCGGGAAGTGCTCCACCGCGCCCGCGCCGCCGCTGGCGATCACCGGCACGCTCACCGCGGCCCGCACGGCGGTGATCATCGGCAGGTCGAAACCGGCTTTGGTGCCGTCGGCGTCCATCGAGTTCAACAGGATCTCGCCCACACCCAGTTCGGCGCCGCGGATGGCCCATTCGACCGCGTCGATGCCGGTGCCGCGCTTGCCGCCGTGGGTGGTGACCTCCCAGCCGGACGGGGTGGCGGGTTCGCCGTCGGGCACGGTGCGCGCGTCGACCGAGAGCACGATGCACTGGGCGCCGAAGCGTTGCGACATCTCGAAGAGCACTTCGGGGCGGGCGATGGCGGCGGTGTTCACCGACACCTTGTCCGCGCCCGCGCGCAGCAGCCGGTCGACGTCTTCGACCGTGCGCACGCCACCGCCGACGGTGAGCGGGATGAAGATCTGTTCGGCGGTGCGGGTCACCACGTCGAGCATGGTGCCGCGGTCGCCGGTGGAGGCGGTGACGTCGAGGAAGGTCAGCTCGTCCGCGCCCTGGGCGTCGTAGGTCGCGGCCAGTTCCACCGGGTCGCCCGCGTCGCGCAGGTTCTGGAAGTTCACGCCCTTGACCACGCGGCCCGCGTCCACGTCCAGGCAGGGGATCACCCGGACCGCCAGGGTGCTGGGCGCGGTGCTGCTCATGATGGTGTCCCTCGTTCTTCTTCGCTGACCGTGCAGATCATGTCAAGGAGTTCTTCGTGCACGCCCGGCGCGGCGGCCAACACCGAACCCGACGTGATCGTCCACGGCGCGCCGGCCAGGTCGGTGACCACGCCCCCCGCGGCGCGCACCAGCGCGACTCCCGCGGCGTTGTCCCAGGGGTGATGCCCGAAAATGACCGCACCACCGAGCACACCCGAGGCGGTGAAGGCCAGGTCGATGCCGGTGGCGCCGTGCATGCGCACCCGCGAGGACAGCCGGCTCAATGCCCCGAGCAGGTCGAACCGGAACTGCCCGGAGATGCGGCCCGCCGAGTCCAGGTTGAACGCACCGAACCCGATCATGGAATCGGACAGTTTGGCCGGTTCCAGCGGCGGCAACGCGACCCCGTCCAGATACACCGGCCCGCCGATCACCGCGGCGTACCGGCGTCCGAGCATGGGCAGCCAGGTCAGACCGATCACCGGTTCGCCTTCGTGCACCAGCGCCAGCAGGATCCCCGACATCGGGTGTCCCGACGAGTAATTGAAGGTTCCGTCGATCGGGTCCAGGACCCAGGCCGTGCCCGAGGTCAGCGCGGGCCCGCCGAATTCCTCACCGTGCACGGCGATTCCGGTGCGCTGCCGCAGTTCCGCGGAGATGGTGCGTTCGAGCTCGAGATCGAGTTCGGTGGCAAAGTCGTTGCGGCCCTTGGTGACCGCGCTGGGCGCCCCGAGCCCTTCGACGAATCGCGGCACCACCGAGTCCAGAATCTGGGTGGCGACATTGCACAGGTCGGTCAGTTCGGCGGTGCTCAGCGCGGCAGTCATCGGCGGTGTCAGCGCACCGCGGCCAGGGCTTCGGGCAGCGTGAACCGCCCCGCGTACAGCGCCTTACCGATGATCGCGCCCTCCACACCTTCGGGCACGAGCTTCGAGATCGCGACCAGATCCTCGAGCACCGAGATACCGCCCGACGCGACCACCGGCGCCTCGGCCGCATTGGCGACTTCGCTGAGCAGTTCGAGGTTGGGCCCGGTCAACGTGCCGTCCTTGGACACATCGGTGACCACATACCGCGAACACCCGTCCCGCTCGAGCCGCTCGAGCACCTCCCACAGGTCCCCGCCATCGGTGACCCATCCACGCCCCCGCAGCCGCCACTGCCCGTCGATCTGCTTCACGTCCAGCCCCACCGCGATCCGGTCGCCGTACTCGCCGAGCACCCGCGCACACCACTGCGGATCCTCGATCGCCGCGGTCCCGATATTGACCCGCGCACACCCGGTAGCCAGCGCGGCCTTCAACGAATCGTCGTCCCGGATACCACCGGAAAGTTCAACCTTCACATCGAGCTCACCGACCACCTGCGCGATCAGCTCCCGATTACTCCCCTTACCGAAGGCAGCATCCAAATCCACCAGATGCACCCATTCGGCCCCCGCCTGCTGCCACGCCAACGCCGCATCCCGAGGCGACCCATAACTGGTCTCGCTACCGGCCTCCCCTTGCACAAGGCGCACGGCCTCACCATTGGCGACATCGACAGCGGGCAACAACACAAGACTCACGCCGACCAGACTAGTAGGTCTGCCCCGGCGTCTCCGCAACGCCTCTACCGCCACGCCGTGTCGATGCGCGTGCGCCCGCCCGGCCGTGACATGGCCGGACGGGCGTGTCCACCTCAGTGTCCGGCCGACACCGGACGCTCGTCGACGACGGCAGTGTTCGCGCGGCGGGTCAGCAGCAACAGCAGCGCCGTGAGCAGACCGACCGCGGCGAAGATCGCCGTGGCGGCGAACCCCGCCTGGAACCCGTCGGTGCGATCGGCGACACCGGGACCGGGCGTGAACGCGAAGGCCACCGAGGAGGCGACGGCGATACCGAGCGCCGCACCGATCTGGAACACGGCGTTGTTGATGCCGGAGACCAGACCCGATTCCTCCGGTCGCGCGCCGGTCAGCGACGCGATGGAGGCGGCAACATTGGTGGTGCCGATGCCCGAACCGAAGATCACCAACCCGAAGAACAGATCACTCCAGTAGCCGCCGTCCGCGTCGATCTGGGTGAGCAGCAGCAGCCCACCGAACAGCAGCGCCATGCCGATGATGGCGACCGGCTGATACCCGATCCGGGCGACCAACCGCGCGCTCACATTGGCGCCGATGATCGACATGATCGCGTACACCGCCGTGCTGAGCCCGAACTTCACCGCGCTGTAGCCGAGCACCTGCTGGGCATAGAGGGAGGTGATCAGCGCGCCGCCGTACACGGTCATCGCCACGATGATCATCAGCACATTGCCGCCGACCACGCTCGGCGAGCGGAAGATCCGCAGCGGCACCAGCGGGTCGGCCGAACGCGCCTCGATCACGGTGAACAGCACCAGCAGTACCGCCGCGGCGACGAGCATGCCGATCGTGCGCCCACTACCCCAGCCGACCAGTGGCGCTTCCGACACCGCGTACACCAGTGCGCCGATGGCCGCGGTGATGGTGACCGCGCCTGCTGGGTCGAACCGGCGCTTGCCCGCCCGCACCGGGGTCTGGACCAGCAGCCCGGGTCCGAACAGCAGCACAACGGCCACGACCGGAACGTTGATGAAGAAGATCCATTCCCAGCCGAGCCCGTCGGTGATCGGACCACCGATCAGCAGCGCGGCGGTGGCGCCGAACGCACCGACACCGGTCCAGATGCCCAGTGCCTTGTTGCGTTCGGGCCCTTCGGCGAAGCTGTGCATCAGCACGGCCATGGCGGTCGGTGTCATCACCGCGGCGGCGATGCCCTGCAGCACACGCGCGGTGACGAGCACCTCGTCGGACCAGGCCAGTCCGCACAGCACCGAGGCGACGCCGAACAGCGCGGTCCCGATCAGGAACATCCGGCGCCCACCCAGCAGGTCGGCGGTGCGCCCACCGAACATGAGCAGACCGCCGAAGGCCAGCAGATACGCGCTCATCACCCATTGCACACCGCCCGGCGCGAAGCCGAGTTCGGTTTCGATCGCGGGCATGGCCAGCATCACGATCTGCGAATCGACGATGACCATGAAGAACGCGGCCACCAGCAGGGCCAGCGCCCGCCATCGCCGTGGATCGGGCACCGCCTCCGCGGGTGGGGTGAGCAGAGTCGTCGGACGAGACATGATGGTTTTCCTCACTCTTGCCTTCCTCCGCGCAGCACGAATCAACCGTCTGGACACGGCCGACTGCGGGAGGGTTGATGCCTAGCCCCCGTCTGGGGCGGGCACTTTCGAGTCTGTCCGCGCGGGCGCGAGCGAACAACGGCAAAATACTCACCGGTCGGTAAGCGTGTTTTACCGATGAGAGGTGAGGGATGAACTGGCAAGAAATCGAAACGTTCCTGGCGCTGGCCGAGGAGTTGCACTTCGGTCGTACCGCCGACCGGCTGTTGCTCTCGCGTGCGCGGGTGAGTCAGATGATCCAGAGTCTGGAGGACCGGGTCGGCGCCTCGCTGTTCGAGCGAACCAGTCGACGAGTGTCGTTGACACCGTTGGGAATACAGCTTCGCGACGATCTGATCCCGCATCACCGCGGTGTGCTGACGGCGGTGGCGCAAGCGACCGATACCGCGCGCGGTATCGACGGCGTGCTGCGCGTCGGCTTCTCGAGTCCGCTGGCCAGCAAGCTGTTGATCGCCGCACGCGAGGCATTCCGGAGCTGCTATCCGGGGTGCGCAGTCGACATCAGAGAGGTGCCACTGTCGGACCGGTACAGCGGGCTGCGCTCGGGTGAACTGGACCTGCAACTCATCGAATTCCCCGCCACGGAACCGGATCTGGTGTGTGGCCCGGTGCTGATACTCGATCCCCGGGTGCTCGCGGTCTCCACCCGCAATCCGCTCTCGACCCGCGACACGGTCACCATCGATGACCTCGTCGGGGAGACAGTACTGTTCATCGGCGGCGTGCCCGGCTATTTCCTCGACGAGGTGATTCCTGCCCACACCCCGGGTGGTGCGCCGATCCACCGGTCGGCGACCACGGCGTCCTGGCAGGAACTGCTCGCGCACGTCGCGGCCGATGCCGGGGTCACGGTCACCGCCGCGCAGGGCATCCACTACTACCCACGGCCCGACCTGGCCTATATCCCGTTCACCGATGCCACCCCGATCCGCTACGGCCTGCAGTGGCGCGCGTCGGGCATGTCGACACTGGCGTCCGCTTTCGTCCGCGCCGCCGTCGAGACCTCGCCGGTCGGTGGGCGATGAACTGGCAGGAACACGAGGCGTTCCTCACGCTGGCCGAGGAACTGCATTTCGGGCGGGTGGCCGACCGGCTCGCGGTGTCACGCGCGCGGGTGAGTCAGATGATCCAGGCGATGGAACGCCGCGTCGGGGCGCCCTTGTTCGAACGCACCAGCCGCCGAGTGACGTTGACCCCCTTGGGAACTCAATTACGCGACGCCCTCGGACCGCACCACCACGGGATCCTCGCCGCCGTAGCAAGGGCCGCCGACAACGCACGCGGCATCAGCGGGGTGCTGCGGGTCGGCTTCACCCACCCGCTGGGCGCTGAACTGCTGACCTCGGCGAGCGCACTGTTCCGAACCCGCCACCCAGGGTGCGCGGTGGAGATCCGCGAAGTGCACCTGTCGGACCGCTTCGGCCCGCTCCGCCGCGACGAACTGGATCTGGTCTTCCTCGAGTTCCCCGCCGAGGAACCCGACCTGATCCGCGGCCCGGTACTGCTACGCAACCGAAAAGTCCTCGTACTGGCCCGCACCCACCGCCTCGCCGACCGGGACACGGTGTGCGCAGACGACCTCGCCGGCGAAACCCTGTTCTTCCCAGGCGGTTTGGAAGACTACTTCGTCGACCACCACCTCCCCGCGCACACCGCATCGGGACACCCGATCCACCGCACGATGACCATGCTCTATTGGCAAGAGGTCCAGCTCCAGATAGGAGCGGGCAACGGCGTGGCCGTCGCCGCCGAACAGGCCGAGCACTACTACCCCCGCCCGAACCTGATCTGCCTCCCGTTCACCGACCAACCACCCGTCGAATACGGCCTCGTCTGGCGAGCATCGGGCTTACCCACCCCGGGAGCAGCGTTCGCCGCCGCCCTCACCGAGGTCGTGACGCCGCTACTCGACGACAGCGGCCGCCCCGCCGACCGTCTGTGACAGGCCCGGATCCCGTGCGGCGGGCCTGTCACGATGGCGATCAGTTGGCGGTGGCCTCGAACATGCCCGGCTCATAGGCTCCGCCCGGTTGCCGCAGGATGACGCCGAGCCGGTTGGCCGCGTTGATCTGGACGACCACCGCGACCAGAGCGGCGAGTTGTTCGTCGTCGTAGTGCTCGCGCGCCTGCGCCCAGGTCTCGTCCGAGACGCCCTTTGCGGCATCGGCGATGCGGGTGCCTTCCTCGGCCAAGTCGAGCGCCGCCCGTTCCGCGTCGGTGAACACGGTCGACTCACGCCATGCGGCAACAAGATCGATCCGCGTCGCCGACTCTCCGGCGCGCGCGAGATCCTTGCTGTGCACGTCGGTGCAGTAGCCGCACCCGTTGATCTGGCTCACGCGCAACATCACCAGATCCTGGGTGGCTTTCGGCAGGCTCGACTGCAGCGGCACCATGCTGGCGTTGCCGAATCGCTTGCTGAACTTGGCGCCGACCTCGGTCTCGAAAAGGTTGAATCGGGGCTCCATGACGTATTCCTCACTGGTAGTGCTGATCCGGACGACCATGAGACGTCGGCGACCCGATCCCCGTAACACTTGCTCGAGGTGATCCACGCCACTGCGGAGCGGTGTTACGAAACCGCCCCGGCCGACGTCTGATGGGCGACACATCCGAGCGGAACAGGAGCCCACCATGGACCAAGCACCGGACCCGGCCACCGCGGTGTTCGTCGCCCACCGCAACCTGCTGTTCACGGTCGCCTACGAAATGCTCGGCTCGGCCGCCGACGCCGAAGACGTGCTGCAGGAAACCTGGTTGCGCTGGGTGCGCGTCGACCTCGACACGGTGCTCGACCAGCGCGCCTACCTGGTCCGGATCACCACCCGCCAGTCCCTTGACCGCCTGCGCACGCTCGGCCGACGCAAGGAGTCCTATGTCGGCCCGTGGCTCCCCGAACCACTGCTGACCACGCCCGACGTAGCCGATGACGTCGAACTGGCCGAGAGCGTTTCGATCGCGATGCTGTTGGTCCTGGAAACCCTCGCCCCGATCGAACGAGCGGTCTTCGTACTCCGCGAAGTATTCGACCTCGACTACGACGAGATCGCCGACGCCGTCGACAAAACGCCCGCCGCCGTCCGCCAACTGGCCTACCGCGCCCGCGCCCACGTCGCCGCCCGCCGCCCACGCGGGCCTGTCTCCGCGACCGAGTCCCGAGACGCGCTCGCCGCATTCCAACACGCGATCGAAACCGGCGACCTACAGAACCTGCTCGACCTCCTGGCCCCGGACGTCGTCTTCCTCGGTGACGGCGGCGGCATCAAACAGGCCGCCCTGACCCCCCTCGTCGGCGCCGCCCTGGTCGCCGCCTTGCTCACCGCCAGCGTCCCCAGAATCGGCGCCGAAATGACCGTCGAACCGGCCCACCTCAACGGCCACCCGGCCCTGATCCTGCGCCTCGACGGCACCATCGACACGATCTTCGCGGTCCGCATCGACCACGGCCTGATCACCGGCCTCTACTCCGTCCGCAACCCCGAAAAGCTGTCACGAACCGAGATTGCGACCACCCTGCAACGCTGAGTCCGGCACGATGGTCGGCATGCTCGTATCCCAGCTGAGGACGTTGAACCAGCGGCATCCGTGGAGTCACAACGATCACTACGGCGGTTGGGTTGCCGACCGCGTCGCGGCCGCCGGAGCTCGTGATGTCCTCGATGTCGGTTGCGGGACAGGCAATCTCATTGCCGGACTGCGCGATAACGCCGTCACTGTGACAGGAATCGAGCCCGATCCGGCGACCTGTGCCGTGGCGGCCGACCGCTTCGCCGATGACCCCGCTGTAACCATCTGTCGCACGGATTTCGGCGGACGCGACCCGATGCAGCGCTGGGACCGATCACCCTGGTCGCGGTCCTGCACCACATGCCACTGGTTTCGACGCTGCGCGAACTGCGTGACAGCCTCACGCCGGCAGGACGCCTTGTCATCGTCGGCTGCTACCGCGCAGCGAGCCCCGCCGACTTCCTCGCCACACTCCCCGCCGTCGTCGCCAACCCCGTCATGGGCATGATCAAGCACCCGACCCGCGCGACATCGACACCTCTCCACATGACCGCACCCACCACAGATCCGACGGAAACTCTGGCCGAAATCCGGGCCGCCGCAGCCGCGGAACTCCCAGGTTCCCGGATCCGCCGTCGACTGTTCTGGCGCTACACCCTCATCTTCGACAAGCCCAGCGGTCTCAGCTGATTCGACGGCGGAGTTCGGGAAGTCCGTCGCCGGTGAGGTCGTCGAGGGCGACGGTGCGGCCGACGACGGCCAGGGCGATGGCCTCGCCCGGACCGCGGACTTCCGGGCCGACGCCCGAGGTCCATGCGACGTCGGCGGCCGTGAAGCGCAGGCCCTTGGTGAATCTGCCGGGGAAGGCGAAGGGGTCGGGGTAGGACAGAACCGCGATCAGGCGATCGGCGGGGATTGGTCGGGGGCGGCCGAGTGGGCGGCGGATGTCTTGCTGATGCACCACCAGGTCCGACAGGCCCAGTCGCGGGGCGAACTTCGACAGGCGGCCCGCGTTGTGCTCGAATTCGTCCACCAGCCGGGTGGTCGGCAGGTCGGCGAACGAGGCGGCGATCGCGTTGTTGAGGCGATCGACCGATCCGCGGTTCTTCACCGCGGCGGCCAGATACCGCATCGGTCCGACCGTGTCGGTCAGCAGGTGCCCGACGACATCACGCACTCGCCAGCCGTCACACAGCGACGGCGTTTCCCATTCTTCGACGGTCAGCCCGCGCAGCAGTTCGATCATCTCGGCCCGTTCCGCGGCCAACATCCCCCGATAGCTCATATCGCAACTCTAGGCACCCCTGGGCACCCGCCGAATCCGCCTACAGTCGGATTTCCTTGACCCGGAAGCGATGACAGCGTGGGCGATCCGGCGCGACGACATCGCGGGCACGACGTGCGACTCCACCGAGGCCGATGCGCGACAATGGACGCCGCGAACGTCGCGCCGCCACCCATCGCGGGTAGCACCCCACGAACAGGACCCCGCACCCCTTGGCCAAGCAGAATCGTCGACGTCGCACCGGCCGTAAACCGGCAGCAGCTCCCGGACTTCCGGTCGAAGAAGCGCTTTCCGGTGACCCAGCACAGGTCGCCGACGCCATCGCGACCGTCGCCTTCCTCGCTGCCCAGGGCAACAAGAACGCGATCGATCGCTTCGTCGACCAGGTGACGGGCGCGGAGTTGGCCGCAGGCGTTCAGCTCGCCGGACAGCGAATCATCGCCCGCGCCTTCGACTTCGGCTGGCTCCCCGCCGACATCCACGAGGCCGCGCGCAGGCGGGTCGACGAGTTCGCCACCGCGTACCTGACCGACCTGATGGCCGAGCATCGCGCCGGTTTCCCCGCCGAATCCGTCGACGAGATCTGGCAGTCGCAACTGACCGAACTGGCCGCCGCCGTGTGGTGGACACCCGCGCAACCCCACCTCGACCAGTGGGCCGACCGCGCCCTACTCACCCCCGAAGAGGCTCTCACCGCAGCCCTGAGCGCCTTCGCCCTGCTGATCCAACTCCCGAAACTCGAGCAGATCGCCCCACTGCCCGGCACCCGCCGTCACACCACCCACCACCACGTCGACGAGAAAACCCTCGGCCGAGTCCGTGGCCTGCTGGCCAAAGCCGAGTCCACCGCCTTCGCCGAAGAAGCCGAAACCCTCTCCGCGAAGGCGCAGGAACTCATGACCAAATACGCCATCGACCGAGCCCTGCTCCACACCGAGCACACCGACCCCGATCTCCCCGCAGCCCGCAGAATCTGGCTCGAAACCCCCTACACCGACGCCAAAGCCCTCCTGATCGACATGGTCACCCGCGCCAACCGCGCCCGCGCGATCTTCGTAGCCGACTGGGGTTTCGTCACCGTCGTCGGCGACGACACCGACCTCGACGCGGTAGAAATCCTGTCCACGTCACTTCTGGTCCAAGCCACCCGCGCGATGATCGACAACGCAACCACCGAAGAATCCCGCACCCGCCACTACCGCAAAGCCTTCCTCACCGCCTACGCCACCAGAATCGGCGAACTCCTCACCAAAGCCGCCGAAGCCACCATCGCCGACGCCCCCAACCGGCTACTCCCGGTCCTCGCCTCCCACCAACAACGAGTAGACCAAGCCTTCAACACCTACTTCCCCACCGTCCGCTCCCGAGGCATCACCATCCGCAGCGCCGAAGGCTGGACCGCAGGCACCGAAGCCGCCGACCAAGCCCGCTTCGACAATCCCTGACCCGATCCCAACCAATGGCCCGAGGCGAACGTCGACTACGGCTGCGAGGGGACAAGTAAACGGGCCGACTCAGACTGATTCGCCAGCTTTTTGTCGAAAGTCCAGAGCGGAACCGCATCGGCAAGTTCCGCAAGCGCGGCAAGGCAGCAGTCCTCGAAGGACAGCTTCGGACATTCGACGAATAGCGGCAGTGCCCGTCGGAAGAGCCTTTCGTTGACCTCGACCTCAGCTACCGTCATCAGCGTCTCGATGGCTTCAGCAGCTTCAGCGCGGGTGAATTGGTAGTGGCGGCACAGCACGAACACCACCTCGACCACGGCAATATCGGAAATGACAAACGGCGAGGCCGCGTCTTCGAGCAGCGTGATGACAGCCTCGGATTGCTCAGGGACATCGTCGAGGAGCAGGCGTAAGACAATGTTGGCGTCAAGCGAGCCCGGGGAGAGCGGCTGGGCGGCGGTCATCCCCGCTCAGACTGGTAATACTCGTCGACGTTCTGCAGTGGAGGTGTCCCCGATTTGATGTAGCGGCTGAATCGCTTATTGATTTCCCGAAGCGATGGCGGCCGACTGAGGACGAGGTGGCCAGTCTCCTCGTCGAGATGCGCGTGCAGGGTCCCCCCGGTGTCGGCGAGGCCGAGCCTTCGACGCATCGCCACCGGCAACGTCGTCTGCCCCTTGCTCGTGACCGTAATGGATGCATCCATGTCCATTACTTTACGCCAACCCATTACACCACGGAAGATGTAATGTCTGCGCCCATCGACAGACTTGTCGCTACTGGTACATCCCATCGCTGAACAGCTGGTCGACGTCGACAACAGTGCGCGTCTGGGGGTCGCTGAGTTCGAAGTACTCGCCCGCGGACACGTGATGCAGCGAAGCGACCAGCATGGCGGGCGCGGATCCGACCTTGGTGTTGAGGGCACGGACATTCGCGTTGTACAGGCGCCGGGACGCCGCGATCCGGTCTTCGAGGTCGGCCAGTTCGCGCTGTAGTGCCGCGTAGTTGCGCACGGTTCCCAGCTCGGGATACTGCTCGGCGAGCATCTGCACGCGCCCCAGCGCCGTGGTCAGGGCGTTCTCGGCGTCGGCGACCGAGGCAATATCCCCCGCCTCGACACCGGTCTTCGCGGTGCCGACGAGCGCCCGCGCCCGCTTGCGGGCCTCGATCACCGCCGCCAAGGTGCCGCGCTCGAAGGCCGCGGACCGCTCCACGGTGGCGACCAGATTCGGCACCAGGTCGTGGCGTCGCTGCAGCTCGACGTCGATCTGTTTCCACGATTCGGCGACCAGGTTCCGCAGCCGCACGAAGTCGTTGTAGGCGGCGAAATACCACAGGACCACGATCAGCCCCACGACGACAACAGCGATGATGACACCGGTACTCATGCGAAATTCCGTTCTCTGACGTGCTCCGCCAGATAGGCCGGGGTTGCGTAGTCGGTCCAGACGAATCTGGGGATGCCCTCGGCGACAATCCGCATCGCCTCGAACACTGTGTCGATCTCGCGGGTTCGATTGCCGAGGATGCTGACCCCCACCAGTTGGTTGCCGACGATTTCGAACTTGGTCAGTGCCGCCGTCGGCAGGTACGTCCCGAGGTTCACCAGTTGCTCGATCGTGCGCGGGGTGAAAACCGCGTGTGCGAACGCCGGATTCGACGAATGCACCGAGAAGTGCTTGTTGAAGTCCGCGGATTCGAACTCCACCTGATCACCGGTGGACGTGTCCAACGTCGGCCCCATCGTCAGGCGGGGCAGCGCCGCGGGAAGATCGAGGATGAACACATTGCGGTAGTGGGTGCTGACGTTGATCTTGTTGTTGTTGAGCCACGTCAGATGGAACAGGCGGGCGGGATAGTTGCCGATCCTGCCCTGCATCCCGTCACGGACCCGAAAGCGCCGTGCCCGACCGATAGTGAACGGCGGAAAGTCCCACTCGGGCACCGCCCATCCGGTCGCGCGGTGATACACGAATCCGTGCTCGTCGGCCCACCGCGCGGTCCAGCGCTTGCGAAAAGCCTTCACGACGATCCCCGCAGGCAGGAACGCCAACGCCGGTGTCGCGAGAAGCAAGACCCACGAGAACGGGCGACCGTGGTCGCGCCACCACACGTACTGCAGGATCGCCAGGACAACAAAGGTCACCGCCGTCACCACATTGAGGAACCGCGGCCCCGCCCAGAACGGATCACTCCCGCCCGCCTGCCGACCACCAACCGTCTCGCCCACAATCTCTCCTACCATCGACGCACCTCCGAGAAGAGGACACGTGAACGATCGCAGCGCCCGCTTGCAGACTTCTTTCGCCAACCTTTATCCAGGGCCGCCCGAGCATCAGCGCAGGTAGCATCACGAATCAGGAGGTGGATGATGACTGCGGCACACCATGATCCAGTGACCACTTCAGATTTCGAAGCGATCGCCGCAGTGGTCGAACTCCTCGACTGACACCTCGGCGCGCCGAGAGGCAGGCCCGACTACGGCTTTCTGTGTGCCATGTAGGTAACGCCGCGGGCCGAGAGTCGGTAGCCGGTCGAGAGGCTGAGTGTCAGGCCGAGGTTCTTCAGTTTCCGGACGTCGCGCTTGAGCTTGTCCTTGTCTTCGCGTGTGCGCATGGCGAGTTCGGCGGCCCGGACGCCGGGGTGTTCAGAGATCAGGTCGAGCAGCCGCATCGTCCACGGGCCGGGGCGACCATGGCTGTCAAGGCGTTGGAGCGCATCGGCTACCTCCGAGAACTCCACCGGCGAGAGGGTCGTCTGGGCTGCCGATGCGGAGCGCGGGTCAGGGCCGACCCACGACAAGCCGATCCTGAACACGGGATTGTCTTCGCTCCCACGGAAACTCGACACGATCTCATCGACACTGCCGGCGCCTGCGGCGTGTACATCGACATCGGTGATGTGGTTCGGATCGATCGTGTCGATGCGGTCGACGGTGATGATGCCGGCCGTGGAACGAAAACGGTGCCCGGGGTGGACGCGCGCGGTTGCCCAGCGTCGAAATACGCGGTCGACCTGGCCGTCCGCGACTTTCGCAGCGATTTGCCGTGTGAGGATCATGCTGCGACCTCGGCGACGAATTGCGACAGCCGACGAGTCGGCCTGCCCAGCAGGTCGGAAGCGTCCCGAGCGACCGGCGCGTTGGCGCCGGAAGCGATGGCGTCGAACAGCCCGGCGAGGGTGGTGATGTATTCGCGGTGCCAGCCCAATCGCGAGGCGAGAGCGTGAAACTGCTGGACAGTCGAATCCTCGTAGCCGGAGAGGGGGATTCGCGATCGGGCTGTGAGCGCGGCGACTTCGGAGAACGTCAACGCTTCGGCGCCGGTCAGGTCGAACTCGCGCGCACTGTGGTCACCGACGAGGGCCGTAACAGCGCATGCCGCAATATCTTCGGCGTCGATGAAACTCACCCTCGCGCCGCCGGTGGGCAGCCGCAGCACACCGTCTCCCGCAGTCGCCAAGTCGCGGAGCGGACCCTCGGTGAGGTTCTGGAAGAACCAGTTGGGTCGCAGGATCGTCCACCGCATATCGGTGTTCTGCAGGTGGAGTTCCACGGCGCGCTGTTCGACGGATGTCGGCGCGTACTGCATTCCCATCGCTGTCATCAGCACCACGGTGGTGACACCGGCGTCCTGTGCCATATCCAGGAAAGCGCAGGTGCGTGCACCGAGCCCGCGCACGGATCGATGTCCGTCGTCCCCGCCGGGTACGACCGTGAAGATCTTTTCGACACCGGCGAGCGCTCGCCCCCACGTGTCGGGTTCGGTCCAGTCGAACCCGATAGGCGCCCGCCGCGATGCTGCCCGCGTCGGGTATCCCGACTCGGTCAGTTGGGCGAGGACGTGGCGGCCGACCTTGCCCGTGGCGCCGGTGACCAAGATCGTCAACGGGTCACCCCAAGACAAGCCGCGAGCTGGTCCAACACCACTTCCGTGTACTCCTGCGGCTCCGTACGCATGTGCCCGAGCACACGCGGGTACAACAGTCCGTCCATCGCACCGACTGCAACGTCGACTATCGCGGTGGCGCTTCTGCGGCAGTGGAACATGCCACCGGCGATGCCGTCGGCGACCGCTTCGTCGAATGGCCGTCGATAGAGCGCGGCCAGCCCGGCGGCATGCTCGCGCAGCTCGTCGTCGTGTGCCGCCGCCGTCCAGAACTCCATCAGCATCCGCCAGACCGGCACCGGAGTGCCGAGCCCACGCTCGGTCAACGCCACCAACCGTGCCCATGGATCGTTGTCCAGGCCCGCGGTCATCGATTCCATCTCCGCTACTTCCAGGGCTGTCGATCGACGCAATGCCTCGACCAGCATGTCCTCACGAGAACCGAAGTAACCCTGCAGGGTGCTCACGGCGACGCCGCTCGCCTCGGAGACATCGCTGAACCTGGTATTCGCGAACCCGCGCGCAACGACAATGTCGACCACGGTGTCGAGCACGCGCTGCCGCCTTTCACCACCAGCACGACGGCGACGCGATCCCTCTGCAGCTATCGTCATCCTCTTACCGTATCACCATACGGTAAGAGGATACGGAATTTCGGCGGCTGGGGCTTGTTGCCAGGCCCGCAACTTCGCTCGTACGCTCGGTATGTGCGGCCGATCATGTCCGAACGGGAGTTGGATGGCGGCTGGGACCTGGCGAGGTCGACAGCGATGACGATGGCTGGCGTCTCGATGGACGGGTTTCGTGATCGGGGGTCCGTGGGGTGCGATATGCGGATTTTCGCTCGGCCGGAGGTCACTGTCGTGATCCAGTTCGGGAACAGTCCGTTGACCGTGGAAGACCCTGACCAGCCTGTATTCGATGGGTTGGTCGCTGGTCTCGTCCCCGGTATTCGTCATGTCCGTGCGGAGCGCGTCGAGTGCGTCGAGTTGCGGATGTCGCCGATCGCCGCCTACCGCCTGCTCGGTGTCGGTCCGGCCGACCTGGACGGCACGGTGGCCGGGCTAGCGGATATCTGGGGTTCGGGGGCAGCACTGTTGCGTGAGCAGTTGTCCGAAACCGCAACGTGGGCAGAACGATTCGCGGTGACCACCAAGTTTCTCGCCGCCAGGGAAACGACCAGGACGGTCGATCCCGAGGTCGTCGCGTGCTGGGAGCGGATCGTCGCGGACAAGGGTGCCGTGCAGGTCAGGGAACTGGCCGAGCTGACCGGGTGGAGTCGGCAACGCGTGTGGTCGAGGTTCACCGCGCAGGTCGGGGTGACGCCCAAACGAGCCGCGATGGTGGTCCGATTCCGACGCGCGTTCGACCTACTGCTGGCTGGTCGATCCGTCGCCGAAGTCGCCGTGGCGTGCGGATATTCGGACCAATCGCACCTCCATCGCGATATATCGGCCTTCGCCGGAGTCACCCCCGGCGCACTCGCGACGAGCTGATCGGCGAACATTCGTCCAAGACGCCGCTCGCCGCGAGCCGGACAGTAATGGCATGGGACTCGAGCAACGGATCCGCGCGGCCGAACAACGCGCCGCCGCCTCCTATGGACTGACGATCACCGAACACCTCCTGACGCAGCGCAACCCAGCGGTTCGCGTCCTGACCACAGGCGAGGGTGACCCGCTGGTCCACATCAACGGCATTTCAGCACCCGCCATGGGCATGGCACCCCTGATCGCCGACCTGCCCGGCTTCCACCACATCCTGATCGACCTCCCCGGCCACAGCCTCGCCCCGCCCTACAGCTGGCAGGGGCAACCAGTCCGCGAACTGGCGGTCGACGTGGTCACCGGAACTCTAGACGCGCTCGACATAGAACAGGCCGCGTTCGTCGGCAGCTCTCTGGGCGGACTGTTCACCCTCTGGACAATGCTCGACGCACCGGACCGCATCTCGCGAGCAGCGATCATCGCCACCCCCGCCACCGCCCTACCCGGCTCCCACATCATCGCCGAGTTCGAATCCCTGACCTCCCCGACCCGGGGCCGACTCGACCAGACCCTCATGCAACTCCCATCCCCTCGATTCCTCGCCCGCTTCGCCCTCACCGAGGCAATCGGAGCGAACGCGGCCCGCGCGATGTCGAACGACATGCTCGACCTACACCGCCTCCCCCTACGCCTGCCAGGCCAAGCCGCCTCCTACCGAGCCCTCCTGCGCCGCCTGATTCAAGGCCGAACCGCACGCCCCGAAAACGTCCTCACCGCAGTCGAACTCGCCCGCATCGACACTCCAACCCTGTTCGTCTGGGGCGAAGACGACGTCTTCTGCTCCCCCGCCCAGGCAAGACCCTCCGTCACGAAAATCCCCCGCGCACACCTCACCGCTGTTCCGGGCGGCCACGCCCCCTGGTTCGACGACGCACCGCGCTGCGCAGCACTGGTCCGAGATTTCCTGGCCGACCATCCTGCCCAGCAGCACTGACAACCCTGTTGTGGACATGTTCCTCACTCCGGGTGAGACCGGGAATCGACGGACGAAATCCTGTCAACCGTTGAGGCAGAGCGTAAAACTGCTACTTCAGCGGCGGACCTGGCGAGTACGGTGGGCCGGTGGGCCGGTGATCATGACCAGCGGCGGCTTACGGAGACAAACGGCCGGACACGAAGGAGCCGATAGTGCCAGGTGTTGAACTGCGCGGGGTGACGCTGGACTGTGCCGACCCGCAGACGCTGGCGGGCTTCTACGGTGCGTTGACCGGGATGCGCGAACTCTTCAGTACGGCGGAGTTCGTCGCGCTGACGAACGACTCCGGCTGCGATCTGGGATTCCAGCGGGTCGACCGATACCGACCTCCGCAGTGGCCGGGCCAGGATGTCCCACAACAGCTCCACCTGGATTTCCGCGCCGACGACCTCGATGCGGCGGAACAGTTGGCGTTGAAACTCGGCGCAACCAAACCGAACCATCAGCCCGGCAACGGACGCTGGCGAGTACTCCTGGATCCAGCCGGCCACCCCTTCTGCCTGACGTCTTCCTGACATCACCGGCGTGACGGCATCCCCCGGTCGACGCCGTCGCGCTCAGGCCAGGCAGCAGCGTTTCAGCCGATGCCGAGCGCGCTACGAGCAGTCGCGATCTTCATGACCAACCGGCGCGGCGTGTGACGCACTGGAGTGAAACCGTATTTGCGGTAGAACTGCGCGGCCGCGTCGTCGATCGCGTCTACGACGATCAGTCGGCCACCGCCGACTTCCGCGGCCGCGACGGCTTTGGAGACTGCGTCGTAGAGCAGTTCGGCCCCGAATCCTTGCCCGTGGAACGAGCGATCCAGTGCCAACCTCCCGATCAGGTAGCCCGGAATCCTCGATACCCCGCCGGCGGCCCCGCTCGGCACCCCGTCTTCGTCTCGATTGACCAGCGTGGGCGTCAGCGCGAAAAACGCGACGACCTTCTGCTCACCCTCGGGGGTCCACACGTACACCCGGGCAGTGCCCGACACGCATGCCCGCTGCGCCATCGAACGCAACCAGTCATCCAACGTCGCATGCCCGCTGTCGAATGTCGACAGATCGTGGTCTTCCGCCAATCGCGTCGAAACGAACTGTGCGGTCACCGATCACCGCCGCTTGAACACGCGTGGACGGCGGGCCAGCTCGGCGAGCGCCGGAGCGGCATCGGCTTCGTCGAGCGAATCCAGCAGTGCGTCGAACTGTTCCGCGGACATGACCGTGATCAGTTCCTGCGCCAGAATTCGCTCGGCACGCTCGAACACCGCGCGACGGATGAACTCCGACTGTTGCTCGTGCACCAACTCCGCGGCACGCTGCATCTTGGCGCGCAGCGCGTCGTCGACGCGGAACTCCGCGCGTTCGGTCTTGGCTCCCATAGGCCCAGTGTAGCCACTTGTACGGATATTTACCGTACAGATTTATCGGGAACTCAGCTTAGAGCGACCCGATCCAGTTCCGCAGCAGTTGCGCACCCGCATCCCCGGACTTCTCCGGGTGGAACTGAGTAGCTGACAACGGCCCGTTCTCGACGGCGGCCAGGAACGGCACACCGTGGTCGGCCCAGGTGAGTTTGGGGGGTGCGATGTGCTCGTTTTCGGGAAGTTCCCACTGTTGGGCGGCGTAGGAGTGGACGAAGTAGAAGCGGGTGTCGGCGTCCATGCCGGCGAACAGGGTGCTGTCGGCGGGGGCCTTGACCGTGTTCCAGCCCATGTGGGGGAGAACGGGGGCGTCCAGGCCTGCGACGACGCCCGGCCATTCACCGCAGCCTTCGGTCTCCACGCCGAACTCGACGCCGCGGTCGAACATGATCTGCATGCCGACGCAGATGCCCAGCACCGGACGTCCGCCGGCGAGGCGCTGGCCGATGATCCGGTCGCCGCGCACCTCGAGCAGTCCGGCCATGCAGGCCGCGTACGCGCCGACGCCGGGGACGACCAGGCCGTCGGCGGCCAGGGCCGCGGTGGGGTCGGCGGTGACTTCCACCTGCGCACCCGCACGCACCAGCGCGCGCTCGGCGGAGTGCAGGTTGCCGGAGCCATAGTCCAGCAGCACAACGGATTTCACAGCACACCCTTCGTGGACGGCACACCGCTCACGCGCGGGTCGATTTCGACGGCAGCGCGCAAAGCCCTTGCGACAGCCTTGAATTCGGCTTCGGTGATGTGGTGCTGGTCACGTCCGTAGAGCACGCGCACGTGCAAAGCGATGCGGGCGTTCTGTGCGATCGACTCGAACACGTGCTTGTTGAGCACGGTCGAGTACGAGGCGCCGGGGCCCGCGCTGGGAATGATGGTGTGCACCAGGTGTTCCGGCTCGCCGGTGAACACACAGTACGGCCGACCGGACACGTCGACGGCGGCGTGCGCGAGGGTTTCGTCCATCGGGATGAAGGCGTCGCCGAAGCGGCGGATGCCCTTCTTGTCGCCCAGCGCCTGGCCCAGCGCCTGGCCCAGCACGATCGCGGTGTCCTCGACGGTGTGGTGGGCTTCGATCTCGATGTCACCCTCGGCCCGCACGACCAGGTCGAACCCGGCGTGCGCGCCCAAAGCCGTCAGCATGTGGTCGTAGAACGGCACACCGGTGGAGATCTCGGTCTGCCCGGTGCCGTCGAGGTTCAACTCCACCAGGATCGAAGATTCCTTGGTGACGCGTTCCACCCGCGCTGTTCTGCTCATGATGTGCTCCTCCACAGGCGGATTCAGTGAGTAAGGTCGGTGCCCGCGATGTCGCGGCTCACGCGCAGGAATTCGTCGTTCTCCGCGGCCAGGCCGATGGTGGCGCGCAGGTAGCCGGGGATGCCGACGTCGCGGATCAGCACGCCGGCGTCGAGGTAGTGCTGCCAGGCCTGCCCGGCGTCGGTGAAGCGGCCGAACAGCACGAAGTTGGCGTCGCTGGGGATCACGTCGAAACCGAGTGCAACCAACGAAGCCGCGACTCGATCGCGCTGAGCCGCCAATTCCGCGACGCTGCCGAGGGTTTCGTCGGCGTGCCGCAGAGCCGCACGCGCGGCGGCCTGGGTGACCACCGACAGGTGATACGGCAACCGCACCAGCAGAATCGCGTCGATCACCGCGGGCGAAGCGGCCAGGTAGCCCAGACGCCCACCCGCGAACGCGAACGCCTTGCTCATGGTGCGGGTGACCACGAGCTTGGTCGGGAACCGGTCGATCACAGTGATCGCGCTCGGTGCCGCCGAGAACTCGCCATACGCCTCGTCCACGACGACGATGCCGGGTGCGGCTTCGAGAATCCGTTCGAGTTCGTCGATCGGAATGCTGTGTCCGGTGGGGTTGTTCGGACTCGTCACGAACACCACATCGGGCTGACGCTCGACAATCTGCGCCACCGCGTAGTCGATGTCGAGCGAGAAATCAGCGCTGCGCTGTGCCGCGACCCATTCGGTATCGATGCCCTCGGAGATGATCGGGTGCATCGAGTACGAAGGCACAAAACCCAGCGCACTACGACCGGGCCCGCCGAAAGCCTGCAACAACTGCTGCAGAATCTCGTTGGACCCGTTGGCCGCCCACACATTCGAGGCATCGACGGCAACGCCGGTCTGTCGAGTCAGGTACTGCGCCAGGTCGGTTCGCAGGGACACCGCATCGCGATCCGGGTACCGGTGCAGGTCAGCAGCGGCCGCCCGCACGGATTCCGCGACGTCGTCGATCAACGCCTTGCTCGGCGGATGCGGGTTCTCGTTCGTATTGAGCTGTACCGGAACCGTCAATTGCGGTGCGCCATAAGGGGATTTGCCCCGCAGATTGTCCCGCAGCGGCAACTGATCCAACGTCGCCGAAGCGCCGGGCACAGTGCTCATGACAGCGCCTCGAAACGCGCCTGCACAGCCTGACCGTGCGCGGGCAGATCCTCCGCATTGGCAAGTGCCACAACATGTCCGGCGACATCCTTCAACGCCGCCTCGGTGTATTCCACGATGTGGATGCCGCGCAGGAACGTCTGCACACTCAGCCCCGAGGAGTGCCGCGCGCACCCGGCGGTGGGCAGCACGTGGTTGGACCCCGCGCAGTAGTCACCCAAACTCACCGGCGCCCAAGGCCCGACGAAGATCGCACCCGCACTGCGCACCCGCCCCGCCACCGCGGCGGCGTCGACAGTCTGGATCTCGAGGTGCTCGGCCGCATAGGCGTTGACAACCAGCAGCCCCTGCGCGATGTCGTCGACGAGCACGATCCCGGACTGCTTGCCCGACAACGCTTCCCGCACCCGATCGTTGTGCTTCACCACGCCCAGTTGAGCATTCACCGCGGCATCGACCGCATCGGCCAACGCCACGGAATCGGTCACGAGCACACTCGCGGCCAGCACATCGTGCTCGGCCTGGCTGATCAGATCAGCCGCCACATGCACCGGATCAGCAGTCGCATCGGCGAGCACCGCGATCTCGGTCGGCCCGGCCTCGGCATCGATCCCGACCAGCCCACGGCACAGTCGCTTGGCGGCGGTGACGTAGATATTGCCCGGCCCGGTGATCAGGTCGACAGGCTCGAGCGCCCCACCATCGGTATCGACACCGCCGTAGGACAGCAAAGCCACCGCCTGCGCCCCACCGACAGCCCACACCTCATCGACGCCCAGCATCGCGGCCGCGGCCAGGATGGTCGGGTGCGGCAGCCCACCGAACTGCGCCTGCGGCGGCGACGCCACCACCAACGACTCCACTCCCGCGGCCTGCGCGGGCACCACATTCATCACCACAGAGGACGGGTACACGGCGTTGCCGCCGGGCACATACAGCCCGACCCGCTCCACCGGCAGCCACTTCTCGGTGACAGTGCCGCCGGGCACCACCTCGGTCACCGTGTCGGTGCGTCGCTGATCCGCGTGCACCTTCCGGGTCCGCTCGATGGCGACTTCCAGGGCGGCCCGAACAGCGGGATCCAATTCAGCGAGGGCTTTGTCCAGCTCAGCGACAGGAACCCGCACCACAGCGGGCCGCACACCATCGAACTTCTCGCTGTAGTCCAGCGCCGCGGCGGCACCCCGATCGCGAATGTCCTCCACGACCGGCCGCACATGATGCAGCACCGAATCCACGTCGACCCCTCCCCGCGGCAGCGCGGTACGCAGCTCGGCAGCGGAAGGAGTACGACCGCGCAGATCGACGCGGGCGAGCTCGATGCGGGATGTCATATCGGGGTACGGTCCTGTTCTACGCTGGGCCTGAAGGTCAGCTACCAGCCTAGTGGTCGCCCGCCAGCGCATTTCCACCCACATCCCGCCCGTGCGCGGCGTACCCGCCGATCCGCCCTCGCTCATCGGGCGGACCAGCGGTTTCAGCGAGTGTCGCCGTCGATGCGCAGACTGCCGCCGGAGTTCACCACGCGCATGACCATGGCCTTGGTCGAGCCGTTGATGGTGATGCTGGCCAGGCGCATGTTGGTGGATCCGTCGGCGTTGTTGCCGCTCACGGCGGTGATGCTGGCGAAGCTCTGGATCGAGCGGTCGCTCCAGTATTCGCGGAACGCGGACTCGCTGCCGTAGACCTGCTGGGCGGCGGGGGTCAGCAGCGACCAGGAACTGGCGGGGTCACTGAAGAACGCTTCGACCAGCTGACCGGCCGAGCCGATGTCGACCGTACCCACATTGCTGGCCTGACCCAGTGCGGGGGTGGCCGCGCTGGGCTTGGGTGCCACTGTGGCCTGCACCGAGGTCGACGGACCCGCTTGCACCTGCGGCGAATCGGAGTCCGAGGCACTGAACGCGCTGATCGCCACGGCGACCGCCGCGACCACCGCACCCACGCCGGAACCGATCAGCACCGCACGTCCCTTGCCGGCCTGTTTGCGGTGCACGGGGGCGGGCTGGGCTTGGGTGCGCGGGTGGGCGGCGGTGTCGTGGCGGGGCGCGGGACGCGGGTTCGAGCGGATCTGGCGGGTGGTGGCGGTCGAAGCGCCTGCGTGCGAGGCGCGACGCCCGGATTGCCGGATCACCTGGGTGGTCGCCGCGGAGTTGCGTCGGCCGAAAGCCTCACTGGCAGGGACGAATCCGGCCGGCACGGAGTTGTCGTCCTCGGCGAAGTGGGCCAGCGCGTCGCGGGCCTCGGTCATCGTCGGACGGTCGAGGGGGTCCGGGCTGAGCAGATCGAGCAGGAAGTCGGTGGCCGGGCCGGCGTTGTGCGGTTCGCGGACCTGGCCGTTGGCGGCGGCGTAGAGCACCGCGAGGGGGTTGGCGTTGGCGCCGTAGGGCGGTTCGCCTTCCAGCGCGTGGAAAAGCGTTGCGCCCAGGGCGAATACGTCGGCGGCAGGCGTCGGATCGGAGCCGCGCGCCACTTCGGGTGCGAGATAGGCGGCAGTACCGCAGATCAGCCCGGTCTCGGTGAGCGTCACGTCACCCGCGGCACGGGAGATGCCGAAGTCGGTGATTTTCACCTCACCGTGGTCGCCGAGCAGGATATTGCCCGGTTTCACGTCGCGGTGCACCAAGCCGGCCTGGTGGGCGGCGATCAGCGAGGAGGCGACCTTCTCGCCGATGCGGGCGACCTCGAGCAGCGGCAGCGGGCCTTTTTGACCCAGCTCACCCGCGAGGCTGACCGACTTGAGGTACTCCATCACCAGGCACGGGTCACCGTTGTGCTCGGTGATGTCGAATACCACGATGGCGTTGGGATGCTGGAAGCGCGCGGCGTTGCGGGCTTCCCGAATCGCGCGCTGGCGCAACACATCCCGCTCACCCTCGGGCAAGCTCGGTTTGATGTGGATCTGCTTCACTGCCACTGAGCGTTGGAGGCGTTCGTCGACAGCGCGCCATACAACGCCTGTGCCGCCGCTACCAATACGCTCGACCAGGCGGTAATGCTCCGCGATCTTCTGACCGGTATCGATGGCGCCTACTCCGAACCTTCTCGAAATTGTGACATCCCGCGTATTGACCATGGATATGGTCCGCGCACGAGTGTAGCTGGCGCAGTGATGACCGCGTGCGGCAGCGGGGGGATTGCTCGCCTGCGGAGGGAAGAACGTCTCATGGTGTCACACGCAGCATGCGGCCCGCTGCCTCGACCGCCGGACCGGAGCTCCCGGCGTCGGCGATGAACACCGCGAACGCCAGATCGTCCTTGATGCCGACGAACCAGCCGTGTGCGTGGGTGTCGTCGAGGTATTCGGCGGTGCCGGTCTTGCCGAGCAGGCCGGGGATATCGCGCAATGCGGTGGCCGTTCCCGAGCTCACGGTCTCGCCCATCATGGTCTCTATCTGCGACGTCACCGTCGCGGGCACCGGCGCCGACGGCCGGTCTGCGGTGCCCGCACGACCTCGGATAATGCTGGGCGCGGGCGCGGAACCGTGCGCGAGCGAGGCCGCGACCAGTGCCATTCCGAACGGGGAGGCGGTCACCGTGCCCTGCCCGATGCTGGATTCGACCCGTTGCGCGGGGTTGTCCGCGGGCGGAACCTTCCCTGTGACAGTCGTCAAGCCGGGTGTCACATAATCCACTCCCAGACCCAATTGCTGGGCGGCCGCGGTCAACGCGTCGGCAGGCAACTTCACTCCCAACTCGGCCATCGTGGTGTTGCACGAGCGTGCGAACGCGGTGTGCAGTGGCACCATACCCAGGTCGAAGCCGTTGTCGTTGGGAATCGTGCGTCCTTCGATGGTGGCGCGGCCGGGGCACGGCAGCACCGTGTCGGGGGTGACACCGCCCGCCTGCAGGGCCGCGGAGACGGTGACGGTCTTGAACGTGGAACCCGGCGGGTAGAGACCGGTCAGCGCGATCGGGCCCTGGGCGTCCGCGGGTGCGTTCTGGGCCACGGCCAGCACCTCGCCCGTGGAGGGGCGCAGCGCGACGATGGTGGCCGGGGTGGCGACGGGGGTCAGTGCGGCTTCGGCTGCGTTCTGCAGGTCGATGTCGAGGGTGCTGGCGATGTCGGTGGTCGGTGTCGCGTCGGGTCCGGCGATGCGCTGGGTGCCGGTAGGGGTCTGTGCGCGAATGGCCCAGCCCGCGGCGGCGTCGGCTTGCTCCTGCCACACCTGCGCCAATCCGGCTGTAGTGGGTCCGGCGAGGGTTTTGTCGACGGTGAGCAGGCGCGGCTGTGGTGCCAGCGTCACGCCGCGCACCCCGCTCAGGGCCTGCTGCACCGGGGCGATATCGGCTTCACGCAGGGCGACTGCGGTGATCGGTTTGCCTTGTGCCGCAGCCAGATCCGTGCGCAGCGTCGTCTTGGTGACACCTTGCGGCGCGAGCAACGAGGCAACACCCGCCAGATCGGCATCGGGTGCCACATTCACCAAGGTCACCACCTGCTGCGTCATCAGCTCACCGCCGGACGCGTCGAGCACGCGGGCCGGTTTCGCCGGGACCGGGCTGTAGCTGAGCGGGCCGAGGTCCAGGCCAGGTGCGACCGTGGTCGGCTGCCAGGCGATCTTCCAGTCGTCGGCACCGGTGGTGGTCCCGGCGCTCGAGTACGACCACACATGACGACCGTCGGGGCCGAACTTCCAGGTGGATTCCAGCGTGAACGACTTACCGTCGGTCGATGTCAACTCGACGGTGTCGTTGTGGCCGAGGTTGTCGAACAGGGCGGTCAGGACCGGCCGGGCTTGCTCTGGCGCGTCGGTCAACGCCGCGGCGGCGGCAGCGTCTCCGCTGGTCAGCGCGGCGGCGAAAGACTCGACGACCGTCTGCGGTTGGTCAGGACCCGACGAGCACGCGACGGGCAGCGCAGCGAGCGCGACGAGCAGGACCGATGCCTTCCGTGGAATGCGCACTTGTCCGAGAGTAGCGGGATCTGTGATGCCCGTGGGGTTCTCGTTGCTGCTGGGACGAACCGGCGCGCTACCACCAGCCGGTGATCGTCCCGATCTGGCGGCCGAGTTCCGGGGCAAGTGAGCGGGCGTAGCTGGCGGTGAGGTGGTGTTCGTCGCGATAGATGAGCACATTGCCTTCGACCACCCGGCAGCGCTGCGGTCGACACACGGCGTCGGTCAGGTCGAGAGAATGGACGTTCGGGTAGCTCGACGCCGGTTCCTCGGCCGGGTTGTGGGCGTCGAGGGCGTCGTTGCGATCCAGTCCGCAGCTGTCGGGATCGCCGCGGTGAGCCAGGCAGTCCGTGGCCCGGTAGAGCACGCCGTCGCGGCGCAGCCGAGGGGTGTCACGCAGCGCGAGCACGTTGAGTCCGCGGTCCTGCAGCGCCGACCACACCTCGAGGTACTCCGCGGGCACCTCGTCGCCCAGGCCGTTCATGCGGTAGCGGGTGGACAGCGTCAGCACCCAGTCCGGCGATTCCGCGGCCAGCCGGTCCAGCACCTCCACGGACCATTCGTGGCATTCGGGGAACGGGAACTCGGCGTACGAGGGCTGGTCGGCGAGCACGACCGGGCACCCTTCCTTCAAGTACGACACCACCCGGAACCCGCGCTCGGCACCGAGAACTTCCAGGGCGGGCAGCCAGTGTTCGGAGTGTGAACCGCCGACCAGCGCGATCGAGCGGGTGGCGGCCTGATCGCCGTAAGTACACACTCGCACTTCACGATTGGGCGTGATACAGCCGTCGGAGGTCGCGGCCGGTGTATCCGACGGTCCTTCGAAGATGGTGGGGCGCATGGGTTCCGGCCAGAATTCGGCGCCGGAGACCAGCGCGGCGGCACCGGGATACAGGCGGGTGTCCAAGGCCTGCAACGGTTCGGTGGGAATCGTGCGCAACACCACCTGCCAGCCCAGCGAGGCGACCACCACGACGACAGCCGTGGCCAACACCAACACCCCTGTCCCCCGGTGGTTTTCGGCCTTCTGTCCGCGCGGGGGCATTCGCAGCGGCGTCTCGATCAACCGGGTGGTCGCGTAGGCCAGGGTCAGCGAGGCCCCGATCACCACCAGCCCATCGACGATGCCGGCGTGCGCGCGTCCGGTCTCCCCGAGATAGAAGATCAGGATCGGCCAGTGCCACAGGTACAGCGGGTAGGCCAGCGTGCCGAGTTCGGTACAGAACCGCCCGGCCAATGCCCGATTCGGCCATGCCCGCGCTCCCCCGAAACCCGAGGCGATCACCAGGCAGGCGGCCGCCACCGGCCACAGCGCGGCCACGCCGGGGAACTGATTCGCGCCGTCGAACAGTGGCCCACAGGACAGGACCATCGCCACGCCGACCGCGGCGGCGAGCCAGCGCAACCGGTTCGGTATCCGAAGCCACGGCGCCGCGACCGCCAGCACCGCGCCCGCCAGGAGTTCCCAGCCGCGCGCGATGCTGTCGTAATAGGTCCAGGCTTGATGCTGTGCGTGCCCGGACGCGGCGTACCAGAACGACAGCGTTCCCAGCCCGACCAGCACGATCACCAGCGTGAACCGCCCGGCGTGACCACGCCTGCGCAACCAGGCCCAGCCCGCCAGCAGCGCGAGAATCGCCAGATAGAACTGCCCCTGCACCGACATCGACCACAGGTGTTGCAGCGGACTCACCGAGGCATCGGGTGACAGGTAGTCCAGTTCGGCGTTGGCCAGGTACCAGTTCTGGCTGTAGAACATCGAGGCCAGGGTCTGCGAGGCCGCTTCGCCCAGTTGGGTGTAGGGCCGCAACACCACCGTGGCGAGCAGAACCGCCGCTAACACAATGACCAGCGAGGGCATCAGCCTGCGCACGGTCCGCCGCGCGGTTTCCTTCGCGCACACCCACCCGCTGCGCTCGACCCCGCGCACCACCGCGCCGGTGAAGAAGAACCCCGACAGCACCAGGAACACGTCCACACCGCCGGAAACGCGTCCCGCCCACACGTGGAACGCCACCACCAACGCGATCGCTACGCCGCGTAGCCCGTCCAGGTCGTTCCGTCTGGAGACAGTGCCGCCGACCACCGCATCCGGTTGCACCCGTGATGCGGACCGAGTATTCGGCAGCAACAAACCCACAGAATCGGCCCCCACGGTGTCTTTGTTTCCCGGCAAGTAACCATTAATTTGCCGTAGCGACACTCAGGAAGCAAACTGCCATGCCGTGGGGGCAGGTGAACTATCGGGTTCGCCAGGGGGTTGTGGTGAGGGCGGCCGCGTCGGTGTCGTCCAGTTCGATATCGAACACTTCGGTCAGAATTTTGGTCAGTTCGGTGGGTTCGAGTTCGCGCGAAGTGGAAGTGCCGTCGGGATATTCCGTGGTCAGGGTGAGATCGTCGAGCACGTGGTGGGCATCGGGCAGGAAGCGTTGGACGAAAGGTCGGGTGACGAACGGCGAGCGCGGTGACGTCGACACGAAGTGGTTGCCGACCGCGTAGTCGATGCGGAACTGCGGGTTCTCGGTGAAGGTGTAGCGGTCGAGCCAGCCGTCGCGGTCGAACTGGAACAGCACCCACAGGTCGTCGGGTCGGCGCTCCAACCGGTACCGCCAGTCGCCCAACGCGAATTCTCCTGCGCTGTCGACCAATTCGAACGGCTCGAGGGGTCCGAAGCCGAAACCGGCGTCGCAGATCCAGACGCGGTCGTCGTCGGGGGTGGTCACGCGCAGCAAGGCGTGGGTCGCGGGTCGCAGGGCCCCGGTGTCGACGATGCCGTAGGTGACGCGTGCGCCGAGGCCGGTGACGCCGAATCCGAACCGTTCGAGGGCGGCGGCGAACAGGCCGACGTTTTCGTGGCAGTAGCCGCCGCGGCGGTGTCGGACCATCTTGTCCTGCAGGGTGTTCAGGTCCAGCGGGATGCCGCGGCCGAGGATGATCTCCAGGTTTTCGAACGGGATCGTGGTGGTGTGGGCGTGGACCAGGGCGCGCAGGGTGTCCACCGATGCGGTGCGCGGGCCGTCGTAGCCGATGCGCGCCAGGTAGGCGTCGAGGTCGAGCTCGGCTCCCAGCCAGCCGTGATCGTCGGTCATCTCGTCCTCTTTTCGGTCGCCTACTGAATCTGCTTCGCACAACCGCGTCATCGCGACCGTTGTTCCCGCACCCGAACACAGCCCGCACATGCCGCGGTCCCCGCCACCCTACGAGCAGGTGTGCGGGGACCGTGACAACCCGCGTGTCGGCGCGGGGCGTTCTTATCGAGGTGGGATCAGCGCAGCGCGACCTCGGACCCGCGATGCAGCGGCACCGGCGCGGTCTTGCCGGCGGTGTCGGGCTTGATCCCCTTGGCGGCCGGGTTCGCCTGTTCCAGTTGGGGTTTGCGATCCATCAGGGTCTTGGTGAGCACGCAGGCCAGGTTCGCGTCGAGGTCCTCGCGGACCACGAGCAGGTTGGGCACCACGATGGTCGGAGCGTCGGCGGACAGGCCGTAGGTGGCGGCCGGGATCGAACCCGTTTCGTAGACCGGGTTGATCTCCTTCAGTTTCGGCAGCACCGAGGTGATGTCGAGGAAGCGGACCTTGTCCTTTGCGGTGGTGAACAGGTCGGTGATGCCCGGTGTGGGCAGGCCGCCGGACCAGAACATGGCGTCGATGGAGCCGTCTTTGAGCCCGTCGACGGTCTTGGTCAGGTCCAGGCGCTGGGCGGACACGTCGCTGTCGGGGTTGAGCCCGGCGGCTTGCAGCACGCGCTGGGCGATCACCTCGGTGCCCGATTTGGGCGAACCGGTGGAGACGCGTTTGCCGCGCAGGTCGGCCAGCGAGTTGATGCCGGCGTCGGTGCGCACGATGACCTGGGTGTAGTTGTCGTAGAGCCGGGCCAGCGCGCGGATCGGCTGCGCGGTGGTGAAGCTGCCCTTGCCCGCGACCGCGTCGGCCGCGGAATCGGCCAGCGAGAAGCCGACCTGGTAGGTGCCGCCCACGACCTGCTGGATGTTCTGCACCGAGGCGCCGGTTTCGGCGGCGGTGGCCTTGACGGTGCCGTTGGTGGCGGCCGAGATCTGCTCGGCGTAGGCGTTGCCCAGCGCGAAGTACACGCCGGTCGCGTTGCCGGTGGCGATGCCGATCCTGGTGTCCTGCTTCACTTCACAGGTCACCTCACCACCCGCGTCGGCGGTGGGCGTGTCCTGTCTGCCGCCACCGCAGCCGGTGAGCAGTGCCGCGGCCGCGACCACGGCGACAAGTGTTCTGACCATGAGGTTCCCTTTCGTCGACGGCCACGCCGCCTGCCGATTTCCGCGAATCACGGTGTGTCCGTGGAAGTTCTGTTGGCCCGGTCGACCAGGCCCGCGACCGCGGCCACGACCAGCAATCCGAGCCCGATCCCGGTGGCGACCGGATTCGGGTACAGCAGAGTCAAACCCGCCGCGGCGGCCAGTACACGCGGAATCGGTCCGATCGCCCCGATCCCGAACAGCCACCCGCCCGTCGCCGCCGCCAACGCCGCCACACCCACACACGCGGCGGCACTGACCCACAGCACGTCGAGCAGCGGTCCGCGTCCGAGCAGGTGCTGACCCGAATCGGTGAGCACGAACATCAACGGCACCAGGAAGGCGGGCAGCGCGTAACGCAGGGCGTGCCACATCGTCGGCATGGCTTTCGCGCCGGTCACCGCGGCCGCGCCGACCGCCGCCAGCGCGGTCGGCGGCGTCACTTCCGACAGCACCGAGAAGTAGAAGACGAACATGGCGGCGGCGGGCGCGGCGACATGCAGGTCCAGCAGCGCGGGGCCGATGATCACCCAGCCGATCACGAACGACGCGGTCACCGGGACCGCAAGACCCAGCAGCGACAACGCGATCGCCGCCAGCACGGCGGTGGTCGCCAGGATGACGGCCGGGTTGTCCGACAGCGCCGAACCCGCCTTGACCAGCAGCGCGGCCAGTTGCGCGCCGAGGCCGGTCTTGGTGGTCATCGCGGTGATCACGCCCGCGGCCGCACACACCGCGACAACCGGCAGCGCCGACCGCATTCCCAGCGACAGTGAACGCAGCGCTTCGATCACGAACCGCATCACGGTCTTTCGCGTCCAGCGATGCGCGTCGGTCTCCGCTGACGTGCGCAGCATTCGATCCGGGATGGCCAGCAGCAGCGCCAGTACGGTGGCATACACGACCGCACGCGTGGCACTCATCCCCGCCAACAACAGCACCACGATCACGATCAGCGACGAGAAGTGATAGCCGAAGCGCCCCAGCAGTTTCCACCACGGCGTCGGCAGCGGGCCATCGGCCAGATCGACCGGCGCACGCCCCTCGGCATGAATCCGCCGCGCATCGATTTCGACCGAGAGCAGGATCCCGAGGTAGTACAGCATCGTCGGGATCAACGCCCAGCCCAACACCGTCACATACGAAACATCAAGGTACTCAGCAACAATGAACGCAGCGACGCCCAATGTCGGCGGCGACAGGATCGCACCGACACCCGCCGCGGCGAGCATCCCGCCCGCCTGCTCGGGCCGATAGCCCGCCTTGCGCAAGATCGGCCAGGTCACCGCACCGGTACTGACCGCGGTCGCGGTTCCCGACCCCGAGACCGTGCCGAGCAGGAACCCCGACGCCACCGCCGTGCGCCCCGCCGCACTGTGCGAGCGTCGGAACAACGACACCGACAGATCTACGAAGAACCGTGCGGCACCGGAGAATTCGAGTACTGCCCCGTACAGCGTGAACAGCACGATGTAGCTGGCAGCCACGTCCAACGGCGTCCCGTAGAACCCACTGCCCGAGTTGTACAGCGCGTCCACGATCTGATCGATATCCAGACCAGCGTGCGCGATCGACCAATCCTGCGGCAACAGCCCGCCGTAGTACCCGTAGCCCAGAAACACCAGACACACCACCGGCAAGATCACCCCGGTGGTCCGCCGACACGCCTCGAGCACCAACACCAACAGCAACCCACCCATCACCACATCCAGCGGCGCCAACATCCCCTGCCGGTCCAGAAACGCGTCGTATCCCCCACCCGCGTCACCGATCACAAACGGCAGCACCGGATACAAACACACCACCAGCGTGACCGCCGCCAACACCCAGTCCAGCACCGACGGCCCATCGGCCCGATCCAACGGCCCCCACCACGACCGATAACTCAGAAACACCAGCGGCAACGCGACCGCGAGAAAGACCACCAGGTAGTACTGACTACCTTGCGCCAACGGCCGAAACACCTGCCACACCGACAACAACGCCAACGCCAGCGCGACGATCCCCACCATCCGCGCAGGGAACCCCGACAGCACCCGAGCAGGCCGCTCCTCGTCATCCACCCCCAGCTCAGCCGCAGTAACAACCGGTGGTGCAGCGCTCATGAGCGGACGATAGCAACGGGATTCGCGCCCTGGGAGCGAAACCGGCAACCGCGCGGTGTGCACAAAATGGTCAGTATCGCCGCGTCGAGTTTGTCGGTGGCTATGCCTACGATCCGTGCATGATCTCGATCGATACTGCGCAGCGTCGCGCCCGGCTGGCCACCCGGCATCGACTCGCGCCGTCGGCTCGCTCGAACGACCCTGTCGACATCGCGCGTTCGATGGTGGTCCTGCACGCCACCGACCCCGCGACAGTGTTTCTCTCGGTCGGCGCTCGTGGTGTGGATCTGACTCCGGGCGATGTCGAGAAGGCGCTCTACGACGACCGCACGCTGCTGCGAATGCTGGCCATGCGCCGCACGATGTTCGTCGCGCCGACCGAATTACTGCCCGTGCTGCAGGCTTCCACCTGTGATGCGCTGGCCCACAAGCAGCGTCGCACCTACGGCCGCTACATCGAGCAGGCCGACGTGGTCGACGGTGATATCGAGACGTGGCTTGCCGAGGTCGAAGCGGAAACCCACGCGGCCTTGCTGACCCGCGGCGCGGCAACCGGTGCTCAGCTGAGCAAAGACGTGCCGCGCCTGCGCACCCAGATCGACACCGCCCCCGGCAAGCCCTATTCCAAACCCACCAGCATCACCACCTGGGTGCTGGTCGTACTCGGCGCCGAGGGTCGGATCGTGCGCGGCCGCCCGAACGGCAGCTGGGCCAGCAGCCAGTACACCTGGGCACCCGTGGAAACCTGGCTACCCGAAGGGTTTTCACCACTTCCTGCGGCAGAAGCCCGCGTAGAGCTGGTACGTCAATGGCTGTACGCCTTCGGCCCGGCCCCGATCACCGACCTGAAATGGTGGACCGGCTGGACCCTCGGCGAAGTCCGAAAAGCCTTGGCAGAACTGGACATCACCGAAGTAGACCTGGACGGCACCCCCGGAATAATCCTCGCCGACGACCTCACCCCCGTCCCCACCCCCGAACCCTGGGCAGCGCTGCTCCCAGCACTGGACCCCACCCCCATGGGCTGGAAATCCCGAGACTGGTTCCTCGGCCCCCACGCCCCCGCCCTGTTCGACACCAACGGCAACATCGGCCCCACCATCTGGGCGAACGGCCACATAGTCGGCGGCTGGGCCCAACGCCCCGACGGCGAAGTAGTCACCCGCCTCCTCGAACCCGTAACCCCCGACACCCAAAAACTCATCGACACCGAAACAGCCCGCACCACAACCTGGTTCGGCGACACCCGCGCCATCCCCCGCTTCCGAACCCCCTTACAACGCGAACTCACCACCTGACCAACTGCAATTTCGGCAATATCCTGCCGTTTTCATCGCATGACGACCTTGAATGGGACCGAAATTGCATAGATCGGCAGAATATTGCCGATTAGCTCAATTCGGGCGTAGCCTGGTGACCAAAGAGGTCAATTCGGCAAGATCCTGCCGATCGGAGGTGCGGTGGTGGATGTCCTGAAAGACATCGGCGCAAAGGTTCGCGCGGAAAGACGCCGCCATCGACTGACCCAGGAGCAGCTTGCCGAAGTTGCCGACACTTCCACACGCACGGTCCGCGATATCGAGCACGGCCGAGGTTCGACCAGTATCGCGACGGTCGCCGCCGTGGCCGACGTGCTGGGCCTGACCCTGATCGTGGCACCGTGACAGACTTCGAGCTGTTTCGGCGAGTCGACGAAGCGGACGTCTACAAGGCCGGACGCATCGCTGCCACGATCAGCAGGACCACGGATGGCGGGACCGAATTTCGTTACGTACCAGGGTATTCCGGTGATCCCGTCGCTTCCACCCTGCCGCTCGGCGTCGAACCGGTCACCGGCGGGTCGGGGTCTGTCCCGCCGTTCTTCGCGGGCCTGCTGCCGGAAGGGCACCGCTTGACGGTGCTCCGTCGTGCGGTGAAGACCAGCGCTGATGACGAACTCAGCCTGCTTCTCGCAGTAGGAGCGGACGCACCGGGCGACGTCCAGGTGTTTCCCGGCGGCACGGCCCCTGTTGACGTTCCCACGCTCGTCGACTGCGAATCCGCAGACGAGCTCGAATTCGACCGTCTGATAGACGATGTCGATCGACAGGCGATCCCGGGGGTCCAGAACAAGGCGAGCGCGTCGATGATCAGCACCCCGATCGCCGCCGGCTTCGGTCGATTCATTCTGAAGCTGTCTCAGTCGGGATATCCCCACCTGATCGAGAACGAAGCCGCGCATCTGGCCGCGGCCCGGACGTTGAAGCTTCCGGTCGCCGGTTCGGATCTCGTGCACGACAAGTCCGGAAAGCCCGGCTTGCTCGTCCGCCGCTTCGACCGTGTCCGGGTGGGCGATACGTGGCGTCGTCTCGCGTTCGAAGATGCCACCCAGGTGCTCGGATTGCCGCCGTCCGCGAAGTACAACGTCGACGCGGTCGAGGTCGTCCAAGCACTCACCGGCATGGTTCGCGCACCTGCGGTAGCGGCACGAAATCTCTACTTGCAGTTCCTGTTCGCATGGCTGACCGGCAACGGCGACCTACACGGTAAGAACATCGGCGTGCTCCGCGACAGCGAGAACCGCTGGAACATCGCCCCCCTCTACGACATTCCCTGCACCCTGGTCTACGACGATGATTCGATGGCGCTGCCGATCGCCGGACGCACCAAAGGGCTCCGAGCAAGACACTGGGCTGCCTTCGCCGCGGAAATCGGCCTGCCCGCCAAAGCCGCGACCTCCGCTCAGAAACTCGCACTCCGAGCATCCGCGACGGTCGATTTCGACCAGCTACCGTTCACCGGTTCACCGCTGCACAGAACACAACGTGAGCTGCGCTTACGCCGTGGTGAGTTGGCACAGGCACTGGACTCGTGAACAATGACCGGGCGAATAGAGCGAACCCAGATCTGGGCTGCGGGCACTCAGCGCAGCGTCGGCTCGGCCTGGGCCTGGTGGACCCAGAGTGCGACGACGCGGGGTTCGCCGCCGGGTCCGACGTCGCCGTACAGGGGCACCACCCGGTCCCAGAATTCCCAGATTCGGGAGCGCATTCCCGCGTCGGGTGGGTTGGCCAGGCGCCAGCCGACGGCGAGGGAGACTACGTCGGGGGCGTCGAGAACCAGTTCGATGTGGGCGTGGGGGAAGCGGTCGAGGTAGCCGCGGATGGCGGCGGTGAGTTGGTCGGCGGCGGCGCGTAGGTCGTGGCCGCCGTTGCCGTCGCCGCGCAGGTCGAGGGATTGTTCCTGGTCGACTGTGCCGTAGCCGACGGCGAAGACGGGAGTGCGGCCGCCGGTGTCGGCCAGTTCGGTGGCGCCGAGGCGTCGGCCGGCGTGGGCTGTCAGGTCGACTACGTCGGCCATGTCGCCTCGGGAGACCGCGATCAGGACCCGGATACGTTGGGCGGCAGCATCTTCGGCAGGTCCGTCGGGAAGCAAGATCGGTGCGCCGTCGATGATCGCGGCGTGACGCAGAACGGGAAGCGGCGCAAAGGAATTCGCGTGTCGCGGGTCGGATGCGGGGTACGAGAACGCCGCGGGCGGTCCGTCGTCATCAACAGCGAGGATCCTGGTGCCCGGTCGCGGCAACCAGTCGTAGCCGATGGAAACCGCTACGGGCCAGGCGAAATCGGGCACCACCGAGTACCCGGAGTCACTGCTGTCGGCGTTGAGCGCGGCATCGAACGCCGCGCGAACCTCGCCGACCGTGCCGCGTAGATCCACGACCCCGTCCGGTGTGGCGGTCGAGAAGGTTCGTCGCACCGCGCACAGGTCCTGCGTCTCGGTGGCCGCCGCGGTAATGGCCGCGCGGTGCAGCGACGGCACCCGACTGCTGTCGGCGCGCAGGTAGTACAGCGTGCCCGACGTGTTCCGCCGCCACAGGTACCGCAACTGCATCACCGATGCCAGCAGGAACAACACCAGCAGGGCGAAGAACACCACGATCTGCAGCACCGCTGCGGGCAGCAGATCCTCGGCGACCAGCCCCATCACGGTGACCAGCAGCGTCGAGCACAGCGCCAGCAGAACCGGCAGTCCGTACTGATGCCAGCGACTCATTCGCCGAGGTTACCGGTCAGCTACCACCGATCAGCGCAGGGCCGATCCGCATGTCCTCTCACATATCCAGGCCCAGATCCAGCACCCGCACCGAGTGGGTGAGTGCGCCGATGGCGAGGTAGTCCACGCCGGTGCCCGCGTACTCCGCGGCCTGTTCCAGCGAGAGTCCGCCGGAGGACTCGAGTTTCGTGTCGGGAGCGGTGTTGTCGCGACGCTGTACCGCGGCTTGGGTCTGCCACAGCGGGAAGTTGTCCAGCAGCACCAGTTCGACGTTCTCGGCGAGGACCGCGTCGAGTTGTTCGAGGCTGTCGACCTCGACCTCGCACGCGATATCGGGTGCCAGTTCACGCACCGCACGCAGGGCGTTGACGACAGAACCCGCGGCCACGACGTGGTTGTCCTTGATCAGCGCGGCATCGCCCAGACCCATGCGATGGTTGACGCCACCACCGACGCGAACCGCGTACTTCTGCAGCGCGCGCAGGCCTGGCAGGGTTTTCCGGCTGTCGCGGATCTTGCAGTCGGTGCCTTCGACGGCGTCGACCCACGCGGCGGTCGCGGTCGCGATGCCGGACAGGTGGCACACGAGATTGAGCATCGTGCGTTCGGCGGTGAGCAGCCCGCGGGTGGGGGCGACGATGCTCAGCACCGAGGTGCCCGGCTCCACCCGGGTGCCGTCGGCGACGCGCGCGGCGATCTCGTAGTTGCCCGCGCCCAGAACCTCGTCGAGCACGAGCAGCCCGACATCGATACCCGCGACGGTCCCGTCCTGGCGCGAGACCACCGAGGCCTTGCTCACCGCGTCTTCGGGGACGGTGGCGACCGTGGTGACGTCGGGTCCGTAGCGCAGGTCCTCGTCGAGGGCGGTACGGATCAGCGTGAGCAGCTCATCGCGGTCCAGGGTGGCGTCCAGTGCCATCACTGCACTCCTGTTCTCGGGCGCGAGGTGCGCCGGGTCGCTTCTTCTTCACGGGAATCGTCTGGCACGGTGGACATTTCGAGCGCGCCGTCGGGCAGCAGTCGAATGGCCGTGCTGTGTTGTCGGTCGTCGACCGGGTTCGGGTACTCCGCGCGGGTGTGACATCCGCGGCTCTCGGTCCGCGCGGCCGCCGCCGTCAGCAGCACACGCGCGGTCAAGGTCAGTGCCGCGTCTTCGATCTCGCGAAGGTGCCGTGCCGCTGAATCAGCGCGTGGCACAGGCACTTCCGATGTTTCAGCGTCGATCCGCTTCATCGCGCCGGCAAGCCCGGCACCGTCGCGCACGACCGAAGCGTGCTCGGTCATCGCCTGCTGTACCACCGCACGATCGGCGCGTTCCAGTGTCCAAGAGGGGAACTCGTCGATCCGAGCACGCACGCCGACCCGCTCGACAGCTGCCGCACCGGCCCGCTCGCCCACGACAAGCCCTTCCAGCAAACTGTTGGACGCCAACCGATTCGCACCGTGCAGACCGGTCCTGGCGACCTCGCCGGCCGCGTAGAGCCCCGCGACACCGGTGCGCCCGTGGGTATCGGTGAGCACTCCACCGCACTGATAGTGCGCGGCGGGCGCGACCGGAATCAGTTGCGTCACAGGGTCGATCCCCGCGGCGAGGCAGGAGGCGGTGATCGTCGGGAACCGCCGGGCGAACCCGTCGACAGCACGCGCGTCGAGGAAGACATGGTCGGTGTCCAGCGCCCGCATCCGCTCCGCGATCGCCCGCGACACCACATCGCGTGGTGCCAGGTCACCGCGCGGATGCACACCTGCGGTCACCGAGTTCCCTTGGGAGTCAACGAGAACGGCACCCTCGCCGCGCACGGCTTCGCTGATCAACGGTCGTCGTCCCACTCCACCGGGCGTGTAGAGCACTGTCGGATGGAACTGCACGAATTCGAGATCGGCGACGGCCGCTCCGGCCCACAAGGCCAGCGCCACACCGTCACCGGTCGCTCCGGGCGGATTGGTGCTGAGCGCGTAGAGCTGCCCGAGCCCGCCGGTGGCCAGCAGCACCGAAGGAGTGTGCACGACACCGAAACCGTTGTCCGACACCGCGACAACGCCCTGCACACCGTCACGCCCGGTGACCACCTGCAGGGCGGCGGCACCGAACATCACCGGCAAGCCCGCCGCGTTGAGCGCCCGCTGCACCTCGGCGCCGGTGGCGTCCCCGCCGGCGTGAATGATGCGGCGCGTGCTGTGCCCGCCCTCGCGAGTCCGCGAGATCTGTCCGTCGCGACCGTGATCGAACACCGCACCGAGATCGGTCAGCGCCGCAACCGCGGCCTGTCCACCCTCGACGATCGAACGCACCGCGTCGACCTCGCAGAGTCCGGCCCCGGCTTCAACAGTGTCACGCACATGCGAGTCGACCGAATCGCCTTGCGGCGCAACAACAGCGATGCCACCCTGCGCGTACTGCGTGGAGGTGTCGGTCGGCCCACCCTTGCTCAGGATGAGCACCCGCAGCCCACGCAATGACGCGGTGCGCGCCGCGGTGAGTCCCGCGACGCCACCGCCGATGATCACCAGGTCGACCTCGGCCTCCCAGGACACCGTCATGGTCGTTACCGGCTCGCCGTAACGGCGCCGGTCACTCGCCACCGCCGGAGTTGCCGATGGCGATCATCCGCTGCACCGACGCGCGACCGGCCTCGGCCATCGCCAGGTCCACGTGCACCTCGTCGGCGCCTTCGACCAGGCAGCGCAGCAGTGCGGCCGGGGTGATCATCTTCATGTACTTGCAGGAGGCACGATCGTTGACGGCCTGGAAGTCGATTCCGGGCGCGGCCTTGCGCAGCTGGTGCAGCATCCCGACCTCGGTGGCGACCAGCACCTGGTTCGAGGTCGACGCCTTCGCCGCGTCGATCATGCCGCCGGTGGACAGGATGTGTACCCGCTCGGCCGGGAACGCGCCCTCGCCGGCCAGGTACAGCGCCGAGGTGGCGCAACCGCACTCCGGGTGCACGTACAGCTCGGCGTCGGGGTGGGTGCGGGCCTGCTCGGTGAGCTCGTCGCCGTTGATACCGGCGTGCACGTGGCACTCACCCGCCCAGATGTGCATGTTCTCGCGGCCGGTCTCGCGCTTCACGTGCGCGCCGAGGAACTGGTCCGGCAGGAACAGCACCTCACGGTCGGGGTCGATCGAGTCGACCACGTCGACGGCGTTGGAGGAGGTGCAGCAGATGTCGGTGAGCGCCTTCACCTCGGCGGTGGTGTTCACGTACGACACCACCATCGCGTCGGGGTGCTCGGCCTTCCAGGCGCGCAGCTCGTCGGCGGAGATCGAGTCGGCCAGCGAGCAGCCCGCGCGCTGGTCCGGGATGAGCACGGTCTTGGCCGGGCTCAGGATCTTGGCGGTCTCGGCCATGAAGTGCACGCCGCAGAACACGATCGTGTCCTCTTCGGCCTCGGCCGCGATACGCGACAGCGCGAGCGAGTCACCGACGTGGTCGGCCACGTCCTGGATCTCGGGCAGCTGGTAGTTGTGCGCGAGGATGGTCGCATTGCGTTCGCGCGCCAGGCGGCGCACCTCCTGCGCCCATTCCGGCGTCGCCTCGACACCCGCGTAGCCCGTGGGTCCGTCGAATACCGCACCCATCAGCGCCTGCTGTGCAGTCGTCGTCGCCATGGTGGCTCCCTTTCTCGTGCGAGCGGCCGCATCGCCGTGATTCGCACCAACCAGGTTTTCGACTTACAATCGAAAACGTGCCTCATAGTAACACCATCCACGAATCGCTCACCGCGGTGTTCCAGGTTCGCCACTTCCCTGCCAGCATTTCCGCAGGTAGAGGCGCCAAGCACCCCGAGCTGGCCGTTTTGCTGTGGGAACGCGCGCTCGATCCGCAGAAAGGCACATGGTCGCTGCCCGGCGGCCGACTGCGCGACGACGAGGACCTGGACACCTCCGCCCGCCGCCAACTCGCCGAAAAGGTCGACGTGCGCGACCTGCACCACCTCGAACAGCTGTCGGTGTTCAGCAACCCCGACCGCGTGCCCGCCCCCCGCCGCATCGCCTCGGCCTACCTCGGCCTGGTCCCGCTGACCACCGAGCCCGAACTCCCTCCCGACACCACCTGGCACCCCGTGTCGAACCTGCCCGACATGTCCTTCGACCACCGCACCGTCGTCGACCACGCCCGCACCCGCCTGGCCGCCAAACTCTCCTACACCAACATCGCCTACGCCCTGACCCCCGACACCTTCACCATGTCGACGTTGCGCGAAATCTACTGCGCAGCACTGGGCTACGACGTGGACACCACCAACCTCCAACGAGTCCTGTCCCGCCGCAAGGTAATCACCCCCACCGGCGCCACCGCCCCCTCCGGCCGAACCGGAGGCCGCCCCGCCGCCCTCTACCGCTTCACCGACTCAGGCCTACGAGTCACCGACGAATTCGCCGCCCTACGCCCCCCGAACTGAAATGTGCCCCCGAACCGATTCGCGGCCCGCCTCCCCGAATCACGGACTGGGCGAAAAGATCTCGCCGACATCCAGCGTTTGCAGATGCAAACGAACCCGCTCGGCGAAATTGTCGGCCCCGGCCGAACGTAAGGCCTCCGGCAGGGCTTTGCCCTTGCGGCCGACCCAATAGACGAGTTGTTCACGCACCACCGCGCGCACAAGCGCGGGCTTGGAGTCATCGACAAGTTCGAAGAAGGCGTCGGCACCGTAGACCTCGTAGGTCAGGTCGTCGATGCCGTCGAATTCGAAATCTTCATGGTTGGCCGTCAGTACTATGTCGACGTCCCCATGGACTGCGGCGCAATGGACATGCGCATCGAAGACATCGGGATACGCGACGTTGCGATCGACCGCATACCCGAGGATTTGACTGTTGTCGCCGAACGTCTCGATGATCGAGCGCCGGATTCCACCGACCTGCTGCTCAGCGAGGAACGGGTTCTTCCTCCGCAGGTTGTACAGCGCCTCCGCCATGATGTCTTCGGTCCAGTATATCTGGAACATCCCGCTGCCTACTCAATCCGTAATGTCCCATTGCTCCTCCAGCGCTCGCAGTTCGTCGAAAGCCTTGCTCTGGCGGGCCAATTGAGCGCGTCGGTAGTCGATCACGTCCCGGCTGGACAGCCGGGTATGCGCGCCCACCTTGTGAGACGGGATCCGCTGTTCGCGTACGAGTTTCATCAGCGTCGGCCGGGAGATGTTCAGCATCTGCGCGGCCACCGTTGTCGTCACCTCCGCCGGAATACTGCCCACTGTGACAGTGCAGCCCCGCCCGACCAAGTCGACCAACTGCAGAATCACAGAGGTCAGCTCGGCGGGAACCGTCAGAGATGTCTCGGGGCTTCCTGCGCCCCGGATCGAGAGCGTCGGCCGCTCATCGCCAAGGAATTCGCGAATATTCCCGGCCTGCTCGACCTCGCGCGCAGTGACCGACACGGTTGCGCGATCACCACGTAGCAGGGGGTCCATGGCTCCTCCGATTCGACTGCGTCGCTGATAGACACCAAAAGCCTAGCTTGCTCCACTTATAACTACAACAACTTTACAGTTACAAGCGAAAGGCGTATGCGGTGCCGAATACTGTTGACAACGTATATCCCACAGTGGAACATGGTGGGATCGGTCGGTGAGTTCGCCGACATCCTTCTGATCGAAAAGAGCGGCCCTTGCCCACGATTCCGTGGATGACCGTCGGCACGCCCACCACGCCCGAGGTGCAGTGCATGGCCTCGCGGCTCGAGGTGAAGTCCTTGCGTGACGCGCCCGGTTTCCTGATCGCGTCGCTGGCGCTGTGGCGGCAGGCGCGACGTTCGCCGGGAGCGCTCGGCGTGACCTTGAAGGCGCAGCTGTCGAAGCGCACGTTCTGGACGTATTCGGCGTGGGAGAACAAAGCGTCCATCTACGCCTACGCGAGCGCCGAACCCCACAAGTCCACCGTCGAGCGCAAGCGAAAAGTCATGCGGGACGCGACTTTCGTGTTCTTCACGGCACCGGCCGACGAGTTGCCCCTGCCCTGGGACGAGATCCAGCGCCGGATCGCCGAACAGCGCGCCTCGACACCACCCGACCCCACGCAGTGACGCGCGCGCACCGAAAGTTGTCGGTGGCCGGTGTCACACTGCATGGCATGGACAACAACGCAGCGGACGCGAAAGAGACCATCTCCTACGATGACCCGGATGCACCGTGGAACCGGGAGTACTCGGCCGATGAGATGGCCGGGTGGAACGACGGGGTCATTGCCGAGTTCCGGGGTAACGACGGGCAGGTCGGCGGTGACTACGCGGGGGCGACGTTGTTGTTGCTGACCACGACCGGAGCCAAAAGCGGTAAGCCGCATGTGGTTCCGTTGGGGGCGCTGTATCGGGGCGACACCCTGTATGTGAGTTCGTTCATCGAAGGGCAGTACCCGGCCTGGTACCACAATGCCAAGGCTGACCCGCAGGTCACGATCGAGTTGGGCGGCGAGAAATTCGCGGCGAAGGCCGAGGTGCTGACCGGCGAGCGGTATGACGAGTTCGCGGCGTGGGCGCTCGCGGAGAACTCGTTGCTGGCCGAGTATCAGGCCAAGGTCGACAAGCCGTTGCCGTTGGTGGTGCTGACTCGAACCCCGTGACCGGACTCAGGATTCGTGGCGGCGATCGCGGTGCTTGGGTGTGCGCCGGTAGGTGCGTCCGCTGGGTACCGCGGTGGCCGCGGACGAGCTGCGCAGGGCATGGCGGCGGCGCCAGGCGACCAGATCGGGCCGCTCCACTGCCTGCTTGTTCTCGGTTTTCATGATCAGGTCCTCCCCCGAAACGCGATGCTCCCAGGATAAGGAACGGGCACACCCACGTTCCACTGGTTTTCGAGTGTGAACCGTTGCGCGCGAGCCACTATTCCGCGGTCGGCTGCGGATCGGACTTCTTCAACGGCGCCCCGATCAACACATCCGCCCACCGCGTCGACGGATCCATATCCAACAGCAACGCCTTCACCAGCAACGTCAACGGAATCGCCAGCAACGCACCCAGCGCCCCGATCACCCACCCCCAGAACACCAGCGACAAGAACGTGACCGTGATCCCCAGCCCCACAGCGTCACCGACGAACTTGGGTTGAATGATCGACTGGATCACGAAGTTGATCACCGAATAGACCACGATCACCCAGATCATCAGCACCGGCCCGCTGTCGAGCAGGGCCAGTAACGCGGGTGGGATCACCCCGATGATGAACCCGACATTGGGGATGTAGTTGGTGATGAACGACAGCACCGCCCACAGCACCGGCAACGGCACCCCCATCGCCCACAGCGCCCCACCGTCGAGCACCGCCACGATCGCACCGAACACCGTCGACACCACCAGATACTGCCGCGTGCCCGCCGCGAAAGAGCGCAGCGCCTGCGCGATGGCGGGCCGATCCCGGCTGACCACCTGCATCCGCTGCCCCATGCTCATCCCGTCGAACGCCATGAACAGCAGCAGCGCCAACACGAAGAACAGATTGGAGAACAGACCGAGCACCCCACCCAGCACCTGCTCGACGACGCCTGCCGCCTGGCCGACGTCGATTCCGTCGAGCGCCTTCTGGATCTGCTCGTCGCCCACGCCCTGGTCCGACAGCCACCCGCGGCCGCTGTCGAGCAGGTCGTTGAGCTTGTCGTCGTATTCGGGCAGCAGGGTCACCAATTGCGCTGCCGACAGCACCAACGCACCGCCGATCCCGACCAGGATCGCCACCACCGAGATCAGCGCGCCGAACATCCCGATCCAGGCAGGCCATCCGCGTCGTTGGGCCCATCCTTGAATCGGCTGCACCGCGATGGTGAGCATGAGCGCGAGGAAGACCGGCCCGATCACCCCGGCGAACGCTTTCATTCCGGCGATGGCGACCACCGCGGCGGCCACCGCCAGCAGCACGATCAGTCCGCGCGGAATCGACCAGTCCTCGGTGGCGCGACCCTCGGTGTCGTGACGTGACGTGTCCATCGGCGCTCCTCAGCTCGAGGATTTCGACGCTACCTGCCGCTATACCGTCTGCCGCGCCTTCGACCGGGCGAGTTCGGGACCAGATCAGGCGGTTTTCATCTGCGGCTTCGGCGGCGGTGCCGCGGTGCGCCGAGTCAGCCGTCGCACCGCCCAGAACATCAACTCGACCACCCAGAACACCACCAGCGCCACCGTCACCACGATCACCGGCACGGCGAGAAAGATCAGCGACGGCACCGCGATCAACAACCAGCCGAGCACGTCGACCGCCCGCGCCCCACGTAACCGACTGCCCAACCGCACCGCCGCCCACATCATCCAGCGCCGCGGCACCGACACCCCGGCCTCGTGCAGACTGCGCCGGAACAACCCGTCCGCGTCGGCGGGCCCGACTTCGCCTGTGCGACACAGGTAGTCGTGCAGGATCGCGGCGCGCGTGTAGTCGCCGTAGCGCGGAATCAACCACACCAGCGCGCGGGGAACCGAGGCGAAGTCGGTGCGGAATCCCTCAGGGACGGTGAATATTTCGACCGCGCCCTGATAGGTCAGCGGTTGCACCAGGCGCCAGAATTTCGCGTCGAGTTCCTCGACGACCGGACCACCACCGATGAATGCCACGACCGTTCCTCTCGCGCCGCAAGAAGCCCCCTACCTGCTGCTATGACACAGGATAGCGCGAGTGGACGATTCAACCATGCGGTTGCGAACTCTGGTCGACATCGCCGCTGGGCCGAGACTGTTCGGCACCGTAGGGCACGCGATAGACCTCGAGATCGTCGGCGTACTCCGCGGGCCGCAGGTCGCCCAGCAGCCCCATCGCACCGGATCCCAGATCGATCCGCGGGTGCAGCGCGGCGAGGAACAGCAGCACCAGCGCGGCCAGGAACGGCTGAACCACCAGCGCGAGCGAGGTGCCGACTTCGGCGGGCAGCGCGACGATCTGGCCGACCACCGGATCGTCGGGTCGCGGATGGGCAACGCCGGCAACCCATTCCCCGATCCACATCATCACCGCGGCACCAAGGCCGGAGGCGAACAGCACGCCGAGCACGAGAGCGGGCCCGCGCGCGACGCGCACCCGCCACGCCCCGACCGCGCTCAACACCGCCACCACCGCGCCGATGCACAGAAACATCCCGACCGCGTCGAACAGGTGCAGGCTCTCGCCGGTGAGCACCGCGGCGCGACCGGGCTGGGTCACCCGCAACCGCTCGGTGGGCGCGAGCACACCCCACACCACCCCGGCCACGGCACTGGCCGCCAGCACCACCGCCATGACGACGCCGACACCGATCACCTCGCGCCGCAACACTTCTGGGCGCTGCACGCTGCCCAGCACTACCGGCGTTCCAACTGTGCCGATTCGATGACACCGTGCCGCGAGCACTTGGCCCACCACCCGTCGGGGCTGATCTGCACGACCATCCGGCGACCGCACTGTTCGCAGAATCGCGGCGGTTCCAGCCCCAGCGCGGCCGAGGCGGGCGTCGGGTCGTCGATTCCCGGCACGATCCGTTTGCCGGTGAACGGGTTGTAGCGCTCGGCGAACCGGGCGTCGTGCTCGTCCAACGCAGTTACCGCCTCCGTGAAGTGCGACCGAACCGTCGCGGGTGCTTCGACCTGGGTCGATTCTCGATCGTACACAGCGCTTTACAGCGTGTCGTTGAACGCTTTGATCGGCATGCTCAGCTCGCCGAGCAGATCCAGATCGGACTCCGCGGGACGGCCGAGCGTGGTCAGGTAGTTGCCCACGATGACGGCGTTGATGCCGCCCAGCATGCCCTGCTTGGCGCCCAGATCACCGAGGGTGATCTCGCGACCGCCGGCGAAACGCAGGATGGTGCGCGGCATCGCGAGACGGAAGGTGGCGATCGCACGCAGCGCGTCGGCGGCGGGCAGCACCTCGAGGTCACCGAACGGGGTGCCGGGACGCGGGTTGAGGAAGTTCAGCGGAACCTCGTCGGGGCTCAACGCGGCCAGCTGCGTGGCGAACTCGGCGCGCTGCTCGATGGTCTCGCCCATGCCGAGGATGCCGCCGCAGCACACCTCCATGCCCGCTTCGCGGACCATTCGCAGGGTCTCGAACCGCTCCTCGTAGGAGTGGGTGGTGACGACCTTCGGGAAGTGCGACTTGGCGGTCTCGAGGTTGTGGTTGTAGCGGTGCACGCCCATGGCGGCGAGCTGGTCGACCTGTTCCTGGTTGAGCATGCCCAGCGAGCAGGCGACCTGGATGTCGACCTCGTTGCGAATGGCCTCCACGCCCGCGGCGACCTGCGCCATCAGCCGCTCGTCGGGCCCGCGCACGGCGGCGACGATGCAGAACTCGGTGGCGCCGGTCTTGGCGGTCTGCTTGGCCGCCTCGACCAGGCTGGGGATGTCGAGCCAGGCCGCGCGCACGGGCGACTGGAACAGGCCCGACTGCGAGCAGAAGTGACAGTCCTCGGGGCAGCCGCCGGTCTTGAGGCTGATGATGCCCTCGACCTCGACCTCCGGGCCGCACCACTTCATCCGCACCTCGTGGGCGAGCTCGAGCAATGCTTCCAGGCGGTCGTCGCCCAGCCGAAGGACCTCCACGGCCTGCTGCTCGGTGAGGCCTTCGCCGCGCTCGAGTACCTGCTCACGGGCGATGGCCAGAATATCGGTCTGGACGGGTGCCTGCGTCACGTCGTGATGTCCCTTCGACGGGGGTGTGCGCACGAGCCGTGGGTGTGATCCACCCGGCGTGGCCGTGCGACTTGAACGGTGTTCAGGATAGGGTAGCGGCTATAAGTGAGTCACGACACTCGGGTCGGAAAATCTGTTCGGAAGGACGCGCGTGCAACTGCGGAAGACGGATGTGGTCGATGCCGCCATCGCGATCCTGGATCAGTACGGGCTCGCCGATCTGACGATGCGCCGCCTGGCGGGTTCGCTGCAGGTGCAGCCGGGCGCGCTGTACTGGCACGTGAAGGACAAGCAGTCACTGCTGGGCGCGGTGGCCGACCGGATTCTCGCCCCGATGGACCAGCCGATCACGGCCACCGAGTGGCCTGCCCAGCTCACCGAGTTGGCGCATCGCCTGCGCGACTGCCTGCTGGCCTATCGCGATGGCGCAGAACTGGTTTCGGCCACCTACGCCTCCCGACTGACCACGAGCAAGGCGCGGGAACGCCTGGCCGGCATTGTCATTCGCGCCGGAATGACCAGGGAGGAAGCCGATCTCACGGCCTACACCCTGCTCTACTACGTACTCGGCCAGACCGTCGACGAGCAGTCGCGGATGCAGATGGATTCGGTCGGCGCGCTGCCGCAGGACGATACCCCCTTGCTCGAAACCCCCGATCCCACAGCCCGTTTCGACTTCGGTCTGCAGTTGTTCATCGCGGGCGTGCGCACCATTCTCGGTGCGCGGGTGCGCTGATCAGGGCGGGTCGTTGCGGTTGGCGTCCTGGTATCGCGCGATGAACGGCAGCACCTGCGATTCGATGACCGCGTTGTATTCGTGCGGGCGCTGAATCGGGTTGGCGTGCTCGATCCGACTGGGCCGCACCACCAGCAGTGATCCGTCGACACCGCCGGAGTGTTCGATCAGCATCCGGTGCGAATACTCCACGTCGACAACGGAATCGCGGCTGGCGTCGCGCGGCCGGATGAATACGATCGCCGGGTTTCGCTTCTTCGGATGGGGTTCGCCGAGCGCGTCCAGGTCGCCGGTGCCGCCACTGGCGACGATCGCCATGAACTGCGCTTCGATCAACCCGTTGCTGGCGGCGTCGCGGGAGAAGATCTTGTCCCGCAGCACTTCTGAGGCCACGTCACGAAAAGCGTCCAGGTCGATGTCGGGCAACAAGCCGTGCCACAGCTGGAAACGTTCACGCCGAGCGGACATCTCGACAGTGAAGCGCAGCAGCCGACTCTCCCTGGCACCGGGCAGCCAGCGCAACCACCGCACCAGATCGGTTCCCCGACTGCGACTTTCGGGCCGCACCGCATCCAGGTCCAACGGCGTGCAATCCAACACCACCGCCACCAACCGCCGATCGCTGTGCAAGTGGATGTGCTGGGCCACCTCGAGCGCGATCACCCCACCCATGCTGTGCCCGACCAGCACGATATTGCGCACCCCGCCGTAGGTGGCCGCCCGCACGATCATGTCGGCGATGACCTTGGTGTCGATACCCGCGTTGTCGTACCGCACCGCCCACACCACCCCGATCTGGTTCAGCACCGGCAACGCCGAGGCGGTGGGCACCGCGTTGACGCCTCCCAGACCCACCATGTCGACCACCGCGGTATCCCAGTCCCGCGAGTCGGCGGGCAGGTGCGCGGGCAGCAACTCCGGCGCGGTGCGCGCCAACCGCTCCCGCTCAGGCGCGACATCGTGCACCCAGTACTGCCCGAACACCATCAGCGCCACCACCAGCACCCCGACAACCCGCAACACCGCCAGCCTGGTCCGGCGCCACCGACGCCACCCGTGCCCGACCCGCGTTTCCCGCAACCGTTCCCGCCGACGAACATCGTCGAAGTCCGCGACGGTAGACGGATGCCGATCCATTGACGACATTCCCCCACTGTAGGGGCGCGGGCCGAGTGCCCTCGGCTACCGCTACCGCGCGTACCGCTGTGCGTAGCTGGTCGGTGGTTCGCCGAAGATCTTGCGGAAGTCGCGACTGAGATGCGGTTGGTCGGCGTAACCGAGGTCGGCGGCCAGTGCTGCCCAGTCGATGTCGTGGCCCGCGGCGAGCCGCTCGGTGACCTCGCGCAGGCGGTAGCGGCGGATCACCCATTTCGGCCCGATGCCGACGTGCTCGGCGAACAACCGCTGTACGCGCCGGACGCTGCTGTCGCATCGCCGCGCGAGCGCGTCGACGGTGAGGATGCTGGTGTCCTGGGCGATCATCGCCACGATCCGCGCCGCGCTCTCGGATTCCGGGTCGGCTTCGGGAAGGTGCGCACGCAGCAACCCTTCGACCGAGGCGACGTCAGCCCGATCAGGAATCTCCGGGCCGAAAACTGTTGTCGCGTCGACCTTTCGATCCCGCAGGCGCGCGACCGGACCGTCGAGAAACGGGCGGAAGACACCAGGCCGGAAGGCGACACCGAACACCGAACCCGAGCCCGCAAGCTCCCGGTAGACGTGTGAAGACGAGGGGCCGTGCAGTTCGGCGCTACCGTTGCGAAAGGTCAGGTGCACGTTCGGCAGCGGCACGATCAACTGCCGATACGGCCGCTCATAGTCCCAGGTCACGGCCCAGTACCGGTCGACATACCGCGCCAGCTCACCCGACGGCGCGTTGAACGTGTGACGCTGCGACGACTGCCAGGCACCGCCCAGTTCGCGCGGATCGCGTTGCACCCGGTGAGTCTATGTCGCGTTTGTTCAAGACAACGCCGCGTCGCGGTGGTTACCTCGGTGCATGTCCGAAACCGAACGCGTGGCGCGCGCCGCGGCGCCGCTGGCCGAGCTCATCCGCACGATCGATCCCGCGCAGTTGTCGGCTCCGACGCCCTGCGTGGAGTTCGATGTCGCCGCTCTGCTCAACCACCTGCTGTTCTGGGGTCCGTCGCTGGTCGGCGCGGCGCGCAAGGAGGCCGTCGCACCCCCGGCAGCCACCGAATCCGAGGTCGATCTCACCGCGGGCGACTGGGCCGCCGCCCTGGATTCGCACCTGGACGCCCTCGCCACCGCCTGGCGTGACCCCGCCGCGTGGCAGGGCACCACCCACATGGGCGGCCCCATGGAACTGCCCGCGTCGCTGGTCGGCGGCATGGTCGTGGGCGAGCTGATCGTCCACGGCTGGGACCTGGCTCGCGCCCTGCGCACCACCGTGCACTGGGACGACGACCTGCTGCGCCAGACCTATGACGACACCGCCGCCACCGCCGAACAGGGACGTGCGATGGGCATCTACGGCCCGGACGTCCCGGTCCCCACCACCGCGCCCCTGCTGGATCGCATCCTCGGACTCACCGGACGCGACCCGGTCTGAGCTCTCGCAGGTGCACGCGTGGCGCCGATTCAGTTGCTGTCCACCGGATCTCGGGGTTTGATCAGGCCCGGTGGCACCACAACCGGGCGTGCGGGGAACCAGCGGTACATCGCCAGCGCGCCGAGACCGATACCGAAGGCCATCAGTGCGCCCGCGGCGGCAAGCCCGGCCAGCGCACCGACCAGACCGACCGCGACCGGGCCCGCGAAGGCACCGACGTCGTGGGTCAGGCGCCAGGCGCCGAGGAATTCCGCGCGGCGGTCCGGTGGTGCGGCGTACGCGCCGACGGTCATGATCAGGCCGTTGCTCAGGCCGTTGGCCAGGCCCAGCAGCATGGTCGCGGCACCCATGGTGAGCACCGAACCGGTGAACGGCAGGACCGCGTAGCCAAGGGCGAAGCAGATTCCGCAGGCGGTGCCGGTGACGCGGCTGCCCGCGCGGTCCAGCCATACGCCGGCCGGATAGGACATGAGCACGTCGACCGCGCCTGCCAGGCCGAACAGCAAACTCGTTGTCGCGGCGTCGATTCCGAGGTGCGCGGCCCACAGCGGCAGCAGGGCTGTGCGAGATGCTCGCGCGGCACCGACCGCGACCGCGGCGAGTCCGAGAGTTCCTAAGACCCTGCGGTTTTCGGACAGCACTGTGTGCACAGGTCGCAGCGCCGCCGGGTCACCGATCTCGCTGGAACGGATCGCCACCATCGCCGCCGCGGCCGCCAGTGTGGTGACCAACTGCAGCCACAGCGCGCCGACCGGCCCCATTCCGTGCACCAGTGCCGCGCCGAGGAAGGGCCCGCAGAAGAACCCGAGCCGGTGCGAACCGGCCAGCGTCGACATGGCGCGCCCGCGTTGATCGGGCGCGACCACCGACACCAGATAGGTCTGCCGCGCCAACCCCCACACCGCACCCGCCGCGCCGTTGAGCAGCAAACCCACTGCCAGGACAACAAGATTCGGTGCGAAGATCGCCGCGAGCACTCCGACGGTGCCCAGCACACTGCCGACCCCGATCGCCGCCCGCTCGCCGATCCGGGCGACGATCCGTCCCGCGGGCAGGTCGGCGAGCACCATCCCGAGCCCGCCCAGTGCCACGATCAGCCCGGCCATGCCCGCCGACGCACCGAGATCCAGTGCACGCCAGGCATACATCGGCGCTGCCGCACCAGCTCCGGTGCCGTACAAGGCCATTGGTGCGAACACCGGCCAGATCAGCGAACGTAACTGCAGGGGTTCGGTGTCGAGGGTGCCTGCGCTCATCGTCGGCCACCCGCGCGGCAGAAGACCAGATGCCGTGAAGTCTCCGGTGTCGCGCGTGTACCGAAACCCTCGGCGCCTACGTCCTTTTCGCTATCTCCCTGCGACTCTGACGCCCTGCTGACAACGGGTCGCGCTAACCCACTCTGCCGCCGTGGCCTACTGCACCCCGATCGATCGGTCAGCGGAGCGTCAACGTGATGCGGTCGGCCGCAATTCTCGCCGCCGCGACAACAACATTCGCCGGATCCAGCACTCATCCGACAGCAGCGGGCGTCTGCGCGTACTGACTCTGCGGCCGAGCGAGTCCGAAGTGGTCGCGCAGCGTGGTGCCGGTGTATTCGGTGCGGAACAGACCGCGTTCCTGCAGGATCGGCACCACCGTCTCGGTGAAGACCTCCAGCCCGCCGGGGTAATACGGCGGCATCACGTTGAATCCGTCGGCCGCGCCCTGGGTGAACCACTGCTCGATCGTGTCAGCCACCTGCTCGGGTGTCCCCGCGAACACCCGGTGACCCCGCGCCCCCGCCAACCGATGCAGCAACCCGCGCAGGGTCGGCCGTTCCCGTTCGACGATCCCCGCCACCACCTGCAACCTGCTGCGCGCGTTATCGGTGACATCGCCCGCCCCCGCGAACACCTCCACGGGCACCGGCTCGTCCAGCGCGAGCGTGCGCAGCGAGGTCCCGGTGATCGATTCCAGCTGCTTGATGCCGTATTCGGGCACGGTCAGTTCATTGAACTCGCGCTCCAAACGCTGTGCGGCAGCCTCGGTGTCGGCGATGAACGGGCTGATCCCCGGCAGGATCTTCACCTCGTCGGCGGTGCGCCCGAACTCGGCTGCCTTGGACTTGATATCGGCATAGAAGATCTGCGCGTCCGAAAGTCGTTGGTGCGCTGTGAAGATTGCCTCCGCGTACTTGCCGGCGAACGCGCGACCCTCGTTCGAGGCACCCGCCTGCACGAGCACCGGACGTCCCTGCGGTGTTCTCGCGGCGTTGAAAGGTCCACGCACGCTGAGATGTTCGCCGACGAAGTCGATCGGATGGATCTTGTCGGGGTCGGCGTAGACACCGGCGGCGCGGTCGAGCACGATCGCGTCGTCCTCCCAGCTGTCCCACAGCCCCACCACCGCATCCACGAACTCCCGTGCGCGGGCATACCGCTCGGCATGATCGGGATGGGCGGCAAGCCCGAAATTGGCTGCGGCCAGGTCGGTTCCGGTGGTGACGATGTTCCACCCCGCCCGACCGCCGGAGATGTGGTCGAGCGACGAGAACAGTCGCGCCAGGTTGTAGGGCTCGTAGTAGGTGGTCGACGCGGTCGCGATCAGACCCAGATGTGTTGTCGCCGAGGCGATCGCGGTGAGCAGGGTGATCGGTTCGAGGCCGGGCGCCGCATTGTGCCGCACGTCGGTGCGCAGGGCGGGACCGTCGGCGAAGAACACCGCGTCCAGTTTCGCCGCCTCCGCCGTGCGCCCGATCTCCTGGTAGTAGGACACGTCGTAGATGCGGTCGGGGCTGCTGTCGGGATGCCGCCACGCCGCCTCGTGATGCCCGGAGGGATAGATGAACGCGTTGAGACTCAGTTGCCGCGGTGCACTCATGACGCCTGCTTCACTTTCTCGAATTCCGTTGTGTCCACACCGAGTCCGGCCAGCAGCACCTCACGCAACCGGACGAACTCGGGATGCGCGTGCCTGCGCGGGCGGGGCGTGTCGATCCGCTGGTCGATCGTGATCACGCCTTCGTCGAGCACCAGCACCCGATCGGCGAGCAGCACCGCCTCGTCCACATCGTGGGTCACCAGCAGCACCGCGGGCCGGTGTCGCCGGCACAGCGCCTGCAACAGCGCGTGCATCCGAATCCGGGTCAGCGCGTCCAGCGCACCGAACGGTTCGTCGGCCAGCAACAGTTCCGGCTCACGCACCAGCGACCTGGCCAACGCCACCCGCTGCTGCTCGCCACCGGAAAGCTCACGCGGCCAAGCTTTCTCACGCCCGGCCAACCCGACCTCAGCCAGCGCCGATCGTCCCCGCTGCTGCGCGTCACGCCCGGTCAACCCGAGCACCACATTGTCCAGCACCCGCGCCCACGGCAGCAGCCGCGAATCCTGGAACACCACCGCACGCTGCTCGGGCACCGTCAGTTCACCGGAACCCGGTACCTCCGAATCCAATTCGGCCAACGCCCGCAGCAGCGTGCTCTTGCCCGAACCGCTGCGACCCAGCAGCGCGACGAACTCACCGCGCCGGATCTCGATGTCGATGCCGTTCAACACGATTCGCTTGCCGAAGCCGCGAGTCAGCGCGCGGGTGCGCACGACGACCCGCTCGTCGGGGCTCAGTCGCCCAGTGTCTGTCGCCATGCCAGCACCTTTCGTTCCGTTGCCCGCACGGCGAGGTCGCCGAACAGTCCGAGCAGTCCGTAGATCACCAGTCCGACCACGATCACGTCGATCTGGCCGTAGGTGCGCGCCTGCGTCATCAGGTAGCCGATGCCGCTGGTCGCGTTGACCTGTTCGACCACCACCAGCGCCAGCCACGAAATGGTCACCGCCAGCCGTAATCCCAAAAAGAAGCCCGGCAGCGCACCCGGCAACGCGATCCGCCGCAGAAATCCCCACCGCGACAGTCCGACGGTCTCGGCCAGTTCCACGTAGCGCGCGTCGACACTGCGCAGGTAGGCGTGGGTATTGAGGTAGATCGGAATGAGCACGCTGGTGGTGATGACGATCAGCTTCATTTCCTCGCCGATGCCGAACCAGACGATGAACAGCGGGATCAGCGCCAGCGTCGGAATGGCCCGTTTGATCTGCACGGGACCATCGACCACTGCCTCACCGAGCCGACTCAACCCGGACACCAGCGCCAACACCACACCGATCGCCACACCGAGCACGAGTCCGATCACCGCACGCTGCAAGGAGGTGAGCAGGTTGGACTGCAACCGGCCGTCGGCGATCAGCTCCCCCGCGGTCGCCGCGACTGTCCACGGCGCGGGCAGTGTCTCGGGATCTATTGCGCCCGACAGTGATCCGAGCACCCAGCCGCCGATGAGCAGGGCCGGACCGATCGCGAAGCCGAACGGGATCGGCTTGCCAGGTCCGAGTCGGCGCTTGCCGCGCCCGCGCGGTGCGAGCACCTCGACGGGTGCGGTGCTGGACTGGATACGCCGCAGAACCCCGGCGTCGAGGGTGGCCATCAGCTCGCCGCCGGCGCGAACGCCGCCCCGCTGGTAGTGACGGCCTCGGTGACCGCGGCGTCGAACCGCAGGTCGAACCCGTCGACGGCCTTGATCTTCTTCGGCAGTTCACCCACGGCGTCGATCGCGTCGATGGTGGACTGCTGACGGGCGATCAGCTGCTGGTCCAGGTGCGGGAACGTGTAGGTGCCCAGCGATTCGACGATCCGCTTGGCGTCGTCGGCACTGACCTTCTGGCTGTCGACGTAATAGCGGGTCGCCCATTCCTCGCGGTGGGTGTTGGTCCACTGCCAGGCCCGCACGAACGCGCCGACCAGGGCACGAGTGGCCGCGGCCTTCGCCGGATCCTGGACCACCGCGCGACGCGCGTACAGGTAGGCGAGGCCGCTGTAGATGCCCGTGGTTTCCGAATCCGGGATCAGTGAGGCGCCCTGGGTTCGCAGGAACCGGGTCACGTTCGGTTCGATCAGCGGCGCCACATCGACCTGACCGGTGCGCACCGCGTCGGGAAACTCGCCCAATTGCAACCGAATCAGTTGCACATCAGCGGGTTTCAAACCGGCCTTCGTGAGCGCCTTCAACACCGAGGCCTGCTGGGCCGTCCCCTCGGCATAGGCGATCTTCTTGCCCTTCAGGTCTGCGAGCTTGGTGATCGAACGGCCCGGTGCGACAGCGAGTTTCATCGCCTGAGGGTTGACCTGATAAGAGCCGATGATCGGCACGTCCTGCCCCGCCGCCAACGCGTGAATCGGCGGCACATCGCCGACCTGCCCGACATCGGCCGCGCCGGCCCGGAACGCCTCGAGAATGGCCGGGCCACCGACGAAGTTCGCGAACTCGATCTTGAACGGCAACTTGTCCAGCTCACCGGACAGTCGCAGCGCCGATTGCAGCCGCTCCTGCTGATCGGCCACGATCAGCGTGGTCCCCGGCGGAACCTCGGTCGGCAGGGCGACATCAGGCGTGCCGACCGGTGCGTCCTTGCCACTGGCACAGCCGCTCAGGCCCAACGTCGCAACGGTTGCCACCGCGAGCAGTGCGGCGGTGGTGCGGCCTCGCAGGCCGGGCAGGAAGGTGTTCGGTCGGTACATACAGGGATTGAATCAACCACGCCCCGCGCCGAATACCTTTAGCTTTCCCGTGATTCGAACCACGGGCGGCTTCCCGCGGCGGACGCGCGTGGCGTCCGCTCGCGGGAAGGCCGAGACCCTGAACTCAGAAGGGCTGCCCGCTGAGCAGACCCAACATCATGATCGGCAGGTAGAGCACCCTGAACAGCGCCGATCGCACCGGGTCCCCGGCGAGCATTCCCTCGCTGATCCAAGCCATCAGGTCAGTGGAACCCATGAGCGTTCTCCTTCGTACGAATTGTCGGACAAGCGTGAATCGTGTTCGCCCCCAGCAACGTTAACCTCGCTCACGAAATTCCTCGGAACGACTGGTCCCGTCCCGCTTCCAGGTGGCACCGCGTGCCTTGTACAGTCACGGTGTCATCCCCGGCGGGTGCGGGAATCCGGTGTAACTCCGGAACGGTCGCGCCACTGTGATCGCCTCACGGCGAAAGTCAGACCTCCCTCGCCGGGACACCCTCTGAAAGGGCCGCGCCTTGCCTGTGGAGATTTCGCGATGACCCGTGCGCGGGTCTCGCTCGCCTTACCCCTGCTCGGGGCGTTGCTGTCGGCAGCGATGATCGCCGCCACCGGCTTCGGTGCGGAGATCGTTCCTGTGTCCGCGGTGCTGGACGCCCTCACCGCCCGGCTCACCGGCGCGACACCGACCGACCTCGGCATCGACACCATCGTCTGGCAGCTCCGGGTGCCACGCACCCTGCTGGCCGCGATCGTCGGCGCCGGATTGGCACTGGCGGGCGCGGCGATGCAGACGCTGGTGCGCAATCCACTGGCCGACCCCTTCCTGCTCGGCGTCTCCTCGGGTGCCGGGGTCGGCGCGGCCGCGGTGATCACCTCCGGGTTGTTCGCGGGCGCGGGCATCTGGGCGTTGTCGGGTGGTGCGCTACTGGGCGCGCTCGGTGCGGCGTCCCTGGTCTTCCTGATCGCGCTCGCGCAGGGCGGGCTCACCCCGCTGCGACTGGTTCTCACCGGCACCGTGCTCGGATCCGCCTTCGCCGGGTTCAGCAGCTTCCTGGTGTTTCGCAGCACCGATCCCGCCGCGGCGGAGTCGGTGCTGTTCTGGTTGCTGGGCAGTCTCGCCGGTGCCGATTGGACGACCCTGGCCCTGCCTTTCACCGTCGTCGTGACATGCGGTGCCATTCTGATGGCGATCACCGGCTGGCTCGACGCGCTCACCCTCGGCGCCGATACCGCGTCCTCGGTCGGAGTGCCGGTGCGGCACCTTCGGATCGGCCTGTTCGTGCTGCTGGCAGTGCTCGTCGGGGTTCTGGTCGCGGTATCGGGCGGCATCGGCTTCGTCGGCCTGGTCGTCCCGCACGCCGCGCGCATGATCGTGGGCCCCCGCCACCGCAACCTGCTGCCTGCCTGCGCACTCGGCGGTGCGCTGTTCCTGGTGATCGCCGATGCGGCCACCCGAATCCTGGTGCGTCCCACCGAAATACCCGTCGGCGTTTTGACCGGCCTCATCGGCGCCCCGATCTTCCTGCTGCTGATGGGCAGGCGCCGCTACCAGTTCGGGACCTCATGAGCGGCTGGCTGCGCGTGTTCGATCGACCAGCTGCGAACCGCGCAGCAGGTGACGCCACACCACGACCCCTTCTCGCACCGAACGCGCCCGACTGCGATGTCGACAAGACGGCGACGGACGGCACCGCAGGCAACGCCGATTCCCGAACAGAGGAGGCACCGGCGCACACAGGCACGGCGGGGCGACCTGGCGAACTGCGAGCCGTCGCACTCACCTGCGCGATCGGGCATCGAAATATCGTCGTCGATGCCGAGTTCTCGATCAGGCCCGGCGAGGTCGTCGGCATCGTCGGGCCCAATGGCAGCGGCAAGTCGACCTTGCTGCGGGTGCTCGCCGGGGTCGACAAGCCGAAACACGGCCAGGTCCTCGTCGACGGGCAGGTGCTGCACGCGCTGCGCCCTCGGCGACGGGCTTCGGCCGTGGCACTGGTGGCGCAGGACGAGACTCCGCCCGCCGACATGCTGGTCGGCGAAGTGGTCGCGCTCGGCCTGACGCCCTATCTGCCGCCGTGGGGTCTGGGTGGCCCGCGTGAACAACATCGGATGGCACAGGCTTTGGCGACGGTCGATCTCGCCGGTTTCGCGGGCAGGCAGGTGCATCAGTTGTCCGGTGGCGAACGGCGGCGGGTTCTGCTGGCCAGGGCGCTGCTTCAGGACACTCCGGTCCTGCTGCTCGACGAGCCGACGAACCATCTCGACGTCACCCATCAACTCGAACTGCTCACGCTGATGCGAACCCTGAACCGAACCGTCGTCGCCGCCCTGCACGATCTCGCACTGGCCGACCGATACTGCGACCGAATCATCGTGCTGCACAACGGTTCCGCCCGACCACCCGCACCGCCGTCGCAGGCCCTGGCACCCGAGCTCGTCGCCGAGGTGTTCGGCGTCGACGCGACCCGCGTGCGGCATCCCGTGACCGGCGACCACCACCTGTTGATCACTGCGCGAGAGGCTCGATGATGAAGACGACCGGCCCGATCCTGGCCAGCACCGCACTCGCGGTCGTGCTCACCGCCTGCACCGGCAGCACCCCGCCATCCGCGTCCACGATCCCGATCACCAACTGCGGCAAGCAATCCCCGTTCCCCTCCCCCGCGCAGCGGCTGTTCGCCAACGACGGCAACCTCATCTCGATGGTGCTGGCACTGGGCGCACAGGACCAGGTCGCCGCGGTCTCGAGCATCCAGCGCGACGCGGACACCCTGCGCGCCCACTACGGCGCCGAGATCGTCGACAGCCTGAACTCTGTTGCCCCCGAATATCCTTCACGCGAAACCGTGCTGGCCCAACGCCCCGACGTCATGGTCGCCGGCTGGAGCTACGGCTACGACGAGGCGAGCAACCTCACCCCCGCGACCCTGCGCAAGGACGGCATCGCCGCCTACGTCCTCACCGAAAGCTGCCGCCAGCAAGACGGCGCGCCCGCCCGCGGCACTGTCGAACCGTGGACCGCCCTGCGCACCGACCTCACCGACCTCGGCACGATCACCGGCAGACAGGACCGCGCCACCGAGGTCACCGCCGACCTCGACCGTAGACTCGCCGCCCTGACCGCCGCCCCGAAACCGGCCACGGACCCGACGGTGTTCCTGTTCGACAGCGGCACCGACACGATCTTCTCCAGCGGCAAATACGGTGCGCCGCAGGCAATCCTGGAAGCAGCGGGCGCGCGCAATGTCCTCGACGACGTCGACGACACCTGGACCAAGGTCTCCTGGGAGCGCCTCGCGGCCGCCGACCCGGACGCGATCATGTTCGTGGACTACCCCGGCCAGACCTACGCTCAGAAGGTCGACCTACTGCGTTCGAAGCCGGGCATCAACACGCTGCGCGCGGTCCGCGACAGCCGATTCTTCACCCTGCCGTACGCGCTGTGGACCAGCGGACCGCTCAATATCGATGCCGCGGAACAGATTCGCCGGCAGCTAGAAGCCTGGCAGCTCGTCCCCGCCTCGGGCATCACGCCCCGCGCGGACGACGCCGTGCGCTGATCGAGTGCGCTCAGTCGAGCGCGCTCCGCTCGGCCATGGCCCCCAACTTCGTCAATGCCATCTGCCAGCTCGCTTCGTTGTCGGCGGCGCTGAGACCCGCCGGAACGTCTTCGTGCACGATATCGAGCGCGGTTCCGCCGTCGGCGTCGGCCAGGGTGAAGGTAATGGTCTGCGCCCCGGTCATATCCGGCTTCTCGGTCACGAATTCCAGCACCTCGACCACCTGCTCGTCCGGGACCAACGAGCGGAACTTCCCGAAGTACGCATCGTGCTGCTGCGTGATTCCCGCCTCGGTGGGCTGGTCATAGGTGAGCGTCAGGGAGAACGATCCGCCCTCCACCGGCTCGAACCGATGCACCTCGATGGACATTCCGTCAGGCATCATCCAGGCAGCCACCGAATCGCCATCCATCAGCAGTCGATAGACGGTCGAACGAGGCGCGTTGATGTGCGTGCCGATCCTGGTCGTCGCCATGGATTCACAGTACAGGGAACGCAAAAAGGCCCCCAGCAATGCTGGGGGCCTTTCGCAATGATGTTCCGGCAGTGTCCTACTCTCCCACACCCTGTCGAGTGCAGT
>NZ_JBHXRG010000008.1:0-90487 GCF_042716995.1 Nocardia sp. NPDC058640
CCACGGTTATTGCGCCCCCGTCCCCTAACATACCCCTAGACCAATTTTTCGGGCCCCTCGTTAACAACTTTGTCCCCCCCGGGGCGGTACACCGGGTTTTGGGGGGCACCCGGCCCGACACGCGAGGATGGTCGGATGCTTATCCGAATCGTCGGGACGCAGCTGCCCGGATCCTCCTGCCAACCGGCGGGAATCGCGTCGGCGTACACGAACATCCATGTCGGGGTGCAACGGAAGAACCGCCCACAGGAGTTGCTGGACCCACAACGGGGAGACGCCGACACGGTCACCTGGACCGTGGAGTGCACCGTCGACGGCGACGACGTGCGCGGTCCCTACATCCAGGGTCGGCCGGGGGAGCGGTTCCTGTACCTCAGCTGGGGCACCGTCGATGCCGCCGGTACCACCACCATGTTCCGGCGAGCCAAACTGATGCTGGCCGATGTCCCCGCCGAGGTCCTGTCCGCGGCGGCGCGATCAGGCGTACTCGAGGCGCGAGTGCGCCTGACCGACGCCGCCGGAAACCCGTTGTGCGCCAGAGTGAAACCCGCCTGGATCGACTGGACCGCCACGACCTGAGTGCCACAGCCTTTCGCTGCCCGACCGGCCGGCGCATCGGCTGACAGCGCGCGATCTCACCGGTGGGGAGTGGGCCGCGGTGAAATCAGCGTCCTCACTAGCATCGATGTAGCGCAAATATCGTTGAAACCAGAGGACGTGTGTTGAGTACCGAACAACTTGATCGCTGGAATGCTCAGGAAGCTGCCGCGGAGGCGATGATTCCGATCATCGGGACCCTGTATCGCAGTAAGGGTGTGACGATTCTGCTGCACAGCCGGTCGCTGGTGAACAAGTCGGTGATCAGCATTTTGCGCACGCATCGGTTCGCGCGGCAGATCGGCGGCGAGGAGCTGTCGGTGGATGAGACGTTGCCGTTTCTGCAGGTGATCAGCCGGTTGGATCTGGGGCCGTGCAAGGTCGATCTGGGGCAGCTGGTGATGGCGTATCACGCTGCGGGGCAGCGGCTTTCGGTCGAGGAGTTCACCACTTCGATGCTGGCGCAGGCCAGTGACGCGAACAAGGCGGTCTCGCAGGGGCCGCGCGATGTGGTGCTCTACGGGTTCGGGCGGATCGGGCGGCTGGTCACTCGGCTGCTCATCGAGAAGGCCGGGTCGGGTAACGGGCTGAGTCTGCGGGCGGTGGTGGTGCGTCGCGGTGGCGACGACGACCTGGCCAAGCGGGCGTCGCTGCTGCGGCGCGACTCGGTGCACGGGCACTTCAACGGCACGATCAAGGTCGATGTCGAGAACGAGACGATCACCGCCAACGGCAACGTCATCAAGTTCATCTACAGCGACGACCCGACCACGATCGACTACACCGCCTACGGCATCGACAACGCGATCCTGATCGACAACACCGGCCGCTGGCGTGACCGTGAAGGCCTGGAACAGCACCTGCGCCCCGGCATCGCCAAGGTCGTGCTCACCGCACCGGGCAAGGGCGACGTGCCCAATATCGTGCACGGCGTCAACCACCGCGACCTGGACCTGTCGCAGCAGATCTTCTCCTGCGCCTCCTGCACCACCAACGCGATCGTGCCGCCGCTCAAGGCTATCGACGACGAATTCGGCATCGTGCGTGGACATGTCGAGACGGTCCACTCGTTCACCAACGACCAGAACCTGCTGGACAACTACCACAAGGCCGACCGTCGCGGCCGCTCCGCGCCGTTCAACCTGGTGCTCACCGAAACCGGTGCGGCAGAGGCCGTCGCGAAGGCGATGCCGGACTTCAAGGCCAAGATCACCGGCAACTCGATCCGCGTCCCCACCCCCGACGTCTCGGTCGCGATCTTGAACTTGCAGCTGAAGCAGGACACCACCAAGGAAGACGTCCTCGCCTACCTGCGCCAGGTCTCCCTGGCAGGCCCGCTGAGCCGCAACCTCGACTACACCGCCGCCACCGACGCCGTCTCCAGCGACTTCATCGGCTCCCGCGCCGCCTCGATCATCGACGCCAACGCCACCATCGTCGAAGGCGACACCGCCATCCTGTACGTCTGGTACGACAACGAATTCGGCTACTCCTGCCAGGTGGTCCGCACCGTGCAATACATCTCGGGCATCGAATACCCGACCTACCCGCAGTCGGGTGCCGACACCCGCGCACTGGCCGACGCCCGGTAGCGACACGTCCGCGAGGCGGGCACCTGTTCCGACCAGGTGCCCGGCCGACCGCTTGTCGGGTCGGACATTGTTGTGCATACTGGCCACATGACGACAAGTGGAAAGGGCGTCCTCCGCCCGGGCCGTTGAGCCCCACGCCGGTCATCGAACCGGCAACCCTCCCGCTCGATCACGTCGACGATCCCCGCCTTGCCTTGTGGCTGCGCGTGCGCGAATTCGCTGTCCCACCCGCCATGATCGACACCGCCACCGCCCGCCGCACCGTCGGCGACTGGGCAGGCGCGTGCGCCGCGGCGCATGTCGACCTCGATCTCGATCTGCGTGCGCTGGCGCGAACCCATGGTCGAGAGCTGGCCGCCCGAGTGCGGGCCGATCTGCGCCATCTCGCACCGGATCTACTGCGCTGGCACCTACCGCGAGTCGCGCCCGACGGGTTGCTCCGGCCGGGATTGACAATGGTGCTGGCCCGATACGGCACCGCAGGTCAACCTGACGGCCTGGACGAAAATGACTGCGCCGGTGCGGCTTCGGTGCACCTGGTGGTTCGCACTCCGCCGACGTGGGCGACCGCCGGTCAGCGGATCAGCCTCGCGCTCTGGGACGCGGACCGACCCGAAGTCGGCCCGAACCTGCACCCACATCCGCGACCGAACCGGCGCTATCGGCTCGACCTGCACCCACATCTGTGGGACGCGCGCCACGCACATCAGCTGCGAATACGTTGTGGGACAGGTCAATTCGTGGCCTCCGAGCTCCCGATGCGGGTGCCCAGCTCGTGTGCGGTGGACCGCTGGCAGGCTGAGGCCGCGATCCTGCTGCGCACCGACCAGTGCGGGTCGGGGTTGGTCGCGGTGCGGTGTGGTGCGCGGAAACGGATCATCCTCGAGATCGGCGAGCACGATCTCGCGCAGTCGGGCCCACCCGCCTTGCGTATCGCGCAACAGGCCGTTCGCGGCGGCATCTCGGCGCTGCCGGTCCTGCCAGACGCGGCAACCTGGGTGCTGCCCGATCTCGAGCTGATCCGCCGAGGTGCGATCACCCCCGATCGGCTGCATCCGCTGGTCGCCTCGGCGCTCGGCGAAGCCTGCGAGCCGACCGAAACGCCGGGGACCAGCGGTGAGCGGCTCGTGGAATGCCGGGGACAGCAGCACCGAATCGGCGTGGTGGACGGCGTGCTCACCGCACTCGATCACGACCCGACCGAAATTCGGCGCGAGGAACTGCTGGTCGCGCTGACCGGCACCCCGATGCCCTGCCTGCAAGCCATCGACCGCACCCATCGCCGCCCGGACTGGCTGGACGTGGTTCGCGAACACCTGGACCACGGCGATATCGCGCGCGCGCTGACGGTGGTCGAGGGCGTGCTCGGCGCCGACGCGGTACTGCGCGACGGACCGCTGCGCACCGAGCTGGAAGCCGCTGTCCGGCAACGGATCACCTACGGCCTGTTCCGCGCCGGACTGCCCGCACCCGGTCGCGCCGACAATCCCGTGCGCCGACTTTCCCGGGCGCAGCGACGCACACATCCACGCCACGCAGCCTCGCGCTGATCCGTCGACACCGACCGACCTCCGCCACTGTCCGCTGCTCCACGGCTGTGGCAACCAGTCCCGCCGACTCGCGCGTGACCCCCAAACCTCCTCGACCCCAAGGTGATTCACACATGTCTGTTCACACACTGTGCCCTGCGCGTCCCAGCTCCCAACTCGACCTCGCAGGCGATCTGCTGACTCTGCTCGGCGAGGTCACCACCGAACCGCGCCCCGACACCCAACTCGACGCGTTGACCCTGGCCGTCGCCGCCGACCTACCGGTGCTGCTGTGGGGCGAACCGGGCATCGGCAAGACCGCCGCCCTGACCCAACTCGCCGAGTCCCTCGACCTACCGCTGACCACGGTGATCGCCAGTGTCCATGAGCCGTCGGACTTTTCGGGCCTGCCCATCATCGGCGACGATCCCGCGACCAAGGGTGTCCCGATGGCGCCGCCGGACTGGGCCGTGCGACTGGTACAAAACGGTCGCGGCCTGCTGTTCCTCGACGAACTGTCCACCGCCCCGCCGGCCGTGCAAGCCGCACTGTTGCGCGTGGTCCTGGAACGCCGGATCGGCACCCTGCACCTGCCGCCCGGCGTGCGCATCGTCGCCGCCGCCAACCCGCGCTCCTCAGCCGCCGACGGCTGGGAACTGAGCGCACCGCTGGCGAACCGTTTCGTGCACCTGCAGTGGGTGCACAACCACGATGTCGTCGTCCGAGGACTCGGCGGCACATGGCCGCGCGCGACCCTGCCGCGGCTCGACCACGAAAAGTTCTCCGAGGCAGTCACTTTCGCCAGACGCGCGGTGTGCACTTTGCTGGCGGCCAGGCCGAAACTGGTGCACCAACTGCCCACGACCGAAACCCGCCGTGGCGGAGCGTGGCCGTCGCCGCGAAGCTGGGAGATGACCGTGCGGCTGATCGCCTTCGCCACCGCCTCCGACGCCCGTCGCGACGTGTTGTCCCAACTGATCCGCGGCACCGTCGGCGACGGTGCCGGGTTCGAACTGCTCACCAGTATCGATCGAATGGATCTGCCCGACCCCGAAGTGCTGCTGGCCGACCCGGACGCCGCCGACCTGCCCGAACGCGGCGATCTGCGCCAAGCCGTGCTCGACGCGGTGGTGGCCGCGGTGCGCAAACGCCCGGAGAGATCCCGCTGGGACGCGGCCTGGGCGCTGCTGGTCAGGGCCGTGGAAACCGGTGCCCCCGACCTGGTGGTGGTCCCGGCGACCACCCTGGCCACCCTGCGGCGCGACAACTGGGCGATCCCCGCATCGATCGAACAGCTCGGCGCGATGGTGGCGGTAGCGCAGAGTGCCGACCGGGCCGCGGCCCGCGTGGCCGTCGAGGAAGGCCGATGACAGTGACGTCCGGCCTCGACCTCGACAAGCTGTATGCCGCACGCCTGCACGCCGTTTCGGCTCGGCCCTACCTCGCGACCGCCCTGTACGCGCTGCACATCGTCGAGTCGCCCGCGGTGCGGACCATGGGCGTGGACAAGTACTGGCGGTGCTATGTGTCGCCCGCGTTCGTGAACCACACGTCGGTAGAGGAGCTGGCTTCGATACTGGTGCACGAGGTTTCGCATCTCCTGCGCGAACACCACGCCCGCAGCGACCGCTACGCCGACACCCATGACCTGTCGGGCCCGGCGGAACGTCTGCGCATGAACATCGCCGCGGATGCCGAAATCAACGATGACGCCTTCGGTGACGGATTGGTCGTGCCGGACGGCGCGGTCACGCCGGGAACCCTGGGTCTGCTCGCGGGCGGACTCATGGAGGACTACCTGGATCAGTTCACCTTCGCGCGCGGAGCGCAGCAGTTGGGCTGGCTCGATTGTGGCAGCGGCGCAGACGGATCGGCCCGGGAGTGGGACCTGGGCCCCGACGGTGCCGACGGGCTCAGTGAACAGGAACGCGAAGGCGTTCGGTTCCGGGTGGCGCAGGGCATCGTCGGCAATCCGGGCAACGCGCCGCAGGGCTGGCGACGTTGGGCCGACCAGGCATTGCACCCGCCGCAACCCTGGCGGGACCTGCTGGGAGCCGCTCTGCGCGCGGCCGTTTCGGCCCCCGGCGTCGGTGAGGACTACACCTACGGCCGCCCGGCCCGGCGCAGCGCGAGCGTGCCCGGCGTCGTGCTGCCGAGCCTGCGCCGCACACCCCCACGCGTGGGAGTGGTCATCGACACCTCCGGCTCGGTCAGCGACGCCGAACTCGGCAGCGCCCTGCTCGAAGTCGCCGCCATCACCCGCGCCGTCGGCGGCCGCCGCGACCTGATCACCGTGTTCTCCTGCGACGCCGCCGCCCACATCGCCTACCCGCTGTGCCAGGCCGAATCCATGTCGCTGATCGGCGGCGGCGGCACCGACCTGCGAACCGGCTTCACCAAGGCCCTGCGCACCCGCCCCGACGTCATCGCGGTGCTGACCGACGGGCAAACCCCCTGGCCCAGCGACCCACCACCGTGCCGAACAATCGTCGGCCTGTTCCGCCGCGCGGATTCCTGGAGCGAGCACAACCCCGACTACATCCCCGATCGCCCGCCCACCTGGGCCCGTGTGGTCGACATCGGATGACGTCAGCCGTGTGACCGGTGTCACGGATTGGTGGCGATTCGCCACAAGTTGCCCGAAAAGCTTTCCTAGTGCTTGGGAAGTTCTTTACTATTGTCGCGGCCTTCGCGTCATGAGTCCGAAGCTCCACGAAGCCGTTCGCTGTTTCTCTTGCTAGTACATGTTCGACCGATGAACCGGGAGTGCGCTTCCGGCGAAGGAGAATGATGGCTACGAAATCTGTTCTGCGGCATGATGTTCCGGCGTCTGTGGTGGTGTTCTTGGTGGCGCTGCCGTTGTCCATCGGGATCGCGGTGGCGTCGGGGGCGCCGGTGGCCGCCGGGTTGATCGCCGCGGTGGTGGGCGGGGTGGTGGCCGGGTTGTTGGGTGGGTCGCCGTTGCAGGTGAGTGGGCCTGCGGCGGGGTTGACCGTGGTGGTCGCGGAGACGATCGCACAGTTCGGCTGGCGGGCAACGTGTTTCATTGTTGCCGGTGCGGGTGTTTTGCAGATTCTGTTCGGGCTCAGTCGGATTGCGCGCGCGGCGCTGGCGGTGGCGCCGGTGGTGGTGCACGCGATGCTGGCCGGGATCGGCATCACCATTGCGCTGCAACAACTTCTGGTGCTGCTGGGTGGGGTGTCGAGTCATTCGAGCCTGGCCAACCTGAGTGCGTTGCCCGCACAGCTGTCCGCGGCCCGCTGGGGGGATGTGATCGTGGGTGGGGCCGTGATGGTGATCCTGCTGGGGTGGAAGTATCTGCCGGCCAAGGTCAGGGTGGTGCCCGCGCCGCTGGTCGCGATCGTCACCGGTGCGGGGTTGGCGATGGTGTTGCCCACCGATATCGAGCGAATCATGTTGAACGCCTCGCTGTTCGAGTCCATGACGTTGCCGCAGCTTCCGTCGGGGCAGTGGTGGCAGGTGGCGTTCGCGGTGCTCACGATCGCGCTGATCGCCAGCGTGGAAAGCCTGCTCTCGGCGGTGGCCGTGGGGCGGATGCGCGACGGGCAGCGCGCCGATTTCGATCGGGAACTGCTCGGACAGGGTTGTGCGAATCTGCTGTCGGGGCTGGTCGGCGGGTTGCCCGTCACCGGTGTGATCGTGCGCAGTGCCACCAATGTCCGTGCGGGGGCGCGCACGCGGGCGTCGGCGGTGCTGCACGGGGTGTGGATTCTGGTGTTCTCGGTGGCGCTGGTCGGGGTGGTGGAACAGATTCCGAAGGCGGCGCTGGCCGGGTTGCTCATCGTCATCGGTATGCAGTTGGTGAAACTGGCGCACATCCGGCTGGCGCGACGCACCGGTGACCTGCTGGTCTACGTGGTGACCGTGCTCGGTGTGGTGTTCGCCAACCTCCTGGAAGGCGTGATCATCGGGCTGGGTCTGGCCTTCGCGTTGCTGCTGTGGCGGGTCGTGCGCGTGCACGTGCAGGCCACGCCGCTGCCGGACGGGAACTGGCAGGTTCATATCGACGGGTCGTGCACGTTCCTGGCGCTGCCGAAGATGTCGGCGGAACTGGCGAAGGTGCCCGCGGGTGCCGATGTGCGGGTGGAGATGACCGTGGACTTCCTCGACCATGCCGCGTTCGAGGCGATCGAGGACTGGCAGCGTCAGCACGAAAGCACCGGTGCGCGTGTCGATTTCGTCGAGATCGGGCCCGCCCGGATGGCCGATACCCCGGCCGCGCCGCCCACGCGCGGATTCGTGCGCGCCGCCATCGACGACATGCTGCGCCCGTGGCGGCACCAGAAGTCCGGTGGCCACGCGATGACCGCCGGGATCGCGGCCTTCCATCGCGGGCACGCGCACGTGGTCCGCCCGCACCTGGACGGGATGCACCAGGACCCCGACTCCTTTTTTCTCACCTGCTCGGATTCGCGGATCGTGCCCAATGTGATCACCAACAGCGGACCGGGCGACCTGTTCACCGTGCGCAACGTCGGCAACCTGGTGCCGGTCAGCGGCGACGACTCGGTCGAAGCGGCGTTGACCTTCGCCCTGGATTCCCTGGCGGTGCGCACCGTGGTGGTGTGCGGGCATTCCTCGTGCGGGGCGATGAAGGCGGTCCACAGCGCGGCCGACACCGGCGGCGGCCTGGGTTCCTGGTTGCGGCACGCCGAGCCGACGCTGCAACGGTTCCGCGCGGGTCATCCGGTGGCCGCCGCGGCCAGGGCGGCCGGATACGGCGAGGTGGATCAGTTGAGCATGGTGAATGTGGCCGTGCAGCTCGAGACGCTGGGACGCAACCCCGCCGTTCGTCGCGCGGTGGCCGAACGGGGGCTGGAACTGTCGGGATTGTTCTTCGACATCGCGGGCGCGCACGTGCTCGAGGTGACCGTCGACGGGGTTCGCGCCATCGACGATCACGCGGCACTCGCGGTCACCGGTTGACGCGGGTGGGGTGGGCAAAAACCCGCTCGTGGGCGGGGGCGAAGCCGTCACGTCGCGACCCGGCGGCGGTCGAACTCGTAGTGTGGACACCATGACCAGCGATTCGACCGCGGCCGAGCACGTCACCGACAGCGCCTCCACCGCCGAGCCGGGGCGATGGGACGCCGTCAAGGATCGCGGGCGCGCCTTCCGGGAACACATCGCCGCGCGCCCTACCCTCAACCTCGGTTACCGCATCGCCGTGGGCGTGGTCGGTGGGCTGGTGCTGCTGCTGGGGATCGTCGCGATCCCGTATCCGGGACCCGGCTGGGCGCTGGTGTTCGCGGGGTTCGGCATCCTGGCCACCGAGTTCGTCTGGGCCCACCACACCCTGAACTGGGTGCGCGGCAAGTACCGGATCGTCATGGACTGGTACACCTCGCGCGGCTGGTTCATCAAGGTACTGGGCGCGGTAGCCACCTTCGCCCTCGTCCTGGTGACGCTGTGGCTGCTGGGTACGTTCTCGATCATCGACGGGTGGATCGGAGTCGATTGGCCATGGTTGCACAGTCCCCTGATGTCGTGAGCACGGTTGCCGGCCGACTACTCGCCGATCCCGCGTGGGTGTCGGCCCGGATCGCCGAGATGAGTCGGTCGTGGGGCACGGAAACACCGAGGGTGGGCGGCACGCTGTGGTGGTGCATGGTCGCGTCGGCGCTGGTCGACCAGATCACCACCGCCTACGCATCCGGTCGACCCGCCCCGATCGCGACGCTGGACGGGCTCGAATGCGAGGTTCGCCCCGATGGGGGAGTCGAGCGCGTGCACTTCCGCGGCAAGTCTCCCGAGGCAGCCGTCGGAACCGCACTGCGCGAAACGCTGACCACGGTGATCATGCAGGTAGCGGCCGTTTCCGGCGCCGGAATCCCGGCCCTGTGGGCCATCGTCGCCGACGCGATCGGCAACCGCGCCCTCGACGCCGGTGCCCCCGAGGCAGGCACGAAACTGGCCGCCGAAATCGGCGCGAAACTACCTGCGCCCCGCTTCATCACGGTCGGCACCCGCACCTTTGTGAAACGCATCTCGTGCTGCCTTGTCTACGGGGTCCCCGGCTGCGAAATGTGCACCAGCTGCCCGAAACGCCCCTCCGCGGAGCGAACCGCCCTGTTGGCACAGACCTGAAAGATCTTTGCCACCTGGCCAAAAATCCCGAAGACACGGAACAGTAGGATCGTGCGTGCGGGATTTACCCCGCAGCCGCCAAGTCCAAGGAGAACCTCCCCGTGACCACCTCTGCACCCATCAGTCCTGTCGCCGTCGTCCGCGTGCCGGCCGGGACTACCGCGGGCGCAGCGGTTCGCGAAGCGGGGCTGCCGACGAAGGGCCCCGACACCATCGTGGTCGTGCGTGATGTCGACGGTGCGCTCAAGGATCTGTCGTGGACCCCCTCCGAAGACGTCGATGTGGAGCCGGTCGCCGCGAACACCGAGGACGGGCGCAGCGTGATCCGGCACTCGGCCGCGCACGTGCTCGCCCAGGCGGTGCAGCAGGAGTTCCCCGACGCGAAGCTCGGCATCGGCCCGCCGATCAAGGACGGCTTCTACTACGACTTCCAGGTCGACAAGCCCTTCACCCCCGAGGATCTGGCCAAGCTGGAATCGCGGATGAAGAAGATCATCAAAGGCGCGCAACGCTTTTCGCGTCGTGTCGTCGAGGTCGACGATGCCCGTGTCGAACTGGCCAACGAGCCGTTCAAGCTGGAGCTGATCAGCGACAAGTCCGGCATCGACGACCCGGAGATCATGGAGGTCGGCGGCAACGAGCTGACCATCTACGACAACCTCGACCCGCGCACCGGCGAGAAACTGTGGGGCGACCTGTGCCGCGGCCCGCACATCCCCACCACCAAGTTCATCCCCGCGTTCAAGCTGACCCGCTCCTCGGCCGCCTACTGGCGTGGCGACCAGGACCGCGAGGACCTGCAGCGCGTGTACGGCACCGCGTGGGAATCCACCGAGGCGATGGACGCCTACCTGGAACTGCTCGCCGAAGCCGAGCGTCGCGACCACCGCAAACTGGGCCTCGAGCTGGACCTGTTCTCCTTCCCCGACGAGCTCGGTTCGGGCCTGCCGGTGTTCCACCCCAAGGGCGGCATCATCCGCAAGGAGATGGAGGAGTACTCCCGCCAGCGCCACGTCGAGGCCGGCTACGAGTTCGTCAACACCCCGCACATCACCAAGGGCGCGCTGTTCGAGACCTCCGGCCACCTCGATTGGTACCGCGACGGCATGTTCCCGGCCATGCACCTCGATGCCGAACTCAACGAAGACGGCACCGTGCGCAAGCCCGGCCAGGACTACTACGTCAAGCCGATGAACTGCCCGATGCACAACCTGATCTTCCGTGCGCGCGGTCGCTCCTACCGCGAACTGCCGCTGCGGATGTTCGAATTCGGTTCGGTGTACCGCTACGAGAAGTCCGGCGTGGTGCACGGCCTGACCCGCGTGCGCGGCATGACCCAGGACGACGCGCACATCTACTGCACCAAAGAGCAGATGCACGCCGAGCTCACCAGCACCCTGCAGTTCGTCCTCGGCCTGCTGAAGGACTACGGCCTCGACGACTTCTACCTCGAGCTGTCCACCAAGGACCCGAAGAAGTACGTGGGTTCGGACGAGCTGTGGGCCGAGGCCACCGAAACCCTCGAAAAGGTCGCCGAGGCTTCGGGTTTGGATCTGGTGCCCGACCCGGGCGGTGCCGCGTTCTACGGCCCGAAGATCTCCGTGCAGGTCAAGGACGCGCTGGGCCGCACCTGGCAGATGTCGACCGTGCAGCTCGACTTCAACCTGCCCGAGCGCTTCGACCTCGAGTACACCTCCTCCGATGGCACCAAGCAGCGTCCGGTGATGATCCACCGCGCCCTGTTCGGCTCGATCGAACGTTTCTTCGGCGTGCTCACCGAGCACTACGCCGGTGCCTTCCCCGCGTGGCTGTCGCCGGTGCAGGTCGTCGGCATCCCGGTCGCGGAAAACTTTGCCCCGCACCTGGATTCGGTGATCGAGCGGCTGCGTGACGCCGGCGTGCGGGCCCAGGTGGACCGCAGCGACGACCGGATGCAGAAGAAGATCTTCAACCAGACCGCGCAGAAGGTGCCCTTCATGCTCCTGGCCGGCGCACGCGACGTGGAAGCCGACGCGGTCAGCTTCCGGTTCCGCGACGGCACCCAGGTCAACACCGTGCCGGTCGCCGACGCGATCGCCACCATCACCGCGTGGGTGCGCAACCGGGAGAACGCCTCGCCCACCGCGGAGGGATTCGAGATCGTCAAGGCTTCCTCATGAGCGAGCCCGTGGCCCCCGACGCCGGCTCCATCGTCGACGCCGGGGCGGGGCAACCCGACCGCCTGCAGCGGCTGTGGACCCCGTACCGGATGTCGTACATCACCGGCGAGGTCAAGCCCAAAGACGCGACGGGACATCCGTTCACCGATATTCCCAAGATGTCGGACGAAGACGGCCTGATCATCGCCCGCGGCGAGAATGTTTACGCCGTGCTCAACTTGTACCCGTACAACCCAGGGCACATGATGGTGGTACCTTACCGGCGAGTAGCCGACCTGGAGGACCTCACGCCCGCGGAAAGCGCGGAACTGATGGCCTTCACGCAGCGGGCCATTCGGGTGATGAAGCAGGTCTCGCGGCCTGCCGGATTCAACGTCGGCCTCAATCTCGGTGGTGTGGCCGGTGGTTCGCTCGCCGACCACCTGCACCAGCACATTGTTCCGCGCTGGGGCGGGGATGCGAACTTCATCACCGTGGTCGGCGGCGTGAAGGTGATGCCTCAGTTGCTGCGGGAAACGCGGCAATTGCTGGCGGAGGCGTGGGAGGAATAGAGAACGTGCTCAGCTTCTTCGGCCGCGAGACGTTTGCGAAAGCGACTGCGCCGCTGGGCAAAGCGCTCGTGCGAACGGGGCTCACCCCGGACGCGATGACACTGATCGGCACCGCGGCGACGATCGCCGCCGCGGTGACCCTGTTCCCCTCCGGACACCTGTTCTGGGGAACGTTGGTCATCTGGTTGTTCGTCATGTTCGACATGCTCGACGGCGCGATGGCGCGCGCCCGCGGCGGCGGCACGAAGTACGGCGCGGTCCTGGACGCCACCTGTGACCGGGTGGCCGACGGTGCGATCTTCGGCGGTCTGGCCTGGTGGGCGGTGTATCACGAGGGCAGCAAATCTTTGTTCGCGGTGACATTGGTCGTGCTGGTGACCTCGCAGGTGATCTCGTACGCCAAGGCGCGTGCGGAGGCCAGTGGGCTGTCCGCCGACGGCGGGCTGATCGAACGTCCTGATCGTTTGGTGCTGGTGTTGGTCGGTGCCGGGCTCACCGGTATCGGCGGGCACTGGGGTATCGACTGGCTGACCTGGGCTGTGTATGTGGCCATGTGGGTGCTGGCGGTGCTGAGCATCGTGACGGTGTTCCAACGGGTGTTGGCCGTGCGTAATTCGCCGGGTGCCCGGGTCGTTATTCCGCCCGCTGCGCCGCAGGAGGCTTCGTGAGTCTCAAAGATCAGGCCAGCGACTGGGGATACGCCGCGGGTTGGCGCCTGGTGCGGTCGGCACCGGAAGGGTTGGTGCGCAAGGTTTTCGACCTCGGCGCCGATCGGTCGGTGAAAGACGGCGGCCCGAAACAGTTGCGCCGCAACCTGTCTCGCGTCCTCGGCGTGCCCGCAGAACAGGTGCCCGATGAACTCATGCAGGCGAGTATGCGCTCCTACGCCCGCTACTGGCGTGAAGCGTTCCGGCTGCCGTCGATGGATCACACGAAGATCGACTACTACGTCGGCGGTCTGGAGAATGTCGACGCCGCCCTCGAACAGGGTCGCGGCCTGATCCTGGTGCTGCCGCATTCGGGCAACTGGGACATGGCCGGCGTCTGGTTGGTGCAGCACTATCAAACCTTCACCACCGTGGCCGAACGGCTGAAACCGGAATCGCTGTTCGAACGGTTCGTCGCCTATCGCGAGAGCCTCGGTTTCGAGGTCTTCCCGCTCACCGGTGGCGAGGAGCCGCCGTTCGTGGCCCTGGCGGAACGCCTGCGGCAGAACCGGATCGTGTGCCTGATGGGCGAACGCGACCTCACCGGCAAGGGCGTGCCCGTCGACTTCTTCGGCGAACGCACCTGGATGCCCGGCGGTGCCGCCAAACTGGCCATCGAGACCGGGGCCGCGCTGGTGCCCGTGCACGGCTGGTTCACCGTCGACGACGACGGCACCGAAGGCTGGGGCCTGAAAGCGGAACCCGCACTGGACGTTTCGGGCGGAGTCGCCGCGGCCACGCAACTGCTCGCGGACCGGTTCGCCGCCAATATCGCCGAGCATCCCGCTGACTGGCACATGCTGCAGCCGCTGTGGGAAGGCGACCTGTCCTCGGAACGACTGTCGCGGATCACCGCGAAGCAGAGCGGGGGACCGCGGTGAAGATCGGCATGATCTGCCCGTATTCGTTCGACGTCCCCGGCGGCGTGCAGGCCCATGTGGTCGAGCTGGCCCGGGTGTTCATCGAACGCGGGCACAAGGTGAGCGTGCTCGCCCCCGCCTCCGACGACACACCGCTGCCCGACTTCGTCGTCTCGGCGGGTCGCGCGGTCGCGATTCCCTACAACGGGTCGGTGGCGCGCCTGTCGTTCGGACCCATGGCGTACACCAGGATTCGCCGCTGGATCGACAGCAACGACTTCGACGTGCTGCACATCCACGAACCCAACGCCCCGAGCTTGTCGATGCTGGCGCTCAAGATCGCCGAGGGTCCCATCGTGGCCACCTTCCACACGTCGACCACGAAGTCGTTGGTGCTCAGCACTTTTCAAGGTGTGCTGCGCCCGTATCACGAGAAGATCAGCGGGCGGATCGCCGTGTCCGAGCTGGCCCGGCGCTGGCAGGTCGAGGCACTGGGGTCCGACGCGGTGGAGATCCCCAACGGGGTAGACGTGTCCGCCTTCGCGCGCGGCGAACCACTCGACGGGTACCCGCGCGCGGGCCGCACGGTGCTGTTCCTCGGCCGCTACGACGAACCACGCAAGGGCATGGACGTGCTGCTGGGCGCGCTGCCCGCGCTCATCGAGCATCATCCCGACGTCGAGATCCTCATCGTCGGGCGCGGTGACGAGGAGCGGTTGCGCCGCGTCGCCGGTGAGCACGCGGGTCACCTGCGCTTTCTCGGGCAGGTCTCCGACGAGGAGAAAGCCGCCGCGCTGCGCAGCGCCGACGTGTACGTCGCGCCGAACCTGGGCGGCGAGAGTTTCGGCATCATCCTGATCGAGGCGATGGCCGCGGGCACACCGGTGGTCGCCAGCGAACTCGATGCCTTCCGGCGCGTATTGCGTGACGGCACAGCGGGTTTGCTCACCCCCATCGGTGACTCCGACGCGCTGGCCACCGCCATCGACCTGTTGCTCACCGACAACGACGCGCGCGAACAGCTCGTGCGCACCGCCACCCAGGTCGTCGCCGAATACGACTGGCCGGTGGTGGCCGAGCAGATCCTGCGCGTGTACGAGACCGTCACCGTCGGTGACAACCGGGTGCGTGCCGCCGGATGATCACTTTCTCCGCGACCACAGTCCTTGTCCTCGGACTGATCGCACTGCTCGTGCTCGCCCTCGGCGTGTGGGCCTACTCCACCGCCAACCGACTCGACCGGCTGCACGTTCGCTCCGATCAATCCTGGCAGGCCCTCGACGCGGCCCTGGCCCGTCGCGCCGTGGTGGCGCGCGCGGTGGCGATGTCGGAGGCGGGACCGGTCAGCGCCGACCCCCGCCGCGCCGAACGGGCCGCGCTGCTGGCCACCCTGGCCGACCGGGCCGAACGCGTCGACCGCAGCGACCGCGAAACCATCGAGAACCAACTGTCCGCCGCGCTGACCCTGGTCGACATCGACCACCTGCGCCCCCAACTGGTCGCCGAACTCGCCGACGCCGAAGCGCGCGTGCTGATCGCGCGCCGCTTCCACAACGACGCCGTACGCGACACCCTCGCCCTGCGCACCCGCCGATCCGTGCGCGTGCTGCACCTGGGCGGTACCGCGCCGCTGCCGCACTACTTCGAGATCACCGAACGCGCCACCCCCGCCGCGGCCACCGGCCTGGTCGTGCACACCACCCGCACGTCGGCGCGGGTGGTCCTGCTCGACGAACAAGACCGTGTGCTGCTGCTGCGCGGGCACGACCCGATGATTCCCGAGATCGCTTTCTGGTTCACCGTCGGCGGCGGCGTGGAACCGGGGGAGAATCTGCGCGACGCCGCGGTCCGCGAAACCTACGAGGAAACCGGCCAACGCATCGACGCGGCCGCCCTGCGCGGACCACTGTGGCGACGTGTGGCGGTGTTCCCGTTCAACGGCGAACTCATCCGCTCCGAAGAACTGTTCTTCACCCTGCGCTGCCACGGTTTCGAATGGCGGCCCGCCGACCTCACCGCGCTGGAACGTCGCACCATCACCGACCACCGCTGGTGCACCGCCGCCGACATCCGCGCCCTCGACGCCGCGGGCGAAGCCGTCTACCCGTATCACCTCGACGAGCTGCTCGCCGAAGCTGTGACCGCGGCCACCGACGACACCCAGCACGTGGTGCGCTCGATCCGCTGACTGGCGACCACCGGACAAGGCCAGCGGTGGGCTGGGTCTGCATCGCCGCTGGTCGTGACAAGGCCAGTGGTGCTCAACTGGCTATGAAGGCCGAAAACGGGCAGCTCTAGAATCGACGGTGACACGTACCCGAGCGACTTGATTGGCGCCCATGACACAGGAGACAGCCGTGACTACGCCTGAGACCACCAACACCGTCGGCACCGCCCGCGTGAAGCGCGGCATGGCCGAGATGCTCAAGGGTGGCGTGATCATGGATGTGGTCAACGCCGAGCAGGCCAAGATCGCCGAAGACGCAGGCGCCGTGGCCGTGATGGCGCTCGAGCGGGTGCCCGCCGACATCCGCGCGCAGGGTGGCGTGTCGCGGATGAGCGACCCCGACATGATCGACGGCATCATCGAAGCCGTCTCCATCCCGGTCATGGCCAAGGCCCGCATCGGCCACTTCGTCGAGGCGCAGATCCTGCAGAGCCTGGGCGTGGACTACATCGACGAGTCCGAGGTCCTCACCCCCGCCGACTACGCCAACCACATCGACAAGTGGAACTTCACCGTCCCCTTCGTCTGTGGCGCCACCAACCTGGGCGAGGCCCTGCGCCGCATCACCGAAGGCGCGGCCATGATCCGCTCCAAGGGTGAAGCAGGCACCGGCGACGTCTCCAACGCCACCACCCACATGCGCACCATCCGCGGCGAGATCCGCCGCCTGTCCTCGCTGTCCGAGGACGAGCTCTTCGTAGCCGCCAAGGAACTGCAGGCCCCCTACGAGCTGGTCCGCGAGGTCGCCCAGACCGGCAAGCTCCCCGTGGTCATGTTCACCGCGGGCGGCATCGCCACCCCCGCCGACGCCGCCATGATGATGCAGCTGGGCGCCGAAGGCGTCTTCGTCGGCTCCGGCATCTTCAAGTCCGGCAACCCTGAACAGCGCGCCGCCGCCATCGTCAAGGCCACCACCTTCTACGACGACCCGGACGTGCTGGCCAAGGTCTCCCGCGGTCTGGGCGAAGCGATGGTCGGCATCAACGTCGAAGAAATCCCCCAGCCCCACCGCCTCGCCGAACGCGGCTGGTGATCCTTCGCCCGAAGTTGTTCGGGCACTGAGTAACTCAGGTGGGCCCGTCCGTTTCCGGACGGGCCCACCGTCGTCTGCGCTCCTGAGGGCTGGCCGGAGGCTCCTTCGGTGTCGGCGGCCAGGGCTGTGTCGCCGATCACCGCGCCTGTGCTGAATCAGCGACTTCGAGGTTGCAGAACAGCGACTTGGATCCGGTAGATCAGCGGGTTTGTGCTTGCAGAACAGCGACTTATGCGATGTCATGGTGTCGTGACCTCTGCCGATATCCTGTTCCGACATGCCCTGCCGTGGGCGACTGAGCTCGTCGAATCTTTCCCCGCAGTCGTCATCGAGGGTGCGCGACAGGTAGGGAAGAGCACGCTCGCCACGATGCTCGTCGAAGGCTCGGAACGCCCCGGTCGGTACCTGACTCTGGACGACGACATCATGCGGTCCGCAGCGCAGAACGACCCGCAGGCCTTCGTGAACCAGCTGCCCGACGGGTTGCTGGTCATCGACGAGATCCAGCGTGCCCCGGAACTGCTGTTACCGATCAAGGCGTCCATCGACCGCCACCGCACCCCAGGCCGATTCCTGCTCACTGGGTCGGCTGATCTGCTACGGCTCGAACGGACGCCCGACTCGCTCGCCGGCCGAGCCGTCACGCTGCCACTGCGGACCCTGAGCCAGGGAGAGATCAACGGTCGCGTCGATGACTTCGTGACTCGCTTTCTTGTCGGCGTGGATCCCTTCGGCGTCCGCTCGGCCGTCTCGCGTGTGGACTACGCGAACATCCTCGCCGCAGGTGGGTACCCGGAGGTCTTTCGGCGGTCGCCGCGACTGCGCAGGGCCTGGTTCGACGGCTACGTGGAACGCATCGTCCAGCGAGATGCCCGCGATGTCCGGCGTCTCGTCGATGGCAATCGTTTGGCGACCGTCCTGCGCCTGATCGCGGCAAACCAAGCCGGTGAGGTCGTCCGGGCTCGCCTTTCGCGGGATGCGGATGTCCCCGAGACGACCATGACCGCCTACCTCGATCTCGTCGAGACGCTCTATCTCGTCGAACGGATCCGGCCGTGGACGGGAAACCTCACAACGCGCCAGACCGGCAAGGCCAAAGGGCTCATTACCGACTCCGCGCTCGCGATGCATCTAGCCGGCATCACGGCTGAACGTGCCGCTGCGCTCGTCGGCGGTGGTGAGCTGCTCGGTCCGCTGCTCGAAGGTCTCGTGGTCTCCGAACTGCGCAAGCAGCAGACCTGGAGTGACACCCGGTTCTCTGTCTTCCACTACCGCGAGTCGTCAGGCGTCGAGGTGGACGTCGTCATCGAGTTGGACGACGGTCGGGTTCTCGGCCTCGAGGTGAAGGCGAAGCAGACCTACAAACCCGAGCACTTCCGTGGACTACAGCGGCTTGCCGAGCGCCTGGGTGACAGGTTCGTCGGCGGGATCGTGCTCGGCACCGCAGACCATGGTGTGCGATTCGGCGAGAACCTCGTGGGACTACCTATCTCCTCCTTGTGGGAGCTCTGACCGTGCCGTTACGGCTGGCCCGCTGCATCCTCGGTGTCGGTGGTGAGGGCGTCGGCGTAGTTTTCGGCGTAGCCGAGGATGAGGTGGCGTTGGGTGGGGAGTTGGACGGCTAGTTCGTGCCAGGCGATGGCGGTGGGGGAGCCGTAGAGGTGGGTGAGGTCGGTGACCAGGGCGGCTGCTTGTTCGGGGGTGGGGGCTACCGGGCGGGCGAAGGCTAGGAGCGAGGCGCCGATGGCTATGTGGCGGTAGCCGTGGGTGGTCATGCGGCGGATGACGGTGTGGTTGTCGTAGGTGGACCAGTCGTCGGCGAAGTAGCCGTTGGGGATGCCTGCGATGGCCAGGTCGTCGCGGTCCACGGGGACACGTTGGATCAGCACCACGTCGTCGACCACGCGGTCGGGGTTGCGGTTGGCGGCGACCAGGGCGGACAGTTCGTCCTCGGAGGCGTTGCGGGTGTCGCGCAGTGCTTCCCAGGGGATCCGCGCGGACGGGGTGTCCAGCAGGGCGGCGATCCGGGTGACGGCGTTGTTGTCGAAGTGGTGGGAGGCGACGGGGTCGTCGTGGTCGGTGCCGTCGTCGTCGACCAGGCCCAGCGTGGCGTGCATGCTCGTGTACGCGCATTGGCCCAGGTCGTCGAGGGTGCACAGCACGCGCGCGTCGGGGTGATCCATGCGGACCAGTTCCACCGCGTCCAGCAGTTGCGCGAAGGTGGTGACGTCGTCGAGCCGGGCAACGGTGTTGGAGTCCAGCCGGTTACGTCGAACGGGTGGTTCGCCCGGCTCGAAAGTCGTCATCTGCACTCCGCCATCCTGGCACGGGCTTCGGCGTGTCGAAGTGATCCCGCGCCGCTGGTGGTCTAGGCGGGTCTTGCCCGAAAATTGCTGCCAACTGGGCATACCGTACAGTCGGTCCGTGACCGCGCTCGACTTCTTCTTGCTGGTCGTCGCGGGATTGTTCACCGGTTTGATCGGTTTCGTCACCGGGATGGCCTCGATCGTCTCCTACCCTGCGCTGCTGGCCGTGGGCCTGCCGCCGGTGGCGGCCAATGTCACCAACACGGTCGCCATGGTCGCCGTGGGTGTCGGCGCGACCGCGAACTCCGGGCGCGAACTGACCGGCCGCGGGCCCACGCTCGTGCGATGGGCGGTGTTGTCGGCGGCGGGTGGTGCACTGGGCGCACTGGCCCTGGTGGTCGCCCCCGATGACGCGTTCGAGGTGATCGTGCCGTTTTTGGTCGCGCTCGCGTCGCTGGCCCTGCTGGTGCAACCGGTGGTGCGCCGTCACGTCGGCGAGCTCAACGCCCCATGGATCATGCCGCTGGGCATCCTGCTCATCTCCGTCTACGGCGGCTATTTCGGTGCGGGCGCGGGCGTGATCTACCTGTCGATGATGCTGCTGTGCACGTCCGAATCCGTGTGGAGCGCTTCGATTCTCAAGAGTTTCCTGCTCGGCATCGCCAACCTGGTCGCCGCGATCGGCTTCGCGTTCTTCGGGCCGGTGCACTGGGGTGCGGCACTGGCGTTGGGCGCGGGCGCGCTGGTGGGTGGCTGGTGTGGGCCGCCGGTCGTGAAAGTGATCCCGCCCAGCGTGTTGCGGGTGACGGTCGGTATCTGCGGACTGGGCCTGGCTGTGTACCTGGCGAAGTAGGACGTCAGGGTGCGGTGCGGTCCGTACTCTGGAGTCGGTGCACCTTTCGGATAGTGAAATCGCAATCCACGCAACAGAAGTCGCTTCGCAGGTGATTCGCTCGGCGTTCCACGCCCCGCTCGCGCGCTATGTCAAACAAGGCGATGATTTCGCCACGCAGGTCGATATCGCGGCCGAGAACGCCATCCTCGAAGTCCTGGCCACCGCGTGTCCCGGCGACCGGTTCTCCGCCGAGGAATCGGGTGTCACCGGGACGGCTCGCAGTGGGCGGACCTGGTTCATCGATCCACTGTGTGGGACCAGGAATTTCGCGGTCGAGACTGCCTTGGTGGCGGTGAACGTCGCTCTGCGGGAAGGTGATTCGATCACGGCCGCAGCGACCGCCGATCCGTTCGCCGACGAGGTTTTCTGGACCGCGGGGCACGGCGCGTTCCTGCGCGCGGACGGCCGCGACCAAGAGCTTCAGCCGCAACCCGACAGTCGCCTCGTCGATGTCGATCTGGACAACCCGTTCCCCTGGTCGACGCCCGCGCAACTGTTCGACGCGAAAGGCTTTGCGGGACAGTTCCATCCGCGAGTGCTGTCGACCTCGCTGGCCCTGGCATGGGTCGCGGCCGGCCGCCGCGCCGCCTACATCACCGGCGGCGATCTCCGCGACAGCGTGCATTTCGCCAGCGCGATCGCGATCTGCCAGGCGGCGGGCTGCGTGGTCACGGGCCTGGCCGGACAACCCCTGCACACCGCGCCCCACGGCCTGATCGCCGCCGCCGACAGCGACACCCACGCCCAACTCGTCGACGCGATCGCCGGCCTGCGGCCCGCGACCGGGCAGTAATGCTGGGATACACCACAATCCGACCCAACTCACAGACCCAAGTTGTCTGTGTCTCAGGGTTTCCTCAAAAATGCTGGGTAGCGTCCGGGCCGTGGCATGGAGGCCTGCGCTGTCTGGCGCAGTTCCGGGCCGTCGCCTCCCCGGGCGAGAACCGACCCGAAGTAAGGACAGTGAATGATGTTTCGTAGGACCGCACGAGTCGCGATCGCAGGCATGGCCGTGGTTGCCGCGCTCGGTCTGAGCGCGTGCAGCGACGACAAGGGCACCGCCAAGCCCGCACCGAAGACCACCGCCGCGGCCCAGGCGCCTGCCTCGGACCTGCCCGCAGTGCCGACCGTCGAGCAGCTCAACGCCCAGCTGTCCACCGCGCTGGACCCGACGGTCCCCAACGACCAGAAGCTGGACTTCGTGCAGGGCATCGAAGCCGATCCCGAACTGCCCAACCGTTTGGCACAGGCTGTCCAGGAGAACAACGTCACCGTGCTGGTCACCAAGGTGACCTCCTTCGGTGAGAGCGTCACCGCCAACGCCGACTTCGGCCTCAACGGCCAGGTCAACCCCGTCGACGTGCCGTTCGTCGCCGACGCGGGCAAGTGGAAGGTCCAGAAGTCGTGGGCCTGCGGCATGCTCACCAACCTGGGCCAGACCTCGGTCGCCTGCGCCTGATCGTTTCTCGCACGAGCCCCGTTCGGAAGTTTCCGGACGGGGCTTTCGCGTATCCGAACCGAAGCCGGTTCAGCTACGCAACGCCGCCCGATCGGGATGGTCCCAGCGGACCGTCCAGGTTGCCGCTTCGGGATTTTCGGCGGTGTGGTTGCGTAAGGCGGGCAACGTCCACTGCTGGTCGGGCGGTGTAAGTCGAAGGGCCGCTTGGTCGCTCAGTTCCAAGCGGATGGTGAGATCGAATTCCAGGCCTCGCCCGAGCAACATCGGACCCGCGAGAACCAGCACCAGATCGGCTTGGGCGGCACGAATCGCCGCCCGCGCCGACCGATCCAGATCCTCGTCCCACAGCGCGGGCAACCACCGGCCCTCGGTTCGCATCGAGGTCAAGATCTCACGTTCGATCGCCTCGTAGTCGAACCATGCTGTGCGATAAGACCATTCGTCGTCGCGACCGTATTCCATGCGCAAGGACGCCGGGCGAACGAAATCGTGCACCGACACCACCGCCGCTGAACGGCCGCGATCCGCCAGAACCTCGACGATCTGGCGGGCGAGCTCGACAGGCTGCGCGGCGTCGGCCCCGTCGACCGCGACCACCCGCCGTCCCGGCAGGTCGGCGAGCGTGTCGGCGACCAGGCCGGCGAGGGCCCGCGGTGAGGTGGGAGTGAAGGTGGGCATCGGTGGCATCTCAGCACATTTCGGGGCGTCGCGCCGAGCCGGACATACCGCCCGGTCGGCGAGACGATAATCTCGAGCACATGGCGACAATCGAAGAGGCGCTCGCGATCGAGCGGCTGGAGCGCGACATCTTCCGTGGTGCGTCCACGGAATCCCAGCTACCGCGCACCTTCGGCGGTCAGGTGGCCGGGCAGGCGCTGGTCTCGGCGGTCAGCACCGTGGACCCCACCTTCCAGGTGCATTCCCTGCACGGCTACTTCCTGCGACCGGGCAACCCGGAAGAACCCACCGTCTACCTGGTCGAACGCATCCGCGACGGGCGTTCGTTCTGCACGCGGCGCGTCACCGGGGTGCAGGACGGGCAGGCCATCTTCATGATGTCGGCGTCGTTCCATCACGGCGACGAAGGGCCCGAACACCAGGACGTGATGCCCGCGGTCGAAGGCCCCGACAACCTGCCCGACGCCAGCGTGAGCATGAGCCCCGAACGGCTGTGGGCCATGCGCGAATGGGAACACTGGGACATTCGCACGGTCCCGCAGGACCAGGTCGTGGCGCGCGACGGCGCCGTGTCGCCGCAGCAGGTGTGGTTCCGGTACCGGCACCCGCTGCCCGACGACCCGATGTTCCACGTCTGCACGCTGGCCTACATGAGCGATATGACGCTGCTCGGCTCGTCGAAGGTCACCCACCCCGACGAACCCACCCAGAACGCGTCGCTGGACCACGCCATGTGGTTCCTTCGCCCGTTCCGCGCCGACGAATGGTTGCTCTACGACCAGTCGTCGCCCTCGGCCGGCTTCGGTCGCGCGCTGACCGGCGGCAAGATCTGGGACCGCGAAGGCAACCTGGTGGCCGCGGTCGTCCAGGAAGGCCTCATCCGCACGCCCCGTCACAAGTGAGCGTGAGCGCGCCCACACCGACCTCGCTCGTAAGATCGACGGCTGTGAACGCAACCTCGACCCCCACCCGGCCCACCATCGGCGTGCTCGCACTGCAGGGTGACGTGCGTGAACACGTTGCCGCGCTGCAACATTGCGGCGCGAACCCGGTGCTGGTGCGGCGGGAGTCGGAACTGGCGGCCGTGGACGGGCTGGTGCTGCCCGGTGGTGAGTCGACCGCGATCTCCAAGCTGCTGCAGGCGTTCGACCTGCTGGAACCGTTGCGGGCGCGGCTGCGCGACGGGCTGCCCGCGTTCGGGTCCTGCGCGGGCATGATCCTGCTCGCCTCGGAAGTCCTCGACACCCGTGCCGACGCGCAGCACCTGTCCGGTATCGATATGACGGTGCGGCGCAACGCTTTCGGACGACAGGTCGACTCCTTCGAAACCGACCTGGACTTCACCGGCCTTGACACCCCCGTGCGCGCTGTGTTCATTCGCGCCCCGTGGGTGGAGCGGGTCGGTGACGATGTCGAGGTGCTCGCGCGCGTGCCGCACGGGCCCGCGCAGGGGCGCATCGTGGCCGCCAAGCAGGGCAATGTGGTGGCGACCTCGTTCCATCCCGAGGTCACCGGCGATCTTCGCGTCCACGAACTGTTCGTCGACCTGGTGCGTTGCGCGCGCTGAAAGCCCGCGTCCGCACCCGTGACCGGCGGTGAGTAGGCTGGTCCGAGCTTGTCCGGCCGGGCAGACGCGCAACCGACTTGAAGGAAGTAGGGCATGAGCGGCCACTCCAAATGGGCCACCACCAAGCACAAGAAGGCGGGAATCGATGCCAAGCGCGGCAAACTCTTCGCCAAGCTGATCAAGAACATCGAGGTGGCGGCTCGCACTGGTGGTAGTGACCCTGCGGGCAACCCGACGCTGTTCGACGCCATCCAGAAGGCGAAGAAGACGTCGGTCCCCATCGACAACATCGAGCGCGCCCGCAAGCGTGGCGGTGGTGAAGAAGTCGGCGGCGCCGACTGGCAGACGATCATGTACGAGGGCTACGGGCCCAACGGCGTGGCCGTGCTGATCGAGTGCCTCACCGACAACCGCAACCGCGCCGCGGGCGAGGTCCGGTTGGCCATGACCCGCAACGGCGGCAACATGGCCGATCCGGGTTCGGTGTCGTACCTGTTCGGTCGCAAGGGTGTGGTGACCCTCGAGAAGAACGGGCTGTCCGAGGACGACGTGCTCGAGCATGTGCTCGATGTCGGCGCCGAAGAGGTCAACGACCTGGGCGACGCCTTCGAGATCATCAGCGAGCCCGGCGATCTGATCGCGGTGCGCTCGGCGCTGCAGGCCGCCAACATCGACTACGACTCCGCGGAGTCCGGTTTCCAGGCGTCGGTGCTGGTCGCGGTGGACGCCGAGGGTGCTCGCAAGGTGTTCAAGCTGGTCGACGCGCTCGAAGACAGCGACGATGTGCAGAACGTGTACACCAACGTCGACATCTCCGACGAAGTCGCCGCGGAACTCGACGACGAGTAGGTCTCATGTCCGTTGAACCGCCCCGGCCGTGAATTCGGCTGGGGCGGTTCACATTTCAGGACGCGCGCTGCTCGTAATAGCCCGACATCGCCGGGTAGTAATCGGCGAAATCCGGCAGCTCGGTGTGCGTGCACGCGGCCACGAACATATCCGCGTAATACTCCCACCCCGGCCCGACCTGCGGAATCTCCGCCAACTGGTACTCCGAGGTCAGGTGATGGACCAGCCGCAACTCCGTCGCCGCACCGACATCGAGCAAACTCACCTCGAGCCGCCACAGCCCGATCTGATCCGCCGAGGAAATCCCCAGATGCAGCGGCGGCAGACAGTCATCGATGCGCATATCCGTCCACGGCTGCCCCTCCTCGAACCGCATCTGCACCCGAATGAGATTCCCGGCCCCCGCCTGCCCCTCCCACGTCCCATACCACCCCACGGTCAGATGCGGATCGGTCAACCGAGCCCACACCTCCTCGATCGGCAACCCCAACGCCCGCGTGATCACCAGATCCCGCCCCTCCGGCGTCACCACGATCTCCCCGGTAGGTATGGCCATCTGCGCTTCTCCCTCACCTCGAACCGCCCCAACCTGACCCCTCGACCGTACCCGCGCTCGAGGTATTCACCGCCGCGGTGGGGGAGGCATAGGTCGTGTTGTTCGGGGGCAGGTAAGGAGGGCGCACAGCTCGCTGCCCGCGACGCGTTGTCCTCAGAAGTGTCTGTGTGCGGTCTCGGGAAGTTCGCCTGATGGGCCGATCTTGCGCAGGATCGCGACAGCGATCTGCCAGAGGCGGTCGGGGTCGATGCTCGCGGCATTGCCGGTCTGCTGTCCGTCTGCCCCGAGGACGAGGTCACCGATCGGGTGACCGTCCGGTGAAGCCTGCCGCACTGTTTTGCTCGCAGCATCGACCAGCACGTGGCCTTCCTCCTTGGAGTCGGTGCCGAAGTCGGACTCCCAGCGGTAGACCGCGGAGCCCGGCCGGCGCCAAATGCCGATTGAGTAAGCCACCGTTTCCCTTTCTCAGCTGTTACTAGACAGCGGAACGTGTCGTACCCCGGTGTCACACTGGCGGCATGACGGAAACCAGTGTGCCGTTTCGGGTTCGGATTGCGATTCGGGTGTCTGATCTCGATGCGCAGTTGCATGTGACGGGGGCTGCCTATCAGCAGTTCGCGGATCATGCGCGGTTCGCGTGTGTGGGGGCGGCGGGGGTTTCGGTGCAGGAGTTGGTGGGGGCGGGGTTCGGGCCGGTGAATCTCGAGTTGAACGTGCGGTATCTGCGGGAGCTTCGCATCGATGACACGGTGGAGGTCGACTGTCGGTGGGAGTGGGGGCAGGGGAAGACCTATCGGGTGGAGCACACGTTGACCAGGGGAGACGGGGAGGTCGCTGCGACGGTGTCGTATGTGGCGGGGATGTTGGATCTGCGGTCTCGCAAGCTGGTCGAGGATCCGGCGGGTGTCTGGGCGAAATACGCCAGTGATCCGACACTGCTCGGGTTGCCGGCGCGGCCGGGGTGAGGGCCGTGTCGGTGGTCGGTGAGATGCGGGGGATGCTCTAGACTTTCGAACAACTGTTCGTGTCTTCGAAGGGGTGTTCGGTGCGGGTGATGGGCGTCGATCCGGGGCTCACGCGGTGCGGGCTGAGCATGGTGGACAGTGGGCCGGGGCGCAAGGTGGTGGCCTTGGATGTGGGGGTGGTGCGGACGCCGCCCGAGGCCGAGTTGGCTTTGCGGTTGATGGCGGTGGCTGATGCGGCCGAGGAGTGGATGGACATCCATAAGCCTGAAGCCGTGGCGATCGAGCGGGTTTTCGCGCAGCACAATGTGAGCACGGCGATGGGGACCGCGCAGGCCGGTGGGGTGATCGCGTTGGCGGCGGCGCGGCGGGGGATTCGGGTGGCGTTTCATACGCCCAGTGAGGTGAAAGCGGCGGTCACCGGAAACGGTTCGGCCGATAAAGCGCAGGTCACCGCGATGGTGACGCGGATTCTCGGGTTGCAGGTGGCGCCCAAACCCGCCGATGCCGCCGACGCGCTCGCGCTGGCGATCTGTCATTGTTGGCGGGCGCCGCTGATGGACCGGATGGCCGCGGCGCAGGCACAGGCGGAACAGATCCGTCGCCGCTACGAACAGAAGCTCGCCGAACAACGGAAGGTGGTGCGGCCGTGATCGCGTCGGTACGCGGAGAGGTACTCGAGATCGCGCTCGATCACGTGGTGATCGAGGCCGCCGGCGTCGGGTATCGGCTCAACGCCACCCCGGCCACGCTGGCCGGACTCACCCGCGGCGAGCAGACACGCCTGTTCACCGCGATGATCGTGCGCGAGGACTCGATGACCCTGTTCGGGTTCGCCGACACCGAAGCGCGCGAACTGTTCGGCCTGCTGCAGACCGTGTCCGGGGTCGGCCCGCGCCTGGCGATGGCGGTGCTGGCCGTGCTCGAACCCGAAGCCCTGCGAAAAGCTCTGGCGGAGAGCAATGTCGCCGCACTGACCCGCGTCCCCGGCATCGGCAAACGCGGTGCCGAACGCATGGTCGTGGAACTGCGCGACAAGGTGAACCAAGTGCCAGTGCCCGCCGGTCCACCTGGCGCGCAGACCGCGAGTACCCCTGTGCGAGAACAGGTTTCCGAAGCGCTGGTGGGCCTCGGCTTCCCCGCGAAACAGGCCGAACAGGCCGTGGACACCGTGCTCGCCGAACAACCCACCGCCACCACCTCGGCCGCCCTGCGCGCGGCCCTGAGCCTGCTCGGCAAGAACAGGTAGACCGTGGACTCCGATTTCGACACCTTCGACGACGAATCCGACCTCACCGCACGTTTACTCAGCACCGACGGTGAAGTCGAAACCGGCCTGCGCCCCACCTCGCTGGACACCTTCATCGGCCAGCCCCGCGTGCGCGAACAGCTGGCACTGGTCCTGCGCGGCGCCCGCCAACGCGGTGCCACCCCCGACCACGTGCTGCTGTCGGGCCCGCCCGGCCTGGGTAAAACGAGCATGGCGATGATCATCGCCGGCGAACTGGGCACCGCCCTGCGCATCACCTCGGGCCCGGCACTGGAACGCGCGGGCGACCTCGCCGCGATGCTGTCCAACCTGGTCGAAGGCGACGTGCTGTTCATCGACGAGATCCACCGCATGGCCCGCCCCGCCGAGGAAATGCTGTACCTGGCCATGGAGGACTTCCGCGTCGACGTGGTGGTCGGCAAGGGCCCGGGCGCCACTTCGATACCCCTGGACATCGCCCCGTTCACCCTGGTCGGCGCCACCACCCGATCGGGCGCGCTCACCGGCCCACTGCGTGACCGTTTCGGCTTCACCGGCCACATGGACTTCTACGACCCCGCCGAACTGCTGCAGATCCTCACCCGCTCCGCGCGGATCCTGGGCGTGCAGATCGACCCCGACGCCGCCGCCGAAGTAGCCGGGCGCTCCCGCGGCACCCCCCGCATCGCCAACCGACTGCTGCGCCGGGTGCGCGACTACGCCGAGGTCAGAGCAGACGGCATGATCACCCACCCCATCGCGATGGCGGCGCTCGAGGTCTACGACGTCGACGAACTGGGCCTGGACCGTCTCGACCGGGCCGTGCTCGGTGCGCTGGTGCGCGGATTCGGCGGCGGACCGGTGGGTGTGTCGACCCTGGCCGTGGCCGTCGGCGAGGAAGCGGCCACCGTGGAAGAGGTGTGCGAACCGTTCCTGGTCCGCGCCGGACTGGTCGCCCGCACACCCCGCGGCCGGGTCGCGACCGCGGGCGCCTGGGAGCATCTGGGCCTGGTCCCGCCCCCGGATCTGGTCATCGGGGCCATCGAAGTGCGGGGTCGCGAACCGCAACCCAGCATCGACCGCCTCGACTGAGGCGCGGCCGCGCCCGACAGGCACCGCACCGCAACGTCGTCTACTGTCGATTCAGTGGCAGTCCTCGAGATGGTGCAGCGGCTTCCTGAGCCGTTGCGTTCCCTGCTTCTCAAGCATCGGGAACTTCTGAAATTCGCCGTCGTCGGCGGTATCACCTGGTTCATCGACACCGGGGTCGTGTACGCGGTGAAACTGACCGTGCTCGGCGACAAGCCCCTGACCGCGCGCCTGCTGGGCGCGCTGATCGCGACCATCGCCTCCTACATCCTCAACCGCGAGTGGTCGTTCCGCGCGCGCGGTGGCAGGCAGCGCAGTCACGAAGCGGCACTGTTCTTCACCGTCAGCGCACTGGGCATCGCGGTCACCATGATCCCGCAGGCGATCTCGCTGTACGCGCTGAATCTGCGTGTGCCACACGTGGATCCGACGGTGCAGATGGCCGCGAACTTCATCTCAGGGCAGATTCTGGGCGTGCTGCTGGCGATGGCATTCCGCTTCTGGGCCTTCCGGCGCTACGTCTTCCCTGACGACCTACGCGAAGCGGAAATGCACAGCATCCAGGGGTAGGCAGGCTCAGCGTCGCTCGGCGTTCTCCAGGGCGGTGATCACGAGGTCGATGAAGGCGTCGACCTCGTCGCGGGAGTACCCGCGGGTGCCGAGGCGCGTGTCGGTGAACCGCACGCTGCGCACATCCGACGTGGTCAGACTGCCGGGCCCGTTGTGCGCCAGGGTCGCCGCGACCAGGTCGAGGAACGCGTCGACCTCTTCCTCGTGGTACCCGCGCCTGCCCACCGCGGACTGGGTGAACCGCATCCGGTGCACATCATCGGGGGTCAGCATCTGCGCGACATCGTCACCCGAGCGCGCCGCCGGGACGGGGGAGCCGCCCTTCTGCCGGTGCTCGAGTTCGGTGCGCACCCGGTCGAGGAAGTCGTCGACCTGGTCGGCCTGGTACCCGCGCCCACCGAAACGTGGGGCGCCGAAGTGCACGTGACGGATGTCGTCGGCGGTGAGCCCACCCTGTCCGTCCAGGGTCGCCGACACCTTCTCCATGAAGGCGTCGACCTCGTCTGCGTGGTAGCCGCGATGCCCCAGATTCGGCATGGCGAAGTGGGTGCGGCTCACATCGTCGGGCGTCACAGCGGTCATTATTTCAGGATTGCCCTTCTATCCCACGGCTTTTCGTTATCGGACAGTGGCCGCGACACCGTCGATGAACAGCCGCCGCACGGCGTGACTGTACACCGCCATCGCCGCGGGATCGGGGGTACGCATCCCCGTGACGACCCCGGCCACGATCATGCCCAGCGCTGCCTTGGCGGTGCTGGCGGTGTCGACGTCGGCGCGCAGATAACCCACGCGCACACCATGTTCGAGGTAGCGGGCCATCAGGATCTCGGTGGCGTCGAGCAGGCCGTAGATGCGGTCGGTGAGTTCGTCGTCGATGCCGGTGGCGTGGAACAGCAGCAGCTGCGCGGTGCGCGGATCGTCGAGCAGGACCCGGTTCAATGAGTCGCTGATCCGGTCGATCAGGGCGGCGTATTCGTCGAGGGTGGCGGCACTCTCGGGCTCCATGCCCTGGTCCAGCGAACCGAACACGCGCCCGCTCACCTCGTCGATGACATGGTCGATGATGTCGCGTTTGTTCGCGAAGTAGCGGTAGAAAGTGCCGTGGCCGATGCCCAGACGTGTGGCGATGTCGGCGATTCCGGTGGCGTGATAACCCTTTTCGGCGAAGCAGTCGAACGCGGTATCGATGATCTCCCTGCGCAATTCGGCCTTGCGCTGCTCGATTCGCGAGGGTGGCTTCGTCACATTGACGATGTTACAGTCGCCGTAAGCAGAATGACATGTCATTCTGACGCTGATTGTGGAGGTTCGACGTGGCACCTCAGCTCGACGCTGTCGTGGTCGGGGCGGGTTTCGGCGGCATCGGTGCCGCTATCGAACTCGACCGGCTCGGCTTGCGTGATTTCGTCATTCTGGAGCGCGAAAGCGACCTGGGCGGGACCTGGCATGTGAACAGGTATCCCGGCCTGGCGGTCGACATCGCCTCGGTGACATATTCGTATTCCTTCGAACCCAATCCCCGGTGGTCCCGACTGTTCGCGCCCGGCGCGGAACTGAAGGAATACGCCGAGCACGTGGCCGACAAGTACGGTCTGCGCGCGCGGATGCGGTTCGACACCGTCGTGGACGGCGCGCGCTGGGACGACGACGACCAGCAGTGGGAGGTGTCGATAGCGGGCGGCGAAACGCTGACCGCGCGCTACCTGCTCACCGCGACCGGCTTCCTGTCCCAGCCGTATACTCCGCCGTTCCCCGGCATCGAGTCGTTCGCGGGCAAGATCATCCACACCACCGACTGGGACGCCGACTACGACCTGACCGGTCGCAAGGCCGCCATCATCGGCACCGGCGCCACCGCGGTGCAGTTGGTGCCCGAGGTCGCAACACAGGTCGACGAGCTGACGGTGTTCCAGCGCACCCCGATCTGGGTGGTGCCCAAAGTCGACGCACCGATCCCCGACGTGGTCCAGAAGATGTTCGCCACGGTTCCGCTGACCCAGAAGGCCGCGCGACTGGCCAACACCGCGATGCTCGAGGCGCTGATGGTCGTCGGGGTGCTGCATTACAAGCAGGCCAAACCGCTCAACACCGCCGCCGCGCTGCTGGCCAAGGCGCACCTGTTCGCGCAGGTGCGCGACCGGGAGACCAGGGACAAGCTCACGCCGCATTACGACTTCGGCTGCAAGCGACCCACGTTCTCCAACACGTACTTCGCCACGTTCAACCAACCGCACGTCCACTTGGAAACGAACTCGATCGACCACCTCGAACCCGACGGCATCGTCACCGCCGACGGCCACAAAACCGAGATCGACACCCTGCTGCTGGCCACCGGCTTCAACCTGTGGGACGTGAACTTCCCGGCCATCGAGATCGTCGGCCGTGACGGCGTGAATCTGGGAAAGTTTTGGCGCGACAACCGCTTTCAGGCCTACGAGGGCATCACCGTGCCGCACTTCCCCAACTTCATCAGCCTCAACAGTCCCTACTCCTACAGCGGGCTGTCGTACTTCACCACCATCGAAGCCCAGATGAAGCACATGGGCCGGTTGTTCACCGAACTGTTCCGACGCGGCGAGCACACTTTCGAGGTCACCGAAGACGCCAATGCGCAGTTCCTCGACCGGATGACCGAGAAGCTGGGCTCGTCGGTGTTCTACGGCGGCGACTGCGCCACCTCGCGCAGTTATTACTTCAACCAACACGGTGAAGCGGCCCTGCTGCGCCCCACCAGCACCGCCTCCGCACACCGCGAAGCCGTGTCGTTCCCGCTCGACGATTACACCTACGGCCGGGCCGAATGAGACCCGATTCACGCGCGCGTCGGTGGTCGGTGTGTCGCCGCGACGGGGAACTGGCAGACTGTGGGACGTACTTGCACGTCCACCACTGACTAGGGACTGACTTCGACGATGGACTTCCTCTTTCCGCTGCTGATCCTGGCCCTGCTCGTGCCGATGTTCTTCGGTATCCGCAAACAGAAGCGGGAGGCCGAGAAGGTCTCGACCCTGCAGGACAGCCTGAAGGTCGGTGACCGGGTGATCACCACCTCGGGTCTGTACGGCACCATCGTCGACACCGACGAGACCACCGTCGACCTGGAGATCGCCGAAGAGGTGGTGACCACCTGGCTGCGTCAGGCGATCCGCGAGGTGCGCGTCGACGAGACCACCGCCGACGAGACCACCGTCGACGGTGCGCACGAAGCCATCGACGCCCCCGTCGTCGAGGAAGCCGTGGAGCAGACCGAGACCCGGCTGACCAAGGACTGACCAGTCCCTTTTCCCGCCCGGGCGCGCTCTTGCGTTCCGGGCCGGGCACCGTTGTGCCCACCGATCCAGCCTCGACTTCCGCCTAGGAGATGACCTGCTGTGCCACCTTCCTCCCAAGGATCGGCGCATCCGTTCCGGTTGCTCGGTGTATACGCCGCGCTGCTGGCCGTGATCTACGCGCTGGTGTTCTTCACCGGTGACCATTCCCCGTCGGCCAAGCTCGGCATCGACCTGCAGGGCGGTACCCGCGTCACGTTGACCGCGCGTACCCCCGACGGCAACAAGCCGAGCCAGGAGAGCCTGAAGAAGGCGCAGGAGATCATCGAGGCCCGTGTCAACGGTCTCGGCGTCTCCGGCTCCGAAGTGGTCATCGACGGTGACAATCTGGTCATCACGGTGCCCGGCGACGACAGCCAGCAGGCACGCGCGCTGGCCACCACCGCCAAGCTCTACATCCGCCCGGTGCTGTTCGCGACCCAGCCGCAGGCAGGCGGGGCAACTCCGCCCGCGCAGCCGGGTGGCACCGCACCCCCGGCTACCGACGCGCCGGTACCCGCGCCGGGTGAATCGACTCAGCCCACCCCGGGCGAGGCGACCCCGCCCGCGGACGCTCCGGTCACCCCGGCGCCGCAGTCGCGCGTGTTCCCCGCGCAGGCACCGCCAACGCCTACTCCGGCTCCCGGTGATCTGACCTTCCAGCAGCAGCAGGCCAAGGAGATCGCCGACGCCAAGGCGCTGCGTCAGAGCACCGACCAGCAGGTCCAGCAGATCGCTGTGACAGCCATGGACTGCACCAAGCCCGACCCGCTGGCCGGTAACGACGACCCGGCCCTGCCGCTGGTCACCTGCTCGCAGGACGGCACCGAGGTATTTTTGCTCGGTCCCAGCCGCATCGACGGCCAGGAGATCTCCGATGCGAAGTACCAGTTGGAATCGGCCAAGCACGCGGTGAATATCTCGTTCAAGTCGGCCGGTGGTGAGATCTGGGGTCAGCTCACCACGGAGTACCTGAACAAGCGAGTCGCCTTCGTACTGGATTCGAGCGTGGTCAGCGCGCCGCAGGTGCTGTCGGGTGGGCAGTACACCGGATCCACCCAGATCACGGGTCAGTTCACCCCCGACAGCGCGAAGGAGTTGGCCAACACCCTCAAGTACGGTTCGCTGCCGCTGTCGTTCCAGACCTCCGAAGCCGAGACTGTCTCGGCGACGCTGGGCCTGTCCTCGCTGAAGGCGGGCCTGCTCGCCGGTGCCATCGGCCTGATCGCGGTGCTCATGTACTGCCTGCTGGTGTACCGGATGCTGGGCCTGCTGGCCGGGTTCTCGCTGATCGCGGCCGGTGTCGCGGTCTACGGCATCATCGTGCTGCTGGGCCGCTGGATCGGGTTCACCCTCGACCTGGCCGGTATCGCCGGTCTGATCATCGGTATCGGTCTGACCGCGGACTCGTTCGTGGTGTTCTTCGAACGCATCAAGGACGAGATGCGCGAGGGCCGCAGCTTCCGCTCGGCCGTGCCGCGCGGTTGGGCCCGCGCCCAGCGCACCAACCTGTCGGGTAAGACCGTCAGCTTGATCGCCTCGGTCGTGCTGTACCTGCTCGCCGCCGGTCAGGTGAAGGGCTTCGCCTTCACCCTCGGTATCACCACCGTCCTCGACGTGATCGTGCTCTACCTGGTCACCGCCCCGCTGATGATGCTCGCCGCGCGTTCGCCGTTCTGGGCGAAACCGTCGGTGAACGGTCTCGGTTCGGTCCAGCAGATCGCCAGGGAACGCGGCCATGCCCGGCCGAAGGAGATGTCACGATGAGCAACGACCAGCCCACCGAGGAATCGGTGAACTTGGACAAGGACGAGCCGACGCAGGGCCCGAAGCACGGGTTCTTCGAACGTCTCTACACCGGCACCGGTGGCTTCCCCATCGTCAGCAGGCGCAAGTTCTTCTACACGATGTCGGCGGTGCTGCTGCTGATCTCGCTGCTGAGCATCGCGGTGCGCGGCTTCACCCTCGGGATCGACTTCGAGGGCGGCTCGCGTATCCAGATCCCGGCCGCGGACAACGTCAGCACCCAGCAGGTGGAAGACGTCTACGCGCAGACGCTGGGCCACGGACCCGTCGCGGTGCAGAAGGTCGGCTCCGGCGCCTCGGCCACCATTCAGGTGCGTTCGGAAACCCTGGACCTGAACCAGACCGAACAGGTCCAGTCGGCGCTGTTCGACAAGTTCCAGCCCAAGGACTCGTCGGGTCAGGTCACCCGCAACGCCATCAGCATCGCCGAGATCAGCGAGACCTGGGGCGGGCAGATCACCAAGAAGGCGCTGATCGCGCTGGCGGTGTTCGTGCTGTTGACCATGGTCTACATCGCCATCCGCTTCGAACGAGACATGTCGATCGCGGCGATCGTGTCGCTGTTCTTCAACCTGTTCGTGACCGCGGGTATCTACTCGCTGGTCGGGTTCGAGGTGACACCCGCGGCGGTGATCGGCCTGCTCACGATTCTGGGTTACGTGCTGTACGACAACGTGGTGGTCTTCGACAAGGTCGAGGAGAACACCCGCGGCGTGCTGCACCTGAACAAACGCACCTACGCCGAACAGGCCAACCTGGCCGCCAACCAGACGTTGATGCGCTCGATCAGCACCACGATCATCGGTATCCTGCCGATCATCGGCATGCTGGTGATCGCGGTCTGGCTGCTGGGTGTGGGCACCCTGAAGGACCTCGCGCTGGTGCAGCTGGTGGGCATGATCGTGGGCGCGTACTCCTCGATCTTCCTCGCCGTTCCGGTGCTGGTGTCGATCAAGGAACGCTGGGGTCCGGTGGCCGCGCACACCAAGAAGGTCCTGGCCAAGCGTGCCGGGGTCGGTGAGCCCGCTCGGGTTCCGGTGGGTGCGGGTGCGCGTTCGCGTCCGACCGGTTCGGGCGCACCGCGACCGGGCTCGCGGCCGACAGGAAAGCGTCAACAGCGAAGGCACTGACACACGAGCAGGGGATCTCATCATGCGACGCAGCACGATTCGATTGATCACCGTGCTGGCCACCGCGGCGGTCACCACCTCCGTGGTGGCCGGCTGCTCGACCAAGAACCAGGTGCCCTCCATCGGGTACGCGGTCGACGCGGCGGTGGCCAGCTACAACGGCGCGAGCACACTGGGCGCCGGTAGCGGCACCGCGGCGGTGTTCGGTCGCGTGCTGACCGGGTTCTTCTACACCGGACCCGACGGTCAGCAGGTGGCCGACACCGACTTCGGCACGGCCAAGGAAGTGCCGGGCGAAGCCCAGACGGTGCAGTACCGGCTCAACCCGGATGGGGTGTACTCCGACGGGGTGAAGACCTCCTGCGACGATCTGGTGCTGGCCTGGTCGGCCCGCTCGGGCAAGTTCACCCGTCCTGGTGAGCGTGGCCCGGTGCCGTTGTTCGACGCGGCGAGCACCACGGGCTACGACGAGATCGAGCGGATCGACTGCCAGCCCGGGTCGCGCGACGCCACGGTGGTGTTCCGGCCGGGCAAGCACTACCTGCCGTGGCGCACGCTGTTCAGCGCGACCGAGGTGATGCCCGCGCACGTGGTGGCGCAGGCGGTCGGCGTGCCGAATGTGGTGGGCGCCTTGCAATCCGGCGACGAAGCGGTGATCAGCCGGATCGCCGATTTCTGGAACAGCGGCTGGACCATCGGGTCCGGTGCGCTGGACCTGACCAAGTTCCCGTCGTCGGGGCCGTACCGGATCGAATCCTTCGGTGCCAAGGACGGTTTGGTGCTGGTGGCCAATGAGAAGTGGTGGGGTGACGCGCCCGAGACCAAGCGGATCGTGGTGTGGCCCAAGGGAACCGACTTCGCCGCCAAGGCGAAGGAGAACGCCCTGGGCGTCGTGGATCTGGGGGCCGGGTCGGTCGCGGATCTGAAGCTGGACGGGTTCGACGAGCAGACCGTGGCCAGTCGCGGTGCCGAGCAGCTCGTGCTCGCCACCGGCGGGGTGTTCTCGCGGGTGGAGGTTCGCCGGGCGTTCGCGCAGTGTGTGCCACGGCAGGCGCTGTTCGACACCCTCGGTAAGGCGGGCGAACCGCCGACGCACGGGCTCGGTGCCGGTGTGTTGAATTCGCGTGTGGTGCAGCAGGATTCGCTGTACTACCCGGCAGTGGTCGGTGGTGCGGACCGGTACCTCGGTGCCGACATCCCCGCGGCTACCGCGACTTTGGCTTCGTCGGGAACGGCGCAGCCGACCGTGCGGATCGGGTACCAGGGGCCGGATGCGCGCCGTGCGCAGACGGTCGCCATGATCGCCGACTCCTGCCGTGGGGCGGGGATCACCGTGGTCGACGCGGGTGCGCCCGACTTCACGCCGGGCAAGTTGCGCGAGGGTGCGGTCGACGCGGTGCTCGGTGGCACCGGCGCGGTGCCGGGGCCCGCGGGGTCCAGTGCCGGTGTGCCCGCGGTGTCGGCGTTGCGGGCCGGTAGCGGACTCGATTTCGGTGGCTTCGCCAACGGTCGCTACGATGCGATCACCGATCAGCTGGCGGGCGAGACCAACTCGACCACGACGCTGAACCTGCTGACCGAAGCCGAAAACCTGCTGTGGGCGCAACTTCCGAGCATTCCGTTGTTCGCGACACCGCGCGTCATCGCCTTCGGCACCGGCATGGAGAACGGGATCGCCGGGCCGACACAGGCCGGTACCGGCTGGAATATGGATCGCTGGGTGTTGCAGCGATGACAGGTGAGGGAAGAGAGTCGATGAGCAAGCACGCGGTGGCCGAATCCGGTGACCAGGCCGATGAGCGCACCGCTGTAGCGGCCGAGGCGGTCGAGCGGCTGACTCGCTGGCACGACGACTTCCCCACGCCGGGAGTGCGTTTCGCCGATCTCACCCCGGTCTTCGCCGACGCGGTCGGGTTCCGCGCGGTCATCGACTGCTTCGCCGCCATCGCTCCCGACGCCGACCTGGTCGCCGGTGTCGACGCGCGCGGGTTCCTGCTCGGCGCCGGTGTGGCCGCGACGCTGGGCACCGGCGTGCTGGCCATCCGCAAGGGCGGCAAGCTGCCGCCGCCGGTGGTGTCGCGCGAGTACAACCTCGAATACGGTTCCGCCGCACTGGAAATCCCGGCCAACGGGGTCGAGCTCGAGGGCAAGCGAATCCTGCTGCTCGACGACGTCCTCGCCACCGGTGGCACCTTGGCCGCCGCGGCGGCACTGTTCACCGAGGTCGGTGCCGTGGTGGTCGCGGCCGCGGTGGTCATGGAGCTCGAGTTCCTGAAGGGGCGCGAGCACCAGGGTGACTACCCGGTGACCTCGATCGTCAAGCTCTGACTCAGCGCGCCGCCCGCCACATCGGCCACAATTTCGGGCCGCCGTCGGGAAGTTGCAGTTCGCCGGTCACGGTGAAGCCGAAGCGTTCGTAGTACGGGACGTTGACCGGGTTGCTGGATTCCAGGTAGGCGGCGGCGTGTTCGGCATCCACGCGGTCGAGTCGACTGTGCAGCAGGGCGTGCGCGAAGCCGCGGCCGCGCACGTCGGGCGCGGTGCCCAGCATCGCCAGGTACCAGTGCGGTTCGGTGGGATGGTTCTTCTTCAGCAGGTCACCGACCTGTTTGCCGGCCAGGGCGCGTCGGCCGAACGCGCGCCAGATACCGGGCAGGGTGCGCAGTTCGGTCAGCGGCGACGGGTCGGGATGGTTCGGCGGGGTCCACAGTGCCGCGCCGCCGACGGTGCCGTCGCCGCGCAACGCCAGGTCCGAGGCGTGCGCGGGGAAGAACAGGTGCCGTGCCATCGTGGCGAAAAACCTCGGCAGGCCCGCCGCTCGACGGTCCGGGTCGGACAGGATCCAGCTCATCACGGGGTCGTGCTGGAACGCTTCCGCCAGCGTCGCAGCGGCCGCATCGATGTCGTTTCCAGCGGCTTCGCGCACCACGATCGTGTTCGACATCGCACTCCTTCGATCATGGTGCGCCCGGTTCGCGGCGCCTCGCGTCCAGGCTAGCGGTTCCATGACGGGGCTCACATGACCGAAAAAGGGGTGGCGCGTCGGGGCGGATCGGTGTTATCAATAGAGAGTCTTGTTCCCGGCGATCGGAGTTACTGCGTTGATTTCTTGAGGTAGCGCTTTCGGACGGTCCGCATTCCGCGCACCGTGTCTCCGTCGCACCTCCAGGGGATCCGCATGACCTCTCTTTCCTTTTCCGATCTCACTTTTCACTGGCCGGATGGCACGCCCGTATTCGACGGGCTCGATGCTGTTGTCGGGCCCGGTCAGATCGGCCTCGTCGGCGCCAACGGTGCCGGAAAATCCACGTTGCTGCGGCTGGTCGCCGGTGAGTTGACGCCGGTGCGCGGGTCGATCAGTGTGCCCGGCGATATCGGGTACCTGCGTCAGGATCTGGGTATGCGCGCTGGTCAGCGCGTCGACGCGCTGCTCGGGATCGCCGAGCTACGGGCCGCGTTGCACCGCATCGAGAACGGCACCGGCGAACCGGCCGACTTCGACACCGTCGGCGTGCACTGGCAGGTCGAAGACGAGGCGATCGCCCTGCTCGGCAAGCTCGGACTCGACTACGTCGCCGGGTCCGTCGCCGACCTCGACCGAACACTCGACACCCTGTCGGGCGGCGAAACCGTGCTGCTCGGCCTGGTCGCGGAACTGCTGCGCGAACCCGACGTGCTGCTGCTGGACGAGCCGACCAACAACCTCGACACGGTGGCACGTCGACGGCTCTACGACGTGATCCGCCAGTTTCCCGGCACCGTGCTCGTGGTCAGCCACGACCGGGAACTGCTCGACCGCATGGACGGGATCGCCGAACTGCGCGCAGGCGAGATCCGGCTGTTCGGCGGCAACTACAGCGAATACGAACGCATCATCGATGCCGAACAGGAGGCAGCACAGGCAGCAGTACGCGACGCACGCAGCGACGTGCGCAAACAGGCACGCGAGCTGGAAGCGACCCGGATCAAACTGGACCGTCGAAAGCGCTACGGGCAGAAGATGTTCGACACCAAACGCGAGCCGAAGATCGTGATGAACATGCGCAAACGCACCGCCGAGGTGTCGGCGGGCAAACTGCGCAACTCGCACATCGACAAACTCGACACCGCCCGCGAAACACTGGACCACGCCGAGGAATTGGTGCGCGCGGACCGCGAGATCCGGGTCGACCTCCCGGGCACCCGCCTGTACCCCGGACAGGACGTCATCGCACTGGACCAGGTGCGCCTGGCCAACGGTCCGGTGGTGGACCTGCGCGTGAGCGGCCCCGAACGCATCGCGCTCACCGGCCGCAACGGGTCAGGAAAAACGACCCTGCTGCGTCGAATCGTCGCCGAACAACCGAAGGTGGCCTGGCGACTGCTCCCGCAACGCCTGGACGTATTCGATGAAACCCGAACAGTTTTCGACAATGTCGCCGACGCCGCACCCCACGCGTCAGCCGAACAGATCCGAGGTCAACTGGCCCGCTTCCTCTTCCGAGGCACCGACGCCGACATCACCGCCGCAGCCCTGTCCGGCGGCGAACGCCTCCGAGCAGCCCTGGCCACGCTGCTGCTGGCCGACCCCGCCCCGAAACTGTTGATGCTCGACGAACCCACCAACAACCTCGACCTGCCCAGCCTGGCCCACCTCACCCAGGCCCTGGCCAACTTCGAAGGAGCCCTGATCGTCGTCAGCCACGACGACCACTTCCTCGAAGACATCGGCGTCACCCGCAGGCTCGAACTCACCCCTGAAGGACTGGTCGAGTAGGGCGGCTCGCGTGCGTCGAAGGAGGCGGGTCCCCCTCGAGCAAACGCGGACGAGTTCACCGGTGGCCCTTGACGATCGTTGTTTTAGTTGAATAGACTAAAACACGATCGAGCGAGAGGGAGTGGTTCGCATGGGGTATGGGAACTGGGATGACACCGCCTATCGGGCGGGCAAGACGTATCGGGCGCGGCACGGGGTGGACGACTTCGGGTACACGGCCGAGATGCGCGCGAAGTCGTATGACGACTGGTGTGCGCATCCGCTGCTGGATCCGTTCGGGGTCGGGAAGCGGGAGTGCCGGGATTCGGCCGAGCACGGGAACTCGCTGCCGGTGGCGGTGCTGTTCGACGTCACCGGGTCGATGGGGCGGGTGCCGCGGATCATGCAGGACAAGCTCGGCAAACTGCACGGGCTGTTGAAGAACAAGGGATACGCGCAGGATCCGCAGGTGCTGTTCGGGGCGATCGGTGACGCCGATTCCGACCGGGTGCCGTTGCAGGTGGGGCAGTTCGAGTCCGACAACCGGATGGATGAACAGCTGCGGGCGATCCTGCTGGAAGGCGGTGGTGGCGGGCAGAAGTCCGAAAGTTATGAGCTGGCCGCGTATTTCATGGCCGAGCATGTTGTGACGGATGCGTGGGACAAGCGCGGGAAGAAGGGGTATCTGTTCCTGATCGGCGACGAGTTGAACAAGCCTCGGCTGGCTGCCCGGCATGTTCGCGCGGTGATCGGTGATCATGTGCGGCGCGATGTGTCGGTCGAGTCGATCTATCGCGAACTCGAACAGCGGTGGCACGTGTACTACATCCTGCCTGACCAGTCCTCGTATTACAGGGATCCGGAGATTGCCGAGCACTGGCGGGAGTTGCTCGGGCAGAACTTCCTGAAGCTCGAGGATCCCGGTGCGGTGTGTGAATTGATCGCGCTGACAATCGGATTGGGGGAGGACCGGGTCGATCTCGATACCGGGCTGGCGGATCTGCGGGATGTCGGGTCGGGGGACGAGGCCGACGCGGTCGGTCGGGCGCTGGGGTCGAAGCCGGGGCGGACCATTCGAGCACTGCCACCGGGTCGCTGAAAGAGCAAGGGGCACTGTGATGTTCGGAGCGGATCATCTGATCGTGGTAGATCTGGGGTTCGGCGACGCGGGCAAGGGTGCCACGGCCGACTGGTTGTGCTCGCCCGAAGCCGACCTCGGGGTGACGGCGGTCGTGCGGTTCAACGGCGGTGCGCAGGCCGCGCACAACGTCGTGGTGCACGGTCGCCACCACACCTTCGCACAGTTCGGGTCGGGGACTTTCGCCGGTGTGCCGACGCTGTTGTCGCAGCACATGCTGGTCGAACCAATCGCGCTGGCTGCCGAATCCGAACAGCTTGCGGCACTGGGTGTTCCGGATCCACTCGGCCTGCTCGCCGTCGACGGGCGTGCCCTGCTCACCACCCCGATCCACATTGCCGCGAACCGTGCACGCGAGGACGCGAGGGGTTCCTCGCGGCACGGTTCCTGCGGGCGTGGGATCGGCGAAACAGCGTGGTATGCACTGGAACACGACGCACCCAGGGTGTCCGACTGTCGGGCTCCAGCTGTACTGCGCGCGAAGCTGGACAGGCTCGCCGCGCACTACGACAGTCTGATCGGCCCCAGCTCGCACGGGTACGAATCGATCGATGCCATGGTCGCGATGTGCCGCGATTTCGCGCGAGCCGTCCGCATTACCGGCGCGGATGAGCTCGCTCGCTGCGCGCAAAGTGGCCGTTTGGTGTTTGAGGGTGCGCAAGGCGTGCTGCTCGACGAGTGGCGGGGTCTACACCCGCACACCACCTGGTCGACGGTCGAGCCACGCAACGCCCGCGCCATGATCAACGAAATCGGCGGGACCGCAACCGTCTTGGGCGTCACCCGCACCTACATGACTCGCCACGGCGCGGGCCCCCTGCCCACCGAGGCGCCGCTGCGAATCCCGGAACCGCACAACGAGACCGGGCACTATCAGGGCGATTTCCGCCAGGGTCACCTCGATCCGATCCTGTTGCGCTACGCCATCGACGTGTGCGGCGGTATCGACGGTCTGGTAGTCAACCACCTCGACATCCCCGGAACACTGTGTGCCGCACAGGCATACGACACCCCGGCGGGAAGGATCGCCGAGCTCGCTCCGGGGCGATGGCGTGACCTCGACCATCAGCAACGGCTCACCGACCAACTCTTCACCGCGACACCGATTCTCACCTCGATCGACGACGACCCGGCAACCTGGCTGGCGCAGCGGTTACAAGTCCCGGTGGTGCTGACCGGCCACGGCCCGGCCCGCCACGACCGCAAGCCAGGCCCGGCCTGGATGGAGCCCGACTGAACCGCCAGGACGTGGCCTCCCCACGAAGCCTCGACTCAGGGAACAATCCAGGCATCCGTACCGTGAAGCGCGGTCGCGGCCGGCAACGCGCAACGCAGTAGGTCGAGCGCTCGAGGCAGGATGAGGTGACGTGTGGAGCAATCCGTTGTGTCGATCGATGTGGTGACCCTGCGATGCTGGGACACCGACAGCAGCGTGCGCATCGGCATCGCCCCCCGCCAATTCGAGCCGTTCACCGGCGAACTAGCGCTGCCCGGCGTACTGCTCGGCCGCGGCGAACGCCTCGCCGACGCCGCCCGCCGCGCGGTCCATACCAAACTCGGCGTCCCCACCGAGGCGATCGGCGCGGTCGGCCAACTCGTCACCTTCGACGAACCCCACCGCGACCCCCGCGGCCCGACCCTGGCCATCGCCATGTGGGCAGTCGTCGCCGAACACGACGGCCCCGCCGAATGGGTGGACTTCGACACCGTCCCACCCCTGGCCTTCGACCACAACCTCATCGTCGACACCAGCCGAGCCCTACTGGCCGCCCTGCTCTGGAAAGACACAACCCTCACCCGAGCCCTCACCGGCACCGAGTTCCCCGCCACCCGCGCCGTCGACCTGAGCACCTCCCTACACGGCACCCGCCCCGACCCCGCCAACCTCAACCGCACCCTGGCCGCGATCCCCGGCTTGGACCGCACCGGCGAACGGCGTCGTGTGAAGGCGACGGGAAGACCTGCGGTCGTGTGGGCGTTCGACGCAGACGGAGGCTCAAATGGCTTCGACGATTAAGGTCTTTGGGTATCCGGATATGAAGCGGAACTCTCCGCCGCGTCGGTGATCACCGCTGCAACGCGGGTAGTTCCATCTCGTCCCACCCAGTGAAGACCCTCGGCGTGTGCTGCTGTGTATGCGATCCGTGATGATCATCGAACGCGCCCCTCGTCAACGGAAAGCCTTCCGCCGCAACGAGTCCGACCCCAAGCGTCGGCGCTGAAGCTACTGACGTGCTGAAACATGGTGCACCGCAACCTCTCCGACGTAGAGCGACCGGCTTCCGGGGATCATGGTGTGTCCCGAAGTAGGACGTATCGGTACATTTCGGGCATACTGTCGGCCTAGGGCCCGTCGATGGCGTGTCGGCAGCGTCCTGTGCTCGTGGGGAAGGGAACAACTGAACATGCACTCATTGCGATCCGATGACCCCAAGTCAATCGGACCATACGAGTTGTTGGGAGTACTCGGATCGGGAGGGATGGGGCGGATCTATCTCGGCCGCATCGGGAAGGCAGGGCAAGCGGTTGCGGTGAAGGTCATCCGGCCCGACTTGGCCGACGATACTGAATTCCGTATCCGTTTCCGCCGGGAGGTGGCTGCCGCGCGGCGCGTCAAAGGAAAACACACGGCGGCCCTGCTGGATGCCGATGTTGAGGCCGACCATCCGTGGTTGGCTACCGAATTCGTAGCTGGTGTACCTCTCGACGATGCAGTTCGAGAACACAACGCGCTTCCGGAAGAATCGGTAATCCTTCTTGCCGTCGGACTTGTGGATGCACTGACGGATATTCACAATGCAGGAATTGTTCACCGTGACCTGAAGCCGTCGAACATCTTGCTTACCACGGAGGGGCCGCGGGTTATCGATTTCGGAATCGCGCGTGCCGCTGATGACACGGTGCTCACCGCGACAGGTCAGTTCATCGGATCGCCCGGATATATGGCTCCTGAGCAAATCGCGGGCACCGACGGTCAAGGCTCCAGTGGCGATATCTTCGCGCTCGGTGGTGTATTGGTCTTTGCTGCAACGGGCCGCAACCCGTTTGGGAGTGGCGACCACGTATCCATGCTATGGCGAGTCATGTATCAGGAAGTCGACTTCGGTAGTGTCCCAATGCGGTTGCGGCCAGTACTCGCCGCTTGCATGGCCAAGGAGCCCGATTCCAGGCCCACTCTCACGCAACTGCGCGAACAGTTCGACGTCCTGAAGTCTCTCGACCGCCCTAAATGGCTTCCGTCCCCAATCTATGAAGCAGCCAGCCGACGTGATAGCGCCTTCTTGGATGGTTGGAGCGCCGATGGAGACGATGGCGGAGCAGCTTCTTACCGACTCGCTGCGGTGCCGCTGACTCCGGATGCAGCCCCATCTCACGGTTTCGACGAAGATCCGAATCGTGAGATATCCGCAATGAGCCGCACGCCGCCAACCGCTGAAAAGGGAGTGGTCTCGAGGCGGCGATCAGGACGCCTCATTTTCGCGGGCATTGGCATTGGAGCTCTCATTCTGGGTGTAGCAACCAGTGGTTACCTAATGTTTGGCGATGCATCGAGAAACAGTGATTACGCATCCTCGGAGGGTTCCGCCACTTCCGTCACTTCGGTGCCTCCATCAGAAGCGGTGGCCACCGTCACCGCCGCGCAGCCTACGACGACGAGTAGTCATATAGCTGTCGCTACCACTGTCAAGTCTGCTACCGAATCACCAGCCGCGGCTCCGCCTGCGGGCGACCTGCCCGATAGCTTCGCCGCGACGTGGTCAGGTATAGATCCGCTCTCATCCGGGCCTATCACTGTCATAATGCAATCCGGAAATATCGGAGATGTAATCGGCACAATGAGTACTAATGACAATATTCTTGGTTGTACGGTGAGCACCCTAACGCTAGTCAGTGTGAGCGAGTCGCAGGTAAAGACGGAATATCGCGGATCAAGCCCAGGATGCATTCAGGGCTCCCCTGGTACCTATGCCACCTTTACGATTAGTGGGGAAAACGTTCTTTCGATGCTTTACAGTGGGAGTGCTACGCCATTGGCCTTCGTCCAGCAGTTGTATCGAACTTCATAACTCCGGTGGTTCCCAGGTCGTAGAGGGCAAAGGCGCGGCGTAGGACAGGGTACGAAACATTGTGGACAACAACGTTTCCGGGCGTGCGACCGTGTTCGGTGCCGGCGTGAGCGTGCCCGTGCAAGGCGAGGGTCGCAGGGGCGGCGTCGATCGCTTCGCCCAGGGCCTGACAACCCAGACCGGGAAAGATCGACGGTGCCTCGCCGGTCAGGGTCTCGATGGTGGGGGAGAAGTGCGTCAGGGCGATGCGGGTGGGGGTGTCGAGGGTGGTGAGGGCCTGGTGGAGGCGGGCGGCGTCGACGGGGCCGCGGCGCATGAGGGCGCGGTGTTCGTCGGTGGCGGTGTCGGGATCGCCTGGGTGGGTGGGGAATCCGCCCGAACCGCCCATGACGCCGGCGATGCCGATGCGGTGGTCGCGCACGGTGCGGATCGTCGAATCGCCGTCCAGCACTTGGACTCCGATGTCGGCGAGCAGGTCGGTGAGGAGGTCGACGAGTCCGGCGTCGTGGTCGTGATTGCCCAGGACCGCGATGACCGGAACCGGCAGGTCGACCAGTTCCGCGCACAGGAGTTCGGCCTCGTACTCGGTGCCACCATCGGTGAGATCGCCTGCCAGCAACAGCATGTCGGCTTGGCTGCCCAGACGCTCGAAATGGGGTCGGAACTTTCCCGCGACGGCCGCACGCATGTGCAGGTCGGCGGTGGCGGCGATGCGAACTGGCGTTGGGTTCCCCATCAGCCAAGAGGGCCACAGCGACTGGGCTGTTGTCAACGGAATTCGGGGTGCGCGCCATGTCTGGTTCGTGGGTTGTTCAGCGGGGCGTCCGGGTGATGCGCAGTGGATGAAACGTCGATGAATACCCTGGTGGCGGGCTCGCCGGGGCCGCCGGAGAGCCGCATGGTGAGCTCATGCGCGAGACGTCCGCTCCGGCGAAAGTGCTTGTTGCGCTGGCCACTGCGTTGGTGACCATTCCGCTGGTGGGGTCGGCGGCCGGGTCGGTGGCGGCGTTCGATGATGTGGGGGTGCGGGTCGACGCGACCGCTGCATTCGGTGCACCGTCGCGCGGGGTGGGAAATGTGGTGAACAAGGTTGTCGTGATCGGGATCGACGGGCTGATGTTCGACAAGGCCGACGCGACGCAGGCACCGAGGTTGCGGCATCTCGCCGCGCAAGGACTGCTGTCGCAGGGCAGTATCGCCGGGCACATCACCGTGTCCGGGCCGTCGTGGGCGAGCGCGCTGACCGGCGTGTGGGATACCGAGCACGGGATCACCGACAACGAATTCGACGGCGGCCCGTTCCTGGCGCACCCGACCGTGTTCACCCGGATCGAACGCGCCGACCCGAGTAAGCACACCGTCGCCATCGGCACCTGGCACCAGATCGCCACCATCGCCGCCACCGGCGACCGCCGAGCCGACCTCGCACTCACCACCGCCCCCGTCCCCGACGACCCCGACGAATCGGCCACCGACGCCGCCACCGCCACCGAGGTGATCTCGACAATTCAGCGATCAGGCCCCGACCTGACCTTCACCCACCTCGACCAGATCGACCTGGCAGGCCACCAACATGGCGGCGCATCCCGCGCCTACCTGTCCGCCATCCGTCGAGTCGACGAGTTGGTCGGCACCATCGTCGCGGCCGTAGACCGTCGGGCAGCAACCAACCCCCACGAACAGTGGACAGTCCTGGTCACCACCGACCACGGCCACCTCCCCACCGGCGGCCACGGCGGCCAAACCCCCGCCGAAACCGCCAACTTCGTCATCGCCCGCGGCCCCGACTTCACCCCCCACACCACCGACGCCCACACCCTCGTCGACATCACCCCCACCATCCTCGACCTGCTCGCCACCCCACCCGGCCGCCTCGACGGCCACAGCATCCGCACCCGCCCCACGACCGACACGCGCTGAGAAGCTCAACGCCTTCGTCGACCACGGCTATTTCAAGCTATTTTTTGGGCCGGATGACCGAGATGTCGACCGAACTCACGGTGAGCGGTGTCGAGGTTTGCCTGATATCGCGGGCCAATGCAGTCGCGGATTCGGCGGTGAAATCGCCCGAGATGGTGGTTCGTCCGCCCATCTGTGGACCTTGCATCACTTTGGGGGCGCTCAGGACCGTTGAGTCGAGGACGAATGCGACGCGCTTGTTGATCGAATCGCGGGTGAGCGAGGCCCAGGCGTCGCTGCCCGTCGCGGTGAAGGCGAGATCGATCTCGTGTCTGGCTTGCCGGGTGTTGAGTCCGGCGATGACGGTGTCGACCTGGCGGCCGTCGATTCTGGACGGGCCGAGCAGGAACGCCTCGGTGCGGTCGGTGGCGCAGGTGATGAGCGGTAGCGAGGGGTCGTCGGTGCCGGCGAAGGGGTCGGCGCCGGCGCAGTCCAGGGAGTTGAGGACCTCGATCTGGGTGTCGTGGTCGGTGCTCTGCCGGAGCGCGCGTAGATCCCCTGGAACGGGTTGGGGGGGCGGTCGTGGGCTGGGTGCGCTCGGCGACGGCCAGCACGGGGCGCAGGTGCAGCGAAGGGATTCGTCCGTAGACGCGTGCGCCCTCGCCCGCCGTGTCGCGCACGGTGGCCACGACCGACCCACCCGACACCGATGTCTTCGCGGCATACCCGTTGCGCGCGAGGCGATCGCCGATGACCTGCCGGAGACTGTCGAGATCGGCGGGCTCTGGCTTCGCCCCGTCACGCTGAGCGAAGGTGTAGGTGATCCGCGTTTCACAGCCGGGGCAGTCCGCGGGTGCGGTGGTCGTCGCCGGCACCGTCGACTCGATGGCATCGTCGGCACCCTGACCGAACGAACAGCCTGCCGCCGCCAGCACCATCATGGTCACCACGGGCATGAGTCGAATCCGCACAGCTGGTCCATCCTGTTGAAAACCTTGTTCTACCGGGTGAGATTTATCAGATACCGGGTGTCGGTGCCGAACCGGCGTACATTCGTCGAGGTGGGACGTAGTTTTCGGGCGCTGACGTCGGCGCGTGGCGCGCTGATCGGCGGTTGAGTCGATTCCGCCGCACCCCTGTGACCACCGTGATTCGAACACCAGGTCGGTAGGGGGATTAAAGTTGGTGATCCGGGAGGTTGCAGCACTCGGCCGATGTGGTCCGGATGCAGCATGAGAGGTGGTGGCATGACTCGTCAACTCGGCGAAGCGAACGTTGGTCAGGAACCCACCGGCGCCAAGCCAAGCGGAGGTGCCCCGGTGAATCCAGAACCCGTCAAGCCGTCCCCCACCGCCTCGGTTCCCAGCTCCGCCTCGCGGCGGGTGCGTGCGCGGCTGGCCCGAAGGATGACCGGTCAGCGCGGGATCGCGGCGGTCAAGCCGGTCCTGGAACCGCTGGCCACGGTCCACCGTGAGCTGTATCCCAAGGCCAACCTGAGCCTGCTGCAGAAGGCCTTCGACGTCGCCGATGAACGGCACGCCAAGCAGTTCCGCAAGTCCGGCGACCCGTACATCACCCACCCTCTCGCGGTGGCGAACATCCTCGCCGAGCTCGGCATGGACACGACCACGCTGGTCGCGGCGCTGCTGCACGACACTGTTGAGGACACCGGCTACTCCCTCGAACAGCTCAAAGAGGAGTTCGGGCAGGAGGTCGCGCACCTGGTCGACGGCGTCACCAAACTCGACAAGGTCAACCTGGGTGCCGCGGCCGAAGCCGAGACCATCCGCAAGATGATCATCGCCATGGCGCGCGACCCCCGCGTGCTGGTGATCAAGGTCGCCGACCGGCTGCACAACATGCGCACCATGCGGTTCCTGCCGCCGGAGAAGCAGGCCAAGAAGGCCAAGGAAACCCTCGAAGTGATTGCGCCCCTTGCGCATCGCCTCGGCATGGCCACCGTCAAATGGGAGCTCGAGGACCTCGCCTTCGCGATCCTGCACCCCAAGAAATACGACGAGATCGTGCGCCTGGTCGCCGACCGCGCCCCCTCGCGCGACACCTACCTGGCGAAAGTGCGCGCCGAGATCACCAACACCCTGGCCGCGTCGCGGATCAACGCGATCGTGGAAGGCAGGCCCAAGCACTACTGGTCGATCTATCAGAAGATGATCGTCAAGGGCAAAGACTTCGACGACATCCATGACCTGGTCGGCATGCGCATCCTGTGCGAAGAGGTCCGCGACTGCTACGCCGCGGTCGGTGTCGTGCACTCGCTGTGGCAGCCGATGGCGGGCCGGTTCAAGGACTACATCGCGCAGCCGCGCTACGGGGTCTACCAGTCGTTGCACACCACCGTGGTCGGTCCCGACGGCAAACCACTGGAAGTGCAGATCCGCACCCAGGACATGCACCGGACCGCCGAATTCGGCATCGCGGCGCACTGGCGGTACAAGGAAACCAAGGGCAAGCACTCCGGTGACGCCGCCGAAGTCGACGACATGGCGTGGATGCGCCAACTGCTGGACTGGCAGCGTGAAGCCGCCGACCCCGCGGAGTTCCTGGAATCGCTGCGCTTCGACCTGAAATCGCCGGAGATCTTCGTGTTCACGCCCAAGGGCGACGTGATCACGCTGCCGCAGAAATCGACCCCGGTCGACTTCGCGTACGCCGTGCACACCGAGGTCGGGCACAAGTGCATCGGTGCCAGGGTCAACGGCCGACTGGTCGCGCTGGAACGGCAACTCGAAAACGGCGAAGTCATCGAGGTGTTCACCTCCAAGGCACAGAACGCGGGCCCCAGCCGCGACTGGCAGAAGTTCGTGGTCTCCCCGCGCGCCAAGGCCAAGATTCGCCAATGGTTTGCCAAGGAACGGCGCGAGGAAGCCCTCGAAAGCGGCAAGGAGCAGATCTCCAAGGAGGTCAAGCGCGTCGGACTGCCGCTGCAGCGGTTGATGAGCGTCGAGGCCATGACCGCGGTCGCGCACGAACTGCACTACAGCGACATCACCACGCTCTACACCGCCGTCGGCGAACACCAGGTGTCCGCGCACCATGTGGTGCAACGACTCATGGCCCAACTGGGCGGCATCGGCGACGTCGAGAACGAGCTGGCCGAGCGGTCCACCCCGTCGACCACCCCCGCGCGGCAACGCGTCACCGGCGATGCGGGCGTGCTCATTCCGGGCGCGTCGGGCACGGTCGCGAAGTTGGCCAAGTGCTGCACGCCGGTGCCGGGCGACGAAATCATGGGCTTCGTGACCCGCGGTGGCTCGGTCAGCGTGCACCGCACCGACTGCACCAACGCCGATTCGCTGCAGGAACAGCCCGAACGCATCATCGAGGTCTCCTGGGCGCCCTCGCCGTCGTCGGTGTTCCTGGTCGCCATCCAGATCGAGGCGCTGGACCGCACCCGGTTGCTGTCGGATGTGACCAAGGTGCTGGCCGACGAGAAGGTCAACATCCTGTCCGCCGCGGTCACCACCCACGGCGACCGCGTCGCGATCAGCAAGTTCACCTTCGAAATGGGCGATCCCAAGCACCTGGGCCACCTGCTCAACGTGGTCCGCAACGTCGAAGGCGTGTACGACGTGTACCGGGTGACCTCCGCCGCCTGACACACACGCAAGGCCCGGACACAGGTAAAGGTGTCCGGGCCTTCGCGTGTCACCGTCGGATCGCCGAAAGATTGCTGGCCGCACAGCGTTTGCCGGAGGCAGTGAAAGGGCCGCGAAGGGCAGCGGTTGGGATACCCGGAATCTGTTACGGTTTAGTGCGTTTCAACGCTCCACTGGTCAGCGGAAACGGACTGTGATGCGGATCGATAATGCTCGGTACACGACACACCTGACGGCGACGCGCACGGCGTTCACCGTTGCTTCGCTGTCGATTTCGGCGGGGATGTCCGACTCGCGCGGTTTGGGAATGTTTCCGAGCCCTGGCGGCGCGTCTACAACATCCGCACGCCGTGGTGGGGGACAATTTCGGTTCGGGACAGGAGCCGATGGCGCCTCAATCCGGCGGCGCGACGACTCCGCCTGCCGCGACACCCTTCACCACCGCACCTCCACCTGTCCGTTCTCTGTGAACTGATCACCGAGAGGTCTTCGATGCGAACTGTGCCCGGCGCCGTGGAAAGGGGGGAATGTTGAAGTCGTACAACGAATTGTCGCGCTGGTACTCGGCCCTGGAGCCGCAGACCCAGCCCGACGACCCCGCGCGCGGGGGCACCACCGACCCGGTGGCCGGCGACGAGCAGCCCGACGATGCCGCCGAACCGTTCAGCCTGACCCTGGACTTCCAGCCCGACGCCGTAGAGCATGTCGAGTCGAAGGCGAAGATCGAACCGTTCCAGCGCGTGGCCGAGTTCGATGACACGACAAGCCAGTCCGTGGACATCGACGCCCTCGACTACGACAAACAGCCGATCCCGGTCGAACCCGCACAGCCGGTCGAACCCGAACCGATCCCCGCACCCCCCGCACAGCTGGCCGACCGCCGCAGCGACTACACCGGCGGCTGGTCGGACTGGGTCGCCGACCCCGCGCCCGCCACCGACGACGACTACGACGCGAACCTCGTCCAATTCCCCTGGCCCGACGCCGCCACCGACGAATACGACGACGCCCGAGTCCTGGAACCCTCCGGCGCTCTGCGCGCGAACCGGAAACGCCACCGCGCCTGGGTCGTTCTCGCGATCTCGGTGCTGGTGCTCGTGGTCGCCGCGACCGGCGTGGCCTTCCTGCTGTTCGGGCGCGGCGCCACCACCACCGCCCGCCACGCGGACTCGCCCCTGCATTTCACCGCGGGCAACCTGACCGCCGACCCCGCCGGACAGTGCCCGACCGAACGCACCGACACCGTGGTCCGCAGCGCCGAAGCGGGCGGCACCGACTCCGGTCCCGACGCGGTACTGGCCTTCCAGCACGCCTACTACGTGACCCGATCGGGTGCGCAAGCCCGCGCGGTGGTCACCCCCGACGCCGAAGTGTCGCCCGCCGCGGTGATCCAGCGCGGCATCGACACCATCCCGGTGGGCACCACCCACTGCGTGCGGATCACTACTGTCGCGACCGACCGGTTCACTGTGGAGGTCACCGAGTTTCGGCCCGCGGGCGCACCGGCGACCTACACCAAGCAGTCGGTGCGCACAGCGCAGGTCGGCGATCGCACGCTCATCACGGGCATCGCGGCAGGGTAAGGAGAAGCGATGACAGACGACTGGAGCCGATGGCTCGACGAGGCCCCGGACGGGGCCGACGATCCGGTGCGTGATCCGGCCCCGGTGGTGCGGTTACGGCGCAAGAACGGGGAACGCCGCGACGGCACCCGCAGACCGATCCTGGTGGTCGGCGGCTGCGGCGGTGCCGGCACGACAACGACCGTGCTCGGCCTGGCCGCGGAACTGGCCGCCGTGGGCGCGACGACCGTGGCCGTGGACGCGACCGCCGCCGGCAGCGATATCGCGTTGCGTGGCGCGGACAAACACCTGCACCCGGTGAACCTGCAGTCGTGGGTCTACGGCCGCGGCGACGACGAACCCGCCCCGCTGGAAGACTGCCTGTCGCGCTCGACCTCCGGTTTCGGTCTGCTGTGGCGCGACGCGACCCCGCTCCGTCGGCGCGCGACATATCTCACTGTGGCAAGGACTTTGGACTCCGGCGGGTATACGGCGGTCTACGACGGCGGCAATCCGATAGCCGGACGGCAACTGCGACCCCTGCTCGACGACGCCGATATCGCCCTGGTACTGACCATTCCGGCGCGCGTGGACGCGGCCAACCGCCTGCGGGTGACCCTGGAATGGCTCGACGACCACTACGGCGACGACGGCGCGGGCGTGGTGGCCGACACCACTATCGTTGTCTCACACCAGTATTCGCACGACGACTCCCGAGTAGCCGAGCATTTGCGCGAACACCTGTCGGGCTGGGTGCGCGAGGTCGTGGAGATCCCGTACGACCCGCACCTCGCGCGCGGCGAGCTCGTGCGCCACAGCGAGCTGGCCACCGCGACCCGTTCGGCATATGCGGACCTGCTGGCCGGGGTGGCATCATGACGGCAGCCATGAATCTTCGTCGTCGTCGTGAACCGGACGCCCCCGCCGGTGTAGTCGCGCCGCCAGAGTCGCTGCGCGCCAAGATCTGGGAGCGCCCGGTGCCGGGGGTCGGCCGGGCGCCACTGGTGTGGTTGCTGGGCGTGCACGGTGGCGCGGGTGCGACCACGCTGTCGCACGTGCTGGCACCCGCCGCCGACGCGCGCGGACGCTGGCCCGGGGTGTTCGATCGCGAATCGCCCTATGTCGTGCTGGTCGCCAGGGAAACCATCTCCGGTCTCACTCGCGCGCACGACCTGCTGCGCCAGCACCACGCCGGACTCGCCGGTCCGGCACTGGTTTTGGGTCTGATCACCGTCGCCGCGCGTCCGGGTCGGATGCCACCGGAGATCCGGCGCTACCGCGACGTGGTCGGCTCGCTGGCCGGACACGTCTGGCAGGTGCCCTGGTTCGAGGAATGGACCCTGGTGGAATCGGACGCGCTGCCGGTGTGGACGCCGGGCGACGAGGTGGCGGTCAAGAAACGCCGCGCCGACCCGCTCGACGAAGTGCCTCTGGAAATCGGTGAGCTCGGAACCGATGTGGTCGCCGCGATCCGGGCAAGTCTCGGTGCGCCCGGTAGCGGCGAGAGTCGATCATGAACGCCGGGCGGGAATCCGGTCGGTGGTGTACAAACGTGTGTCGGCGTCGAAGTGTTTGCGGCACAACACCTTTACAGTGGGAGAAAGGCACCCGATGAGCATGCTCCTCCTCGCCGTGCAGGACACGTACGGCACCGTGCTGGCCCAGGTCGGAAATCCGACCCCGGAAGCTCCCCCCGGCTCGGAAAAGATCCTGCAGCTGGTGCGCTACCTCACCTGGTTCGTGCTGCTGTCGGGCATCTGCGGCATCACCTACGCGGGCGGTAAGTTCGCGTGGGAGCGGTGGACCGGTGGTGGGCTCGAGTCGCCGAAGATGGTGGCGGGCGCCATGATCGGCGGCGTCGTGGCCACCAGCGCCGGCACGATCATGAGTGCGGTCATCGGTTAGTGATCACTGTGCTCGCCTATAAACAGCTCCCGGCCGAGGTGTTGGCGCCGATCATGCAGCTGCTGAACTGGTTGCTGTGGTTCGTGCTGTTGATGTGCCTGGCCTGGATGATCCTGGCGGCGGGTCGACTGTGGATCGCGTTCCGCAGCGACCTGGCCGTCAACGATGCCTCGCACGGCATCTTGATGAGTCTGATCGGCGCCTCGGTAGCCAGTACCGCGTCGGCGATCGCGCTGGCTTTCCTGCCGGCATGAGTTGGCCCGTGACCGCGGTGGGGCAGGGTGGCCGCGGTGCGAAAATTGTTGGGTTACAAAATTACTGAACGACCGCACGACATCGTGATATCGGAGGGACCGCAGTGAGCGAGAAGGAGCCGGGCACGCGCGACCGCGCTTCCTTCGGCATGATCGCCTCCGGTGCCTTACTCGCGCTGATCCTGGTCGCGGGCGCGGTGGTGTACTTCACCCGCGGTGGTGACACCGAGGTCGACAGTGCACCCCCGCCCGCCCAGGCCGCGGGCGGAACAGGTTTCGCCGAACCTGACGTCGACTTGCTGGGCAGGCGGGTCGACATTCCGAACAATCCGGCGGGCCAGCCGTTGGCCCAGCAACCGGGTACGCAACGTACCGCCGCGGACCCGGATTGGCTGACCGCCGCGCCGGAGGGCACCACGAAACCGCATGGGTGGCAGCGTGTCTACGGCGCGTCGGTCCCGTTCTCCACCTCCGACGGCCCGACCCGCATCGAAGACGGACTGGCCGTCGGGTACGCGCACACCCCGCAGGGCGCGGCCCTTGCCGCCGCGCAGATCACCTATCGGCTCAACGCGCGCCCGGCCGACCGTGACCTGTACGTGAACCAATTACGGGTCAGCACAGCACAATTGGCCGCCTACGACTCGGCGCTGTCGGGTGACCGGCTGCCGAAACAGCAACCGGAGAAGGTGACTCGGTACTTCGTGGCCTCCGACGCGTTCAAAATCGACGACTACGCCGACGACCTGGCGATCGTGCGGCTGGCCTCGCGCGGCCCCGTGCTGGGCGGCAAACAGACCTACGCCGCCATGCGGATGATCGTGGTGTGGGACGACGGTGACTGGCGGTTGAAACCGTCCACCACGACCAATGCGCAGACCGAATACGTGGAAACGCTGACGGGGTGGACGACATGGTGACCATCGTGGACAAGCACAGCCCGGATCGAAGCCGCGCGAATCATGCAGGGGTGCAATCAATGCTGAGGCGGATCTTCACCATCTTCGCGGTGGTCTTCACCGTCATGCTCGCCACACCGACCGTGGCCATGGGCCAGACCTACGGCTTCGACGAGGCGTGCAACGAACTGCACGACACCCTCGACGGCGTCGCCATCCCCGGCATCTCCCTCGGCGACGCGGCTTCGGCGGTCTGCAAGGCGGGCAACGCGGCCTCCCATCCCGGCGACGCGGCCACCGCGGTCAAGGACAAGGCGTGGGACTCCACCTTCGGCAAGGTCGTCGACTCGCTGATGAAGGGCCTGGGGGAGGCGCTGATCCTGGCGTTGACCTTCTGGATGAAGGTGCCCAACGAGGCGGTGAGCAACTCGGGGGAGCTGTTCACCAAGATCAACGACTACACCTATCAAATACAGATATTGCTGTTGATCGCGTCGGTGATCATCACCGGCGGCCGGTTGGCCGAAGCCAGACGCGGGGCGGCGGTCAGTGAGGCCGCGGAATCGTTCCGGCTGTTCGCCCGAGTGGTGTTCAGTTCGTGGATGCTGGGGGCGGTGATCGTGGCGGGCACGCGCGCCTCGGACAAGTTCTCCGAATGGATCATCGAGGACGCCACCGGCGGCAATGCCAAGAACATGGCCGAGTTGATGGTGAAAACCTCGAAACTGCAAGCGTTTTCGCCCGGTTTGGTGTTGATCATCGCGATCGTCGGACTGCTCGGTGCGCTCGCGCAGATCGTGTTGGCCATCGTGCGGCAGGGTCTGCTGGTGGTCGCGGCGGGTGTGTTGCCGTTGGCGGCGGCCGCGTCGGCTACCGGGACCGGTAAGCAGTCGTATCAGAAACTGGTCGGCTGGATCATCGCGTTCATGCTGTTCAAACCGGTGGCCGCGATCGTGTACATGATCGCGTTCACCACCGCGGGGCACGTCGACGAGACCACCCAGTCCGGCGGGTTGCCCAGTGGTGAGGACGCGCAGCGAATGCTGGTGGCGCTGGTGCTGCTGTGCAGCGTGGCGTTCGTGTTGCCCGCGCTGATGCGGTTGGTCGCACCGGCGGTGGCCACGGTCGGTCAGGGTGGTTCGGGTCTGGTGGTGGCCGGTGGTGTGGGTCTGGGCGCGATGGCGCTGGGTGCCATCGGTACGAAAGCCGTTGCGTCGCGGCCCGTCGCGGCACCCGGATCGGCGGGATACTTCGCCGGTGGATCGGGTGCCGGTGGCGCGGGCAGGCCCGGTGGTGGTCCGCGACCGACACCGCCACCACGCGGCGGCGGCGGAGGCGGTGGTGCGGCGGCGCCCCCGGCGGCCAGTTCCGGCTCGGTACCGGCGGGGGCCCGCAATGTGGTCGCCGCGCGCACCGCGGCCGGTGGGGCCACCCGCTCGGATCAAACCATGGGCGACGTCGCCGGTGACCGCTGGGCGAATCGTTCACCCGACCTGGGCAGGAGCACAATTCCGCGATGACGACCTCACCGACAGACACCTACGAGCGCCGCTCGTACGGGCTGTGGCAGAAACCGCGCAGCGCGGGCCTTTTCGGGCTGCGCTGGGAAGAGACCGTGATCGGTTTCGTCGTGGTGATCACGGCACTGATCTGCGCGATGGTCGGTGGATTCAAATGGGGCTTCATCGTCGGCGGGCTCGGCGCGCTGGTGATGGTGCCCCTGGTGTGGCGCACGGGCGGCCGATCGGGCTATGAGACGGGACTGATGATGTTCAACTGGAGGCGCTCGCGCAAGAACGGCGAGCACGTGTACCGCGGTGGCCGGTTCTCCCGGATTCCCGGCGGTGTCACGAAATTGCCAGGGCTGCTCGCGCCGTCGAAGCTGTACGAAGGCATCGACGCCGGTGGCTACCACTTCGGGATGATCCATCTGCCCGCGTTCGCGCAGTACACGGTGGTGTTGCGGGCCTGGCCGCAGGGGCACGAAGCCGTCGATCAGCCGGTGATCGACCGCTGGGTCGCGGCCTGGGGCACGTTCCTTGCCTCGGTCGGGCAGACCAGTGACATCGTGGCGGTGGTGCCGGTGATCGACACGGTGCCCGAGACCGGAAACCGGTTGCTCAACGAGGTTTCCACCATCACCCGGCCCGAAGCGCCCGAACTGGCGCAGCAGGTGATGTACGAGCTGGCGACGGAATTACCGCAGGAGCGGGTGCAATTGCTGCCTCGGGTGGCCATCACGTTCAAGGCGACCACCGCCGAGCGTCGCAAGAACCCGGCGGAGGAGGCCGTGGAGATCGGGCGCAGGCTGCCCGGTATCTGCGCGGCGCTGGCCGAGGCGGGCGTGCGGGCGCAGCCGATGTCGGCCGAAGAGGTCATCTCGTTCATCCGCCGCAGTTACGACCCGGCCTCGCAGGCCGATCTCGAGGTGGCCGCGGCCGATCCCGGTGGGCACGGTCTCGGGTGGGACGACGCGGGTCCGGTCTCCTATGACGAGAAGTGGGATCACCTGATCCACGACGGTGGGCGCTCGGTGACCTGGGAGATGGACGCGGCGCCCGAAGGTGCCGTGGACGAGCGGGTGTTGCAGCGACTGCTGGCGCCCAATCCCGAAGTGCCACGCAAACGCATCGCGATCGTCTACCGGCCGCACTCCGCGGCGGACGCCGCCGAGATCGTCGACGACGACTTCAAGAACGCCCTCGTCGCGCAGCAGAGCGAGCGCGGTGTGGTCTCGGCGGCGGCGACGCTGCGAGTCGGTGCCACCCAGCAGGCCCGTGAGGAACAGGCACGCGGCCACGGTGTCACCCGCTTCGGCGCGCTGGTCACCATCACCGAACCGCTGCGCGGCGACCTGCCCCGCATCGAAGCCATCACTCGAGACCTGTCCACCCAAGCCCGGCTCAAGATCCGGCGCTGTTACCGCTACCAGTCCGCGGCGTTCGCGGCCTCTCTTGGTTGCGGCGTGATCCTGCCCGAACACGCAACCATTCCGAAGGCATTGGCGGGGTGAGGCGACCATGGGACGCGACTACGAACCCCCGGTGCGCGACCGCGACGACGTCGCGTTGCGCCCGATCCACCGGCCGCCGCGCATCCGCGGCGAACAGCCACGACCAACGGGCAGCGCGCCGCGCGTGAGCGACGACGTGCTCGACCTCGACGAGCGCACCGAACGCGACGAGCGAGAAAGCTCGGCGCGGGGATCACGCACGCCCGAGGAACAACCCCGCAGGTCGCGTGAGGACCAGCGTTCGGATCGAGGTCGGCCGACCAGACCCCGTGGCGAGCAGCCGCCGCGGACTCGTGAGGATGAGGCGCGTCGGCCGCGCGAAGACGATGCACAGTGGTCACGAGACAACGCTGCCCGCGGTTTGCGCGAGGATGACCCGGTTCGACGCCGCGGCGACGAGCCGGGTCGTGCGCGTGGCGGCGAGCGCGTGCGTGGCGGCGAAGGCACAGGGGAGCGGCGGACTCGGCGGCCGCGTCCCGAGGCCGAGCGGGCGGCCAGGGCGCAGCGTGGGTTACGTGAGCAGGATCATGGGCCGCGGTTGGAGCAGGAACGGCCGCAAGGGGAACCGAAGCGTCGGCCGAAGCAGGCTCCGCCGAAGGTGAAGAAGAAGCGGCCCGCGAAGGCTGTTCGTCCGGTGCGGCCCGACGAGGCCGCCGATCGGGCGATGGGGTCGGGGCGGTCGGCGAAATCGACCAAGCCGGACCGGCGTTCGCAGTCGGGTCCGTCGCTGCTCGATGACGCGACCCGTGCCCGTTACGAGATGATCGCGCGCGAACAGTCGGGTCTGCGCGCGGCCTGGGCGACGTTCCGCATTCACACCGACGACCTGCGCCGCAACAATGCCAACGCCCGCAGCGAGGCCGTGGTCAAGGACGGATTCGACCGCACCACAGCGGAATTGACCGACCGTGGGTATTCGGGTGCGGGTGGCGGCAAGATGAACGTGGTCGGCCGCCCGGTCGAGTACCGGGCCACCACCGCCCAAGTCGCGGGTCTGTGGCCGTGGTCCGTCGGTGCCGGTGCGCCACTGATCGGCACCCCGCTCGGTTCCCACCTGCACACCGGCGCCCCGGTCTGCTTCGATCCGATGAACTGGTTCATGCGCGGCAGTTTCATCACCGCGCCGAGCCTTTTCGTGTTGGGCCTCAACGGTTTCGGTAAGTCTTCGCTGGTGCGCCGGATCGTGCTCGGCGGCATCGCCCAGGGCATCACCCCGCTGATCCTGGCCGACGTGAAACCCGACTACCGCAAGATGGTCGAACTGGTCGGCGGCCAGGTGATCGACCTCGGCTACGGGCACGGCAAGCTCAACCCCCTCGCCGCCGGCGTGCTCGGTTCGGTGGTGCCGCGACTGGAAGACAAACCCGCACTGCAACGTCAGGTGCTGCAAGACCTGCGCGCCCGGCAGGTCACGCTGATCGCGGGCCTGGTGGAACTGGTGCGCGGTGCGCGCGTGGCCGACTTCGAGGAAACGCTCATCGCCACCGCGTTGCGCATCCTCTACCAGCCCGGCGGCTTCACCCCCGACAAACCGCCGATCATGGAAAACCTCCTGGAAGTGATCGTCGACGGCGGCGCGGAAATGATGCTCGACGCCGGCGCGGACAACACCGACGAATACCAGAACGCCATCAAGGGCCTGCGCCGATCACTGCGCGCGCTCACCCAGGGCCCCTTCGGTGCGATCTTCAACGGCCAGACCAGCGTGCCCATCGACACCAGCGCCGTCGCGGTCTGCATCGACGTCTCGCACATCCCCAGCGGCGACAAGAAACTCAAAGCCGCGGTCATGCTGGCCTGCTGGGCCGACGGCTTCGCGTCGGTGGAAGCCGCGCACGTGCTCGCCGACGCCGATCTGGGCCCGCAACGCTACTTCCAGGTGGTGATGGACGAGCTGTGGCAGGTGCTGGGGCTGGGCGACTTCATGGTCGACCGCGTCGACGAACTGACCCGCCTGCAGCGCGGCCTGGCCACCGCGCTGATCATGATCAGCCACACCATCAAGGACCTGCAGGCACTGGGCTCGGACGCCGCGATCGCCAAGGCCATCGGCTTCCTGGAACGCGCGCGCGCCAAGATCTTCGGGGCGCTGCCCGCCGAGGAGATCAGCAGGCTCGACTCCACGGTGCCGTTCACCTCCGCCGAACAGGAGATGGTCACCAGTTGGTCTGCGCCGCAAGCACTCACGGGCGAGGCGCTCAAACCCGGCCAGCAGCGACCGTCGCCGCCGGGCACCGGCAAGTTCTTGTTGAAGGTCGGCGAAGATCGTCGGCCCGGTATTCCCTTCCACATGGAGTTCACGGTGTCGGAGCGGGAAAGCGGAATCCACGACACGAATCAGCGGTTCAGCGAGTTCGGTGATAACCCGAGGGGCACACCGGATTACACGAACGGGAGTGATCAATGATGCCGCACCGGTCCTACCGTCGGGTCTCGCCCGAGGTGCGCAATGCCGCCGTCGCGCAGGTGGTCGCGCTGACCGACAAACTGCGCAGCGAATCCGAGGCCTGCCGCATGGTCGCCGAACAGATCGGCGTGCACGCCAACTCGGTGCGCAACTGGGTCCGCGCCACCCAGGACCCCAGCCTGGACCGCCTCGACGCCACCGCGCTGCGCCGCAAAGTGGCGCTGCTGCAACAACAGCTGGCCGCCGCCGCGGAGATGAACCGCACGCTCGCCGACACGCTCAACGAGTCCCGGCGCCGCACATGACCAGCGCCGCGGCGGACGGCGCTCGAGCCGACGCCCGGCGCGGAACGCGGGGAGGCGGCCGGTGAACGTCCGCACGATGATGTTGACCACGATCGGTGCCGTCATCGGTCTGGTGGCACTGGTGATGGTGATCGTGCTGCCCTCCTCGGATGAGGGCTGCGAGACCGACGACGTGCTGAACGGGTCAGCGGTGCCCACCCTGCCGCAACTGGGCGGCGACCATCGCGCGGGGGCGACCAGTTCGGTTGTCCCCTCACAGAATCCGTCTGTCACGGGCACGCCGTCGCTGGCCGCCGGTGTCGGCCCGTTGCGTCGCACCATGCCGATGGAGATCGGCACCTTCACCATCTCCGACGTGTTCGGCTCGCGCGGCGGCGACCACAAGGGCATCGACATGGCCGCGGCCGACGGGACCACGATCTACTCCGTGTCCGACGGGCGCGTCGTAGCCGCCGGTGCCGCTTCGGGTTTCGGCAACTGGATCGTGGTCGACGCCGTCGACACCAACGGGCGCGCCTACTCCGCGGTCTACGGCCACATGTGGGACGCGGGCGTGAAAGTGCGCACCGGCCAGACCGTCACCGCTGGTCAGCCCATCGGCATGGTCGGCTCGGCGGGCGAATCCTCGGGCCCCCACTTGCATTTCGAGATCGTGCCCGGCGGTCGGTTCACCGGTGGTCGTCAGATCGACCCGATGCCCTGGCTGGACGGCGCACCCACCCCCGATGTCGGTGGTGCACGGGCATTTTCGAGCGACCCCCACTGTGTGCGCGGATTCGGCAGCGCCGGTGGGGCATTGGCCGACGGAAAGGTGCCCGCCGAACTCGAGATCTGGTACCGGCGCGCGGGCACGGTCTGCCCGGAGATCTCCTCGTCGCTGCTGGCCGCGCAAGCCAAGCAGGAGTCCGGGTTCCGGCGCGGCCTCACCTCGCCCGCGGGCGCGCAAGGCCTGGCCCAGTTCCTGCCCGGCACGGCCGTGAGCATCAACCCCGACGACGGCAAGCCCTACATCATCGACGCCGACGGCAACGGCACCGCCAGCGTGTGGGACGACGGCGACGCGATCATCGGCCAAGCCCGCTACATGTGCGCGATCGCCCACAAGATCGCCGGCTGGCTGACCGCCGGGCGCGTATCGGGCGACCTGGCCGCGCTCACCCTGGCCGGCTACAACGCCGGTGAAGGCGCGGTACTGACCTCGGGCGGTATGCCCAATCAGTACGCGGCGCACTTCTCCGAAACCCGGCCGTACGTCACCAATATCTTGTCGATGGAACCGCAATACCGCGCACCCGGCGCACAGGGCCGGTTCACCCCCGGGGAGGGCAGCGACGGCGAACAGATCGTCGAAGCCGCCCACGACTGGCTCGGCACGCCCTACGTGTGGGGTGGCGGCGGTCCGCAAGGGCCCAGCGGTGGCGGGTTCGACGGGCCCGGATTGACCGCCGCCGCGGTGTTCGCCGCGTCCTCGGGGGCGGTGTCGTTGCCGCGCACCGCCGAACAGCAATGGGAAGCCGGACGGGAAATCCCGATCGCGAAGGCGGCAGTGGGCGATCTGGTGTTCAGTGGATTCGGACGCCAAGGACCCACACAAGTCGGGATCTACACGGGCAACGGTCACATGATCCAGTCGATGCCCCCGACCAGCGGAGGCGGCGGCGTCACCGAGATGGCGGTGCCCGGCGACGCGCGGGCGAGGAGGGTGTTGTGAGCACGCGACCAGCGATAACCTGGTGGGAGAGAACACGAATCCGCACAACCCCGGCGGTGATGCTCGTGGCTGTCGCACTCGCGGTACCCGCCTGCGGTGGCGACACCGCCGAACCCACGCGCACCCAGATCACCTCCACCACCCGCCTGCTCGAAGCCGCCGTCGACCCGACCACACCCGACGGCGTCGCCGTAGTCGCCCTGCGCGAGATCTTCACCTGGAACCCCACCACCGAACAACCCGGCTCCTCGCTCCAACGCGCGCGAAAATGGCTGGGGCCCAGCATGATACGTATGCTCGACACATCGATCGGGGCCACCGACACCCCGAAACCGTCACTGCAATGGGCCGACTGGGGCAAGGCGAAAGCGCACGTGGAAGCCTTCACCTTCGCCTCGGGCGAACCCGCCCCCGCTACCGCGGATCCCGCCGTCGCGCAATACAAGATCGGCATCGAACAAACGGTCGTCTACCCCAACGGACGCACCGAAGCCCTACCGCCGAGCACGGTCATCGCGACCGTGGTGCACACGCCGCAAGGCTGGCGCCTCGACGCATTCCGCTGACCACCCACCCACCACGTCCACAAGGAGGCACCCGTGGCGAAGAAAAAGGTGACGGACCCGGCCGCGATCGGACCCGACACGACGTTGATCATGATCGTGTTCGGCTTCGCCACGCTCGGTACGTTGGCGGCTGCCTTACATCTGGGTAATGCGTTGGACGATGCGCCGCAGAGCATTCCGGCGAATCCCATCGCAGTGGTCGCTGACCTGGCGCGTGGAAAGTTGCAGTGGCCAACTGAATCGACGGTGATCGTACTGTTGGTGATCGCTGCGGTCATCGCGTTCTTCGTGATCCGCAAGCAGCTGAAAAAGCGTGCGGGTGCTGGGCGCTTGGCAGTGGACGACAAGGCCGACTACATGGGCACTGGTAGCGCCATCGCGTCGATTACCGAGGACGGGGTTCGGGCTAAGGCGAAGGATCTCGGCATCGTGTTGGGTACGACCGATTCCCCTGGTGTGCCGATCGGCGTCGCCGTCGCCGACGGAGCCCCACTGTACGGATCGTACGAAGATCTACATCTCGACATTTGGGGTCCTCGGCAAGGCAAGTCGACCTCGCGCGTAATTCCGGCGATCCTTTCTGCGATCGGACCGGTGCTCACTACCTCGAACAAGCGAGACGTTGTCGACGCCACCCGCAACGTGCGCGAAGCAAAGGGCAGCCCCACCTTCGTGTTCGACCCACAGGGAGTCGCCGACGAATTGCCGACGTGGTTCTGGGACCCGCTGGCCTGGGTCAATCCACGCATGGAAGGCTGTGAAATGCGGGCGGCCCGGTTGGCGGGGCATTTCGCCGATTCCGAAAGCACATTTGAAGCGTCCGATGCGGACGGCTTCTTCAATCCAGAGGCCGAAGACCTGCTCGCCGCAATGTTTTTGGCCGCCGCGATTGCGGGTCGGCCGATCACACAAGTCTGGGAGTGGGTCACCGATCCGCAGAATATCGAGCCCGTCGAAGTGCTACGCAAGGCGGATCGCCACTTCACAGCATCCGGCCTGGCCATGCAATACAACGCTGACCAGCGGACCAAAAGCGGAGTTTTCGGTACCGCGAAGAAGATGATTCGGTGCCTGCAGATGTCGAACGTCCATGCCTGGATTACCCCCGGTAGAAGCGAGCGGCAATTCGACGAGCTCGATTTCATCGAGCGAAATGGGACCCTCTACTGCCTGTCCTTGGAAGGCCGTGGGTCGGCGGCGCCGCTGGTCAGTGCGCTCACCGAGGCGGTCATCGATGTAGCGACCCGTAAGGCATCACACTCGCCAGGAGGGCGGTTGCCGATTCCGTTGCTCGCGGTGCTCGACGAGGCGGCAAACGTAGTGCGCTGGAAGGACCTGCCCAAGCAGTACAGCCACTTCGGGTCGCGTGGCATCGTGGTGATGACAGTGCTGCAGTCGTGGGCGCAGGGTGCGCGCTGTTGGGGGGAGGCGGGAATGAGCGCCCTGTGGTCGGCGGCCAACATCAAGGTACTCGGCAGCGGTGTCGACGATATGGCATTCCTGCGCGACCGCTCCGAGGCAATCGGTGAGTACGACTCGATCTCGCAGTCGATCTCGCAGTCGGGCAACAGCAAGAGCTATTCGCGTTCGCTCAGTTCATCGGTGACCTTCACCCCTCAGGGATTGGCTACGCTACCGCGGGGCCGGGCGGTGGTATTCACCTCGGGTCAACCAGCAGTGCTGGTTCGCACGGTGCCGTGGTGGGAAACCGAGTACGTCGACGCGGTGAAGCAATCAATCGAGTTCAACATTCCCTCCGGCAAGCCGCGTATGGACGAGCTGATCAGTCAACCGTCACTGTCGAAGTCCGTCCCGCAGACGGAGATCGGCGATATCGAGGAGGTCAAGCCGCTGTGATCGAGGAAATTCCGGGCTCCCGCGAAATCGCCAATGGCTACGACGACGTGTTCGTCTTCGTGAAGGAGTATCTGAGCAAGGTCTACAGCAGACAGGTCACCGACATCAGTGACACCGTGTGGTGCCCGGAATGGTGGCGCCACACCGAGGCAGTGATCAGGCTCGACGCTGTCTGGCAAACCTGGGAACATTTCCGGTTGCAGGGCGGTCCGGGAATCAGTGTGTGGTTCCTCAATCACGCGGACCGGCATATGGCCATGCTCTTCGACCCTCGTGGTCCCTTCAAATATTGCAGCGTGCGCAACGGGCACAAGGAGATGCTGGATCCATTGCCGCAGGATCCACCGCAAGGTCCCGACCGGGCGATGTTCACCAACCCACCCCCGAACGGCCCGTGGCAGAAGACCATGGAACCGCGCGCGTAGCGGGCGACCCGGGTCGCTGAAGTACCAAGAAATTGGTGCTTCAGCGACATGGAGTCCAGCTTCAGCGGCCTCTTTCGATTCCTCGTTCGACGCCGCGTTGAATCCCGCGGGCCTCGATTCCGCGTTCAATTCCGAATTCGCGGGTTGCCGCGTTGGTGCGTCGAATCGCGTCGGCCGGGTCGATTCCTTGGCCGATCTCCATCAGCATGCGCACTTCGGCCAGATCTGGCGCTACTCCTGCCCTCTGCAGGTGTGCCGCGATCGCTGCGCGTCGTTCGCTGGAGTCATAGCTTGCCGTGTGTCCGACACTGCTGGATTGCCCAGCGGCAGTCGAGGCGAAGGGTGAGCCTTTCTTGCTCAGGCTGATGCCACGCGACTCCACCCCGCGCGACTCGATGCTGCGTGCTTCGATCGAGCGCGACCCGACCGACATCATCTGCACCAGTTCCATATTCCGCGGATCCTTGGCCTTCAGATCCCGCGCCTCGCGAATCTGCAACTCGCGCGCTTCCTTCATCTTGGCCTCGATCGCCTTCGCGCGAGTCTCGGCCTCTTTCTGACCGTGTTCACGCGACTTGAGTGCCACCAGCGTGGCCATTTGCAGCATGGTCCGCATCATGGATGCGGTTTCGCTGCCGATGTCGTCGAGTTCCGCCATGACTGCTCCCGATGCTGCTGTGGAAGTGGATATCTGACCCTACCGCGCGCAGGACACAGTGCGATGACTGGTTGGACGGAGTGGCGGCGAAGAAATTGCCGGTGAGGGGGCTGTAACCCGGATGAATTATAGGGTTGCCTAGCCTCTGATGATCTTCTTCGCACGTCAGGGCCCGAAAACCGGAAACGGACCGGACACCGCAGTGGTGTCCGGTCCGTGACCTGGTCGAAAAGCGGTGTCAGCCCACCTTGACGGAGGTGAACGAGATCGGGATGGCCGGGCCGCCGTCTTCGGCGCCGCCCTTCACGCCGCCGCCCGCGACCTTGTCCAAGGTGGCAAGACCGGCTTCGTCGATGGTGCCGAAAATGGTGTAGTTCGGCGGCAGCTGCGTGTCACCGAACACCAGGAAGAACTGACTTCCGTTGGTGCCCTTGCCTTCCGGCGTGGAGCCCGCGTTGGCCATGGCGACCACGCCGCGCTTGTAGTTCACCGGCGTCTGCAGGGCGGGATCACCCGCGGGGTACAGGTCGGTGGGGTACTCGTTGTCGAAGCTGTAGCCGGGTCCACCCATGCCGGTGGCGGCCGGGTCGCCGCACTGCAGGATGCCGAAACCGGCCGTGGCCACGATGCGGTGGCAGCTGGTCTTGTCGAAGTAGCCCTGTTCGGCCAGGCTCACGAAGGAGTTCACCGTGCACGGGGCCGCAGCGCTGTTGAGCGACAAGCCGATCGGGCCCTGGGTGGAATCGATGGCCACCTTCACCTCGGGACCGTCGGTGGCCACCGAGGTCTTCGCGGGCACCGTGACGGGCTTGGCGGGCGGCTCCTGGCCTGCCGGGTAACCGCAGTCCACGCTCGCGGGCTTCGCCGCAGCCGGGGGCGGGCCGGGGATGTCCAGGGGTGTGTTCACGAACGCGGTCGTGGGCACCGCCGAGGACGACTCGGCGTTCGTGGACGCGCTGTCGTCGCCCTTGGTGAGGAAGTACACCCCGGTCACGGCTGCGGCGACCACGATCACACCCAGTACCGAGCCCGCGATCGTCAAGCGCTTGCGCTTCTTCTCCTGCTCGGCCCGTCGTGCCAGCTGGCGCTCCAGCTTGCGCTTGGCCGCCGCCCGTCGCTGTTCGTTACTCGGCACTACCGCGTTCCTCCCGTGTCGTCAGGTTCGGTTAGAGGGTAACCGGTTGGACGCCGAGGGTGTCCGTGGGGAAAACTGGACCATCGTGACGAAGACCAGCAGCTTCACCGCCCCGAAGGGTGTCCCGGACTACCTGCCCCCGAATTCGGCCGAGTTCGTCGCCGTGCGCGACGGCTTGATCCACGCCGCCCGACTTGCGGGATACGGGCATGTAGAGCTGCCGGTATTCGAACAGACCGCGCTGTTCGCGCGGGGTGTGGGCGAATCGACCGACGTGGTCAGCAAAGAGATGTGGACCTTCGCCGACCGCAACGGCGAGAGCTTCACCCTGCGCCCCGAAGGCACCGCCGGTGTCATGCGCGCGGTGATCCAGCACGGCCTCGACAAGAGCGGCCAGCTACCGGTGAAGCTGTGCTACGCCGGGCCGTTCTTCCGCTACGAACGCCCGCAGGCCGGTCGCTACCGGCAGCTGCAGCAGGTCGGCATCGAGGCCATCGGCATCGACGATCCGGCCCTGGACGCCGAGGTCATCGCGATCGCCGACGCCGGATTCCGGTCGCTTGGCCTGGACGGCTTCCGCCTCGAGATCACCTCGCTGGGCGATGAGACCTGCCGCCCGCAGTACCGCGAACTGCTGCAGGAATTCCTGCGTGGGCTGCCCCTCGACGAGGAAACCCAGCGTCGCGCCGAGATCAATCCGCTGCGCGTGCTCGACGACAAACGTCCCGAAGTGCGCGAGCTGACCGCGAACGCGCCGCTGATGATCGACCACCTGTCCGAATCGGCGAAAGCCCACTTCGACGAGGTGCTCGCCCACCTGGACGCGCTCGGCGTGCCCTACGTGGTGAATCCGCGGATGGTGCGCGGACTGGACTACTACACCAAGACCACGTTCGAATTCGTACACGACCAGCTCGGCGCGCAGTCGGGCATCGGCGGCGGCGGACGCTACGACGGGCTGATGGCCGAACTGGGCGGACAGCCGTTGTCGGGCATCGGGTTCGGCATCGGTGTCGACCGGACCGTGCTGGCGCTGGCCGCGGAAGGCAAGTCCGCGGCCGACCCGGCGCGCTGCCAGGTCTACGGTGTGGCGCTGGGTGACGAAGCCAAGGCGAAGATGGTCGCGCTGGCCGGACAGCTGCGGGCCGCCGATATCAGCGTCGACCTGGCCTACGGCGGGCGTGGCATGAAGGGCGCGATGAAGGGCGCCGATCGTTCGGGGGCGAAGTACACGCTCGTGCTCGGTGATCGGGACCTGGCCGAGAACACGATCGGGGTCAAGGAAATGGCGACCGGCGATCAGCGGTCCGTGCCGCTCGACGGCGTGGTCGCGGTGTTGCGCGAGGCACTGGGCGGCTGAGTCGACAGCTCTCGCGTGGGCGTGAGCGTGTCGGTGGGGCGCGGTAATCTGACCGCGCCTCACACCGGGCGGGCCGGTGAAGGTGGAGAGGACATCGTGGACGGGCAGTCGGCGGCAACGGAACCGGTGGGCATCGACCTGGTCGCGCCCGAGGTCTTCGCGCCGATGTTGCGCAAGCTCTCGCTGGCCGCGCTCGGCGTCGGTGTCGGGGCCACGCTGCTGTCGGCGGTGTGGCTGAGCTGGCCGTACGCCATCGCGATCGGACTGGTCGTGGCCCTGCCGACCGTCGCCTATGTCTTCGCGTTCCAGCGTCGTCGAATGTGGTTGAGCGGCACCGTGATCCGCGCGCACCGACTGTTCGGCGAGAACACCGTCGACCTCGCGCACGCCACCGGTGTGCAGCTGCAGGTCTACCCGGGCAGGCTCAGCCGCATCGTTTTGAAGGTCACCGCCGACGCGGACACGCAGATCGTTCCGCTGGCGATGTACACCGACGTGGGCAGTGGCCGCGAACTGCACCTGTTGGCGCTGCGCAAACTCGCCGATGCCCTGTCCTCGAGCGAATTGGTCGCCGCCATCGCCATCTCCGAAGTGCTGGTCGGGCAGTTGCGCGCCGAAGCCCGCGACGCCGGTCTCGACGAACGCCCGTTGTATCGGGCGGTGCAGTCGGTGCGCGGCAAGGACGCCGTCTCGCCGGTCGTGCTCACCGATTCCGAAGTCGCCGCGCTGACTTGAGCTGTGTTCAGCCGAACAGGGCCAGTTGGGTGTCGATGGGTTGTGGACGCGGTGCCGGAGGGGTTGTGCGGCCCTGGGTTTGACGGAGGCTGTACTGAGTCAGCAGCGGGTTCACCCGATCGCGTAACCAATCGCGGTACAGCGCAGTGACATTGCCGCCGCGGGGGTACAGCTGGCGGTAGCGGCGCATGAGGGCCGGGTGTTGCTCCGCCAGCCAGGTGAGGAACCAGTCGCGGGTGGGACCACGCAGGTGCATGGGGAACGCCATGGCGCTGGTCGCACCCGCATCGGCGATCGCGGCGAACAGGGCTTCCAGGTGGGCCCGGCTGTCGGTGAGGCACGGGATGATCGGGGCGGCCATGACGTGGACGGTGAAGCCCGCGTCGGACAGCGCGCGGACCAGGTCAAGGCGTGCACGGGGTTCGGGGGTGCCGGGTTCGAGGCTGTGGTGCAGATCCGGGTCCAGGATGGCGATCGACACCGCGACACTGATTTCCACCTGGCGGGCCGCTTCGACGAGCAGGGGGAGATCGCGGCGCAGCAGCGGGCCCTTGGTGAGAATCGAGAACGGGGTGCCCGAATCCGACAGCGCGCGAATGATGCCGGGCATCAAGCGATATCGGCCCTCGGCGCGCTGATACGGGTCGGTGTTGGTGCCCAGTGCCACGGCCTCGCGCTGCCACGAACGGCGCCCCAGTTCGCGGCGCAACACCGCGGCGATATTGGTTTTCACCACGATCTCGGAATCGAAATCCTCGCCCGCATCCAAGCCCAGATATTCGTGACTGCCCCGCGCGAAGCAGTAGCGGCAGGCGTGCGAGCAGCCGCGCATCGGGTTGATCGTCCAGCGGAACGGCAGCGCTGAACTCTCGGGCATCTTGTTCAGCGCGCTCTTGCACAGCACTTCGTGAAAGGTGATGCCGTCGAACTCCGGGGTGCGGACGCTGCGAACCAGCCCGGCTCTGGTCAGGCCGGGCAGTGCGCCGTCATCGGCGTCGAGGGTTTGGGCTTGCCACCGCACCCCCAGAGTCGAACATTTGTTCGAACAGGTGTCAAGCCTGACGCGGCGCCCGCAGGAAATCGACCAGATCGTCGACCGTCTCCGCGGTCGGGCGCGGACGGTAGCCGAGTTCGCGTTCGGCCTTGCCGTGGTCGACGATCGGCGCCGAGATCAGCGCGCCCAGTGCGGCTTTGGACAGGATGTCGGAGCCCAGACGCCTGCTGATCGGCTCGAGGACCGGCAGCAGCGCACCCAGCCACTTCGCCGGGATGGCGAAACGGGGGCCCTGCGCGCCGGCGCGGGCCGCGGCCATCCGGCACAGGTCGAGCATGGTGGTCATCTCGCCGCCGAGCAGGTAGTTCTCGCCGGTGCGGCCCTTCTCGCCGGCCAGGATCAGACCGAGCGCCACATCGCGCACGTCGACCAGGTCGAAGCCGCCGCCGATCATCACCGGGATGCGGCCCCGCATCGCCTGGGCGACGGTGCTGTTGAGGCGGGACAGCCGCTCGGGGTTGTCGGCGGGACCGTAGACGCCGGTCGGGTTCACGATCACCGCGTCCAGGCCCTGCTCGATCACCGGGCGCAGCGCCAGCTCGCCCGACCATTTGGACCGGTCGTACACGGGCAGGCTCGGATCGTCGGACCGGCCGGAGGTCTCGTCGATGTGCCCGTGCGCGCGGTACTGGTCGAACGCGTGGATGGAGCTGGTGTGCACGAACCGGCGCACCCCGGATGCCAGCGCGGCCTCGGCGGTCACGCGCACGCCTTCGGTGTTCACCCGCCATGCCAGGTCGTTGCGTTCGGCGAGCGTGATCAGCGCGACCAGGTGGTACACCACCTCCACGCCGGTCAGTGCCGCGCGCATCGAAACAGGGTTCAGCACATCGCCGTCGATCCAGCTCACGGCCGGATCGTCGATGGTCGGGGCGACTCGGTCGATGGCGACCACCTCGTGGCCGCGCTCGACGAGCAGGGGGATCAGATTGGTACCGAGGTAGCCGGCTGCGCCGGTCACTGCGACCTTCATGCGCCCGAGGGTATAGAACATGTTCTAGTTTTCCTAGTGGGTCGCGCGGATCGAGGGTGATACGACTCGAAAACTGTCGGGGTGTTCGGCTATATTCGGAGCCACTCGCAGTCGGGTGGGTCGCGTCGGGAGTTTCGCGGCCGCTGATCGCGGTCTATGGCAGACTTTTCACGACGAGTTGGGGGATTTCGCATGAATCACGTCTCGGTGGAGACACCAGGGGTCGCGGCGTTCGCGGCGGCCAACAGCGCAGTCGCGGGGCAGGTCGCCGCCGCGGGCAACATCGATCTGGTGGCCAGCGTGTCGGCGGCGACGCCGGTGTTCGGCCTCATCGGCGCCGACTACCTGGCGATGTTCGCGGCCGCACAAGCGTTGCAAGCCAAGGACATCAACGATCTGTCGGCCCGGTTCAGCTCGCTGTCCGATGCCGCCTTCAAGTCGTCGGTGACCTTCGAGACCACCGATATCGACAATGCCGCCGAGCTCGCGCGTCAGGCCGCCGGACTCGGAGGCGCGGCATGAAACCGCTGAGCTCCGATGGCGGCGTCATCGCCCCCGAGGCCGCGCTGGCTACCGCCGATGCCGAGATGGCGTCCTCGGCGATGGGTGCGCTGCCGCTGGATACCCAGGCGATCCTGGACGTGCCGTTGATGCAGGTGCCCGACGATCTCGCGGCCGAGGAAGAAGCGGTTTTCACCCTCGCGCAGAAGATCACCGACGAAGCTCAGAACGGCAGCATGTCGCCCGCGGGCCTCGGCGGCCTTGGCGGCCTGGGTGGCGGGCAGCCGCAGGACATGCTGCCCTCCGACATCCTGTCCGGCATCTCCCATGACGCCTCCTCCGCGCTGAGCGGTCTGCAGGGCACGGTCGCCGAGCTCACCGCACCTGCCTCGGCTGCCGCGATGACCGCGTTCGACCAGGCCAAAGCGGCACTGACCGGCACGTCGGGCGGGGGTGCTTCCGCCGCCGCGAGCCCGTCCGCCGCCGCGCCGACACTGCCGCAAGATCCGGTCGCCGCGCTGATGAACGGCGTGTCACTGCCCGCGCTGCCCGGCGTCGACGCGCTGTTCCAGCCGTTCCTCGACCTGCTCAGCAGCTTCGGCACCGGCGTTTTCAACTCCGTGGACCCCACCGCGATCCTGAGTCAGTCCTCGGCCGTCATCGAACAGGCGATGAGCCTGGCCCAGGGTGGTGTGAAGACCGTCCAGCAGCTGTGGGAGGGCCAGGCCGCCGACGCGGCGACCACGGCCAGCCAGCAGGCGCAAACCCAGGGGCAGGAAACCGGCCAGCGCGGCATCGACATCTCCGCGCTCACCCAGCAGGCCGCCGCGGTCGTGCAGACCGGCAACGCGCAGCTCACTACGATCGCCACCACGTTCGCGGCCCAGGCCACGGCGCTGGCGCCGACGATCATGCTGCCGCCGACCCAGGCCACGCTGATCGGTTTGGCCACCACGCATCTGGGTGAGGCGGTCTCGGTCGTCAACATCACCCGTGGACAGCTCATGGGATACACCGGCGAACTCAGCAATGTGGTCGGGCAGCTGGCCAGCCAGAGCGGTCTGCCGTCGCCGGAGGAAGCACTGTCGGCGGTCTCGGAGAACATCGGCGAGCCGCTGATGACCCAGGCGCAGGAAGCGCTGGGCGGCGGCGACGGCTCGACCGCGGCAGCGGGTGCGAACCCCAGCACCGGTGCGCCCGGCTCGACCGTCCCGGCCGGTCTCGGGTCCGGCGGCTCGGGTGGCAGCGGTGGCGGTGGCGGTGGTGGTGCCGCACTCGGCGCGCTCGGAGCAGCGCGCGGTGGTGGCGGTGGCGCCGGTGGTGGTGCCGGCGTGCCGAGCGCGGGCACCCCGAAGTCCAGCGCGGCGATCCCCGGTTCGGCCGTGCCCGCGGGGCGCGCGATGACCCCCGGCGGAATGGGCGCCACCAGCGCCGCGGGCGCCGGCGGTACCTCCGGCATGATGGGCGGCGGCGCGGGAGCGGGCGCGGGCCGTGGCAACAACGAAGAAGAACACGGTCGCAACGTGCAGTTCTACCAAAGCCGCACGGGCAACGACGATCTCACCGGACCGCTGGGCGAATCCACGCCCGAGGTCATCGGCGCGGTCCACGAAGACGAACGCGAACCCGAAGCCGACCGGTTCTGAAGCGGTAGAGGTTGCGCCCGGAGTGTGGCTCCGCGGCGCAACCTCGACTGTGGAACGCGTCAGCTCTTGAAGGCGTCGACCAGCTTCTTGTAGAGGTCGGCGAAGCGCTTGCGGGCGGCCTTCTGCTCCGGGTTGAGGCCGTCGGAGGCCTCGGGGGAGTAGACGACCAGGTGGGCGTCGTCGGTGGAGTCCTCGGGCATCAGGTCGATGATCTGGGTGCCGCGGTTCTCGCCCGTCGGGATACCGAAGTCGGTGTCCTTCAGCGCGTTGATCTCGTCGCGCGCGGCCGAGATCGCTTCGCCCGCAACCTTTCCGGTCACCTTCTTCGGCGCGGTCTCGGGCTTGCGGTCCTTGCTCGCCGCGTCGGGCATGTGCACGGCGGTGCCGTCGGGGAAGATCTGCAGGACCGGGCGCAGGTCGGTGCGCTGGGTCCAGCCCGCCGGGATCGTGGTCAGGCTCACCAGCGGTAGCGGCGCGGGATCGGCCTGGGCGACGGCACTCGCGCCGGGCAGCGCGAGCGCGCAGACGAGCAGTCCGGTCATGGTCGGGCGCATGGGTTCCCCTCGATCGAAAGTCAGTGCGTGGGTGTCGCGTTCGCGGGTCAGCGTAGCCCGGGCGGGTTGTCCAGGTCACGTGCGGAATAGGTGTCGCAGGCCTGCACCGAACCGGTCCGGTAGCCGACGAGGAACCATTTCTGCCGCTGATCCGAGGACCCGTGGGTCCACGACTCGGGATTGACCCCGCGCCCGGCGCTGCGCTGGATACGGTCGTCGCCGACAGCGTTGGCCGCGGACAGGGCATCGCGAATGTCTTTGTCGGACAACGGCTTCAAGAAAGGTTGCCCGCCGCCGGGGGAGGGCTGCTTGTCGGCGAAGTTGGCCCAGATGCCCGCGTAGCAGTCGGCCTGCAGCTCGGTGCGCACCGCGCCCGAGGTCGCGCCCTGCGGATCGCGCTGCGCCTTGCCGATATCGCCGAGCTGGTTCTGGATGTGGTGGCCCACTTCGTGCGCGACCACGTACTCCTGTGCCAGCGGTCCCGCGCTCGCGCCGAAGCGGTCGGTGAGTTCCTGGAAGAACCCGGTGTCGAAGTAGGCGGTCTGGTCGGCGGGGCAGTAGAACGGGCCCACGTCGCTGGTGGCATTGCCGCAGCCGGTGCTCACCGAGCCGGTGAACAGCCGCAGCTTGGGTTCCACGTACTGCGTGCCGGTCTGCTCGGGCAGCTGCACCGACCACACCGCGTCCAAGCTCTGCGCGGTCGCCACGACCCGGCAGTCCACGTACTTGTTGGCGTCGGCGCCGGTCTTGCAGTGCGTCGGGGTGCCCGCGGTGGCGGGCTGCGGCTGCCCGCCCTGCGCGCCGGTGAGATTGCCCAGCGCCGAGCCCGGATCGCCACCCATGAGCAGGGTGATCACCAACAGGATCAAACCGCCGGCACCACCACCGAGCGCGACTTTGCCGCCCATGCCGGGTCCGCCGCCCGACGATGCCCGGCCGGGATCGATCTGCATACCTTCGTTGAAGGTCATCGCGGTACTCGCCTTCGCTCGGTGGTCCAGCTGCCTCACAGCATGATTCACCGTCGACGGAAGCCGCAGACGGTGAACAGTGTCACAAGCTTGACACGGTGGGGAAGATATCGGTTTTCCTCCGGGCACCGTGTCTCACTACGATGGCAGTGCACCGCGTGTTTTCGCGGTGCGACCAGTCCACGAAAGTTTGTCGAAAGGAATACCGTGCTGCGCACCCACTTGGCTGGTTCGCTGCGAGGCGAGCAGGCCGGTCAGACCGTCACCCTCACCGGCTGGGTGGCCAGGCGTCGTGACCACGGTGGTGTGACCTTCATCGATCTGCGTGATGCCTCGGGCGTTTCGCAGGTGGTCTTCCGCGACGGCGATGCGGCCGAACAGGCCCATAAGCTGCGCGCGGAATTCTGTGTGCAGGTCACCGGTGTGGTGGAACGGCGTCCCGACGGCAACGAGAACCCGGAGCTGCCGACCGGGCAGATCGAGCTCGACGCCAAGGAACTGGTCGTGCTCAACGAGAGCGCGCCGCTGCCGTTCCAGCTCGACGAGACCCCCGGCGACGAGGCCCGCCTGAAGTACCGCTACCTCGACCTGCGCCGCGAAGGCCCCGGCCACGCCATCCGTCTGCGCTCCAAGGTCAACGCCGCCGCCCGCACGGTGCTGGCCGACCACGACTTCGTCGAGGTCGAGACCCCCACGCTCACCCGCTCCACGCCTGAGGGCGCCCGCGACTTCCTGGTCCCCGCGCGTTTGCAGCCGGGCAGCTTCTACGCGCTGCCGCAGAGCCCGCAGCTGTTCAAGCAGTTGCTCATGGTCGGTGGCATCGAGCGTTACTACCAGCTCGCGCGCTGCTACCGCGACGAGGACTTCCGCGCCGACCGTCAGCCGGAGTTCACCCAGCTCGACATCGAGATGAGCTTCGTGCGCCAGGAGGACGTGATCCTGCTGGCCGAGGACATCCTGACCGCGCTGTGGAAGCTGATCGGCCACGACATCGTCACCCCGATCCCGCACATGACCTACGCGGAGGCGATGCGGCGCTACGGCTCCGACAAGCCCGACCTGCGCTTCGGTGTCGAGATCACCGAGCTCACCGACTACTTCAAGGACACCACCTTCCGGGTGTTCCAGTCCGAGTACGTCGGCGCGGTCGTGATGCCCGGTGGCGCGAGCCAGCCGCGACGTCAGCTCGACGCCTGGCAGGAATGGGCCAAGCAGCGCGGCGCCAAGGGCCTTGCCTACATCCTGATCAACGAGGACGGCACCCTCGGCGGCCCGGTGGCCAAGAACCTCACCGACGCCGAGCGGGACGGGCTGGCCAAGCAGGTCGGCGCCGAGCCGGGCGACTGTGTGTTCTTCGCCGCCGGCGCGGTCAAGTCCAGCCGCGCGCTGCTGGGTGCCGCGCGCGGCGAGATCGCCCGCAAGTGCGACCTCATCGACCCGAACGCCTGGGCCTTCGTCTGGATCGTGGACGCCCCGATGTTCGAACCCGCCGCCGAGGCCACCGCCAGTGGCGATGTGGCACTGGGTCATTCGGCCTGGACCGCGGTGCACCACGCGTTCACCTCGCCCAAGCCCGAGTCCCTCGAAACCTTCGACACCGATCCCGGTTCGGCGCTGGCCTACGCCTACGACATCGTCTGCAACGGCAACGAGATCGGTGGCGGTTCCATCCGTATCCACCGCCGCGACGTGCAGGAACGCGTGTTCTCGGTGATGGGCATCAACAACGAGGAAGCCCAGGACAAGTTCGGCTTCCTGCTCGACGCGTTCGCGTTCGGCGCCCCCCCACACGGCGGCATCGCCTTCGGCTGGGACCGCATCACCGCGCTGCTGGCCGGCGAGGACTCCATCCGTGAGGTCATCGCGTTCCCGAAGACCGGTGGCGGCGTCGACCCGCTCACCGACGCGCCCGCGCAGATCACCGCGCAGCAGCGCAAGGAGGCCGGTATCGACGCCAAGCCGGTGGTCAAGGGTGCGCCCGACGCGCCGAAAGTTGTTGCGGCCGACAAGTAGCCGACGCGCACCGTAGCCCGGTACCTTCTGATCGGTATCGCCCCCCGCGATACCGACCAGGAGGACACCGGTGCTACATCTGCGAGTGATCAGCCCGCCCGACCAGACCGACGAGCTGATCCGGGTCCTGGAAGCCGACGCGGGCGTCACCCATCTCACGGTGGCGCGCGGGATCGCGATCGACCCCGCGGGCGATCTGGTCCAGGCCGACGTGGCCCGCGAAGGCGCCAACAAGGTCCTGGCCGACGTGAAGGCGCTGGGCATCGTCGAGCACGGCGGCATCACGCTGGGCCCGGTCACCGCGGTGCTGTCCGATGCCGCCGATCGTGCGGTGCGGGCGGCGCCGGGCGACCCGTCCGATGCCGTGGTCTGGGAGCAACTGCTCAAGGAAACTCACGAGGAAGCCTCGCTCAACGCCACTTTCGTCGCGTTCCTGACCATCGCCTGCCTGCTCGCCGCGATCGGCGTGGCCACCGATTCGCCGGTCACCATCGTCGGCGCGATGGTGGTGGGCCCGGAGTTCGGACCGCTGGCCGCGCTGTCGGTGGCGCTGGTTCGTCGCAATTGGCGGCTGGCGCGTCGCTCGGTGATCGCGTTGGCGGTGGCGTTCCCGATCGCGATGGTGGTCACCCTCGGCGCGACGATCGTGTGGGAGCAGTTCGGCTGGATCACCACCGCGGGCATCATCGACGCGCACAGCGTCGACTTCATCTACGAGGTCGGCCCGTTCTCCCTGGTGGTGGCGCTGCTGGCCGGTGCGGCGGGGATGTTGTCGCTGGTCACCGCGAAATCGGCGGCCCTGATCGGGGTGTTCATCTCGGTGACGACCGTGCCCGCCGCCGGGTACGCGGTGGTCGCGGCGACGCTGGGGCAGTGGCATCGGGCGTTCGAGTCCGCGGGTCAGCTCGCGGTGAACCTGCTCGGCATCGTCGTCGCGGGAGTGCTGGTGCTGGAACTTCGACCGAAGGCGGGCGACGAGAAGGGCCCGCTCGGACGGTTCAAGCGGGCCATCGGCATGCGGTCAGCGCTCGAGCACTGACCCGCTACACGCGTGCGACCGGTCCGGCGGTCAGCATCCGGTAGGCGAAGGTCACCGCGATCACGCAGACCGGCCCGGCCACGAACAACCCGAGCCCGCACAGCGCCGCCCCGACCAGCGTGACCAGGATGACCGTCAACGCCAACAGCACGCACGCCCACAGATTCGCCAGCACCAGTTGCGCACTGGCCTTGATCGCGTCCACCGGGCCATAGTCCTGATCGATCACGAAGTGCAGCGAGAACATGCACAGGAACCCCGCGATCAACCCCGGCGCCAGGCACAGCGACGACAACAGCAGCGTGATCGTGAACGACAGCAGCGACGTCAGCAAGACATTGCCCGCGTTGACGAATCGGAAGAACGACCCGAAAGCCGGTGGGTACCCATCGGTTTCGTACAGCGCGCCACGCACCATCGCTGCCTGCAGCAACCACAGCGCGACGATCACCACCAGGAACAGCAGCAGCACGCTGAACGGTGAAGTCGGCTCGACGATCTGGACCACCGCGACGAACCCCAGATAGATCAACACCCCCACCGCGATCACGCCCAGCCACGGCCCCGGATTGGCCCGGAATCGCTCCCAGCCGTAGCTCAGCGACTGGCCGACATCCAGCGCCTGTGCTCCCGAATGGTAGTAACCGGGCGTCTGCGGGCCGCCGGTGGGCGACACGCCGGACGCGGGGGTTGCGGGATACCCGGAACTCTCCGGTTTCGTCTGCGGCACGGCATAACCCGAACCGGTGCCCTCGGGTCCGTACTGCGGGCCCGTGCCGGCAATCGGCGGTGCGGGTTCGACGGGTTCGTGCCCGTACTGTGCGGCGCCGGGCCCTTCGAATTGCGGATAGCCCGCGTTACCGGCCATTCCGTGTCGACTGGGTCCCGCGCCGGAAGTCGGTGCGGCGCCGGTGCCCTCGTGTGTGCCCGCGGAGTCGGCGAACTTTCCGCCACCGCCCGGAACAGGCGACCCGCCCGGTGAATCGCTCGATGCGGCGTACGGAGTGTCGGTCACTGTGATAGACCTTTCGACTCAACCGGTTTGCGGTGTGGCGCACAGCAGTTCACGATGAGAAAACCCGACAACCGGCTGATGTGTCAAGCGAACAGGCTCATCCGCGCAACCTCGGCGCCAACACGCCGAGCGACGCGGAAAGGTTGTGCAACCGCTCGCTAGAAGTGACGTGTTACGAGTAGTTTGAGAGGCGATGATCGCACTATTGGCCGAACGCGCCGCCGACGTCGTATCCGCAGCACAACAGTTGCTCACAAAGCGAATGGGTGCTCCGGTAAAGCTGAGTGATCCGGTAGAGCTCAGCGGCAGTGGTAGGACGACAGTCCTACGCGTGCGTGTTGCGGAGAACGCATTCTCGTTGCCGCGCACGCTGATCGTGAAACAGGTGCGCGGTACCGCTACCGAGCGGCGCACCGGTGGCATGGCGCCCGGCGTCGCCAGTATCGACGCGGCGTTCCTGCGCGAGGCGGTGTCCTACCAGTTCACCACCGCCCTGAGTCGCGAGCAGCGACCCGGTGCGTTCCTGATCGCGCACAGCGTCCCCGACCGACTGCTGGTGCTGTCGGACCTGGGCGACAACGCGCTGCTCACCACCGTGCTGCAGGCCAGGGTCGAACCGGGCACCCGCAATTCGCTGATGGCGTTCGCGCAGGCGCTGGGCCGGATGCACGCCGCGACCGTGGGCCGCGAACCCGACTTCGTCGCGCTGATGCGCCGGGTCGACTCGGTGCATCGTGTCGACGGCATCGCGCAACAGGCGCAAGCCGCCATCGCCGAGGTGCCCGGCCTGCTGCAGGCCGAGTTCGGGATCGACGTGCCCGGTGAGATCGCCGAACGCATCGTGGCGGGCAACCGCCTGTTCACCGGTGGCCGTTATCGCGCGTTCAGCCCGTCGGACCTGTGCCCCGACAACGTGATCATGAACGACGAGGGCGCGCGGTTCCTCGACTACGAGTGGGGCGGTTTCCGCGACGCCACCCTCGACATCGCGTACGCGCTGGTCTCGTTCCCCGGCTGCCTGTGCGATTTCGAACTCGCGCGCGGTCGCGCCAAGGAGATGGTCGAAGCCTGGCGCTCCGCGGTGGTGGGCGTGTGGCCGTCGCTGGCCGACGACAAGATCCTGGCCGAACGGATCCTGGAAGCCCGCCTGATCTGGGTGTGGCTGTCGACCTACTGGTTCCTGCCCGCCGACCACGCCCGCATCGCCACCGCCCGCGAGCACGGCCTGTCGGTGCCGCGCTCGGAGGCACTGATCAACCGGTGGTCCGCGCTGGCCGAGGACGCCAGGATGACCGGCGACGACGCGGTCGGCGACTTCGCCGAACAGGTCTCGGCGATGCTCGAGGAACGCTGGTCGGAGTAGAGCCGCGGGCGGGTGACAGACCCGCCCGCGCCCGGCTCAGCTCGTCGGGGTCGCCCGCTGTTCGATGCGCCCACCCGCGGGCACCGCGAACGACATCCCGTGGCGCACGCCGGTGCCCGGATCGGTCACGTCCAGGACGTAGAACCAGTCCATCTGGGTCTGCCCCGCGGTGACGTCGAGCACGCCGAAACCGTGCGAGTCGAGTTCGACGTACCGCAGGTGGTGGTTGGCCGCCTTGATGGCCTCTTCGGCGGGGATCGACGCCGTCCGCGGCGGCATCTTCAACGTGTCACCGACGCTGGACGAGGTGACCGACGGGATGACGAACTCCACGCCCACCGTCGGGCCCGCGGGGTAGTTCGCCGGGTTCACCGGCAGATCCGACGCCCACGAGGTGTGGATGTCGCCGGTGAGGAACACCACGTCACGCACCTGATTGTGCGAGATCGCGTCGAATAGCGTGCGCCGGTCGGCGGTGTAGCCGTCCCACTGATCGCCGTTGACGGTGATGCCGCCCTGCGGGATGCCCAGCGCCGTGGTGATGGCCTCGGTGGTGGCCGATTCCAGCGGCGGGAACACCAGCGGCGCGACCATCACCGAGTTGCCGATCAGCTTCCAACGGGCGGGGGAGGAGGTCAGGCCCGCGGTGAGCCATTCCATCTGGGTGCGGCCGGTGAGCGTGCGGGACGGGTCGTCGGCGTGCCGCCAGCCCGCGACCGGTCCGGCTTCCTCGTCGCGGTAGCTGCGCAGGTCCAGCATCGACAGTTCGGCCAGGGTGCCGAAGCGCAGTCGCCGGTAGATCTGTACCTGGCCGTCGCTGCGGGTCGCGCGCACCGGCATCCACTCGAGGTAGGCGCGGGCGGAGGCGGCCTTGCGGTCGGCCCACGGACCCTCGGTGGCGGGGTCGTGGTTCTCCGCGCCGTCGCGCCAGGAGTTGTCGGCGGATTCGTGGTCGTCCCAGGTGCAGATGAACGGCACGGTGGCGTGCAGGGCCATCAGATCCGGGTCGGTCTTGTACTGGCCGTGGCGGGTGCGGTAGTCGGCCAGGCTGACGATCTCGTTGACCGGATCGTGCCCGCGCACGGCGCCGTTGCGGCCGGTGTACTTGCCGCGCGCGTATTCGTAGATGTAGTCGCCCAGGTGCACGATCGCGTCGAGGTCGGTGCGCGCGGCCAGGTGCCGGTAGGAGCCGAACCAGCCCGCTTCCCAGTTGGCGCACGAGACCAGGCCCAGGCGCAGTCGGTCGACGTCGGAGTCGGGTGCGGGGGCGGTGCGGGTGTGGCCGACGGGGGAGGTCTGGCCGCAGGCGGTGAAGCGGTAGAAGTAGTCCTGACCGGGAGTCAGGCCCGTTGCGTCGACCTTGACGGTGTGGTCGGTGTCGGTCGAGGCGGTGACGGTGCCGGTGGCGGCCAGGGCGCCGAAATCCGGGTCGGTGGCGATCTCCCAGCGCACCGGGGTCGCATCGCCGAGGCCGGAACCGGGCGTGGCGTCCTCGGCGACGGTCACTCGCGTCCAGAGGATGACCGCGGACGGTAGCGGGTCGCCCGAGGCGACGCCGTGCTGGAACACCCCGCTGGTCGCGGCGGCGCGGCCGGTCAGCGCGACGGTGGTCAGTGCCGCCACCGCGGCGACGCTGCCGCCCTTGAACAGCGTGCGTCGAGCGAAGGAGGACTCGGCGGGGATTTCGGCGATTTCGGCCACGATCAGCGATTTCATCCCACGCGAGGCTTCCGCGCAAGTCTTTGCGACAAGTGTTGGTCAGCTGTCCATATTTTGGGCGGCTGTTCGTTCGTCATCGGCCGGTCGAACGGGGTCGCGGCTGCGCTTCACCGAACCTGTCGGAGGGGCTGAGTACCCTGCACAACGTGAGCGACAGCCTTTTCGACGTGCCCGGCGAACGCGCGTCCGCCGACTCCGGCGCCGACGCGGCGTTTCGTCGTGATTCCGGCGCGCCGTTGGCGGTTCGGATGCGGCCCGCCAACGTCGACGAGGTGATCGGCCAGGCGCATCTGCTGGGCCCCGGCTCGCCGCTGCGCAGGCTGGTCGAAGGCTCCGGTGCGGCATCGGTGCTGCTCTACGGCCCGCCCGGCACCGGAAAGACCACCCTGGCCTCGCTGCTGTCGCAGGCCACCTGCCGTCGGTTCGAAGCGCTGTCGGCATTGTCGGCGGGCGTCAAGGACGTGCGCGCGGTGATCGACCTGGCCCGTCGCCGACTCACCGCGGGCGAGCAGACCGTGCTGTTCATCGACGAGATCCACCGCTTCTCCAAAACCCAGCAGGACGCGCTGCTGGCCGCGGTGGAGAACCGGATCGTGCTGCTGGTCGGCGCGACCACCGAGAACCCGTCGTTCTCCGTGGTCTCCCCGCTGCTGTCGCGCTCGCTGGTGCTGCAACTACAACCGCTGACCCCCGACGACATCCGCACCGTCCTGGCACGCGCGATCACCGACCCGCGCGGCCTGGCCGACGCCATCGCCGTCACCGACGACGCGATCGAACACATCGTCCGAATCGCCGGTGGCGACGCGCGCCGGGCACTGACCGCGCTGGAGGCCTCGGCCGAATCCGCCACCGACGGCACCGTCGACCTGGAAACCGTCGAGGCCACCGTCGACAAGGCCGCCGTGCGCTACGACCGCGCGGGCGACCAGCACTACGACGTGATCAGCGCCTTCATCAAATCCATCCGCGGCTCCGACGTCGACGCCGCCGTGCACTACCTGGCCCGCATGCTCGCAGCCGGCGAAGACCCCCGTTTCATCGCGCGCCGCCTGATGATCCACGCCAGCGAGGACATCGGCATGGCCGACCCGATGGCCCTGCAAACCGCCACCGCCGCGGCCCAAGTCGTTCAGCAGGTCGGCCTGCCCGAATGCAAACTCGCCCTGGCCCAGGCCACCATCCACCTGGCCACCGCCCCCAAATCCGGCGCGGTCACCACCGCGATCGACAAGGCCATGTCCGATGTCTCCCGCGGCAAGGCAGGCTCGGTCCCGCCCTACCTGCGCGACGGCCACTACACCGGCGCGGCGCTGCTCGGCAATGCCAAGGGCTACAAGTTCCCGCACAACTCCCGCGAGGGCGTGGTCACCCAGCAGTACCCGCCCGACGAACTGGTCGGCACCGACTACTACTTACCCACCGAACACGGCAACGAACGCGCCATCGGCCCGCGCGTGGACAAGCTACGCAAGATCGTGCGCGGGCAATAGTGGTGCGGACCACCCCGGTCGATGAAAAAGCACCTGGACCGCACCGGTAAGCTGGATATTCGTGCAGACCCACGAGATTCGACGACGGTTCCTGGACCATTTCGTCCGTGCCGGACACACCGAAGTTCCCACCGCTTCGCTGATCCTGGCCGACCCCAACCTGTTGTTCGTCAACGCAGGCATGGTCCCGTTCGTTCCGTATTTCCTCGGTCAGCAGACCCCGCCGTACGCCACCGCGACCAGCGTGCAGAAGTGCGTGCGCACCCTCGACATCGAGAACGTGGGCATCACCACCCGCCACAACACGTTCTTCCAGATGGCGGGCAATTTCAGCTTCGGCGACTACTTCAAGCGTGAGGCCATCACCCTGGCCTGGAAGCTGCTCACCGACAGTGTCGAAGACGGTGGCTACGGCTTCGATCCCGAGCGCCTGTGGGTCACGGTCTACCTCGACGACGACGAGACCGAGCGCATGTGGCTCGAGATGGGCGTGCCCGCCGACCGCATCCAGCGTCGCGGCATGGCCGACAACTACTGGTCGATGGGCATCCCCGGCCCGTGTGGTCCGTGTTCGGAGATCTACTTCGACCGCGGCCCCGAGTACGGCGTCGAAGGCGGCCCCGAGGCCGACGAGGATCGCTACATCGAGATCTGGAATCTCGTGTTCATGCAGAACGAGCGTGGCGCGGGCACCAGCAAGGACAACTTCGAGATCCTCGGCCCGCTGCCCAAGCAGAACATCGACACCGGCATGGGTGTCGAGCGGGTCGCGTTCCTGCTGCAGGGCGTGGACAACGTCTACGAGACCGACCTGATGCGCCCGATCATCAACAAGGCCGAGGAGCTCACCGGCCGCTCCTACGGTGTGGAACACACCGATGACGTGCGCTTCCGCGTCATCGCCGACCACGCCCGCACCGCCGCGATGCTCATCGCCGACGGCGTGAACCCCGGCAACGACGGCCGCGGCTACGTGCTGCGCCGCCTGCTGCGCCGCATCGTGCGCTCGGCCCGCCTGCTCGGCGCCGAGAAGCCCGTGATGGCCGAGCTGATCAAGGTCGTCACCGACCTGATGGCCCCGTCCTACCCCGAACTCGCCACCGATTTCGCGCGCATCGAGACCGTGTCGGTCGGCGAGGAGATGGCGTTCCTCAAGACCCTGAACACCGGCGAGACCCTGTTCGACAACGCCGCCACCGCGGTGAAGTCCAAGGGCGGCAAGCAGATCACCGGCTCCGACGCGTTCGCTCTGCACGACACCTTCGGTTTCCCGATCGACCTCACCCTCGAAATGGCCGCTGAGGCAGGCCTTTCCGTGGACGAAGAGGGCTTCCGGTCGTTGATGGCCGAGCAGCGCAAGCGCGCCAAGGACGATGCCCAGGCCCGCAAGCACGCGCACGCGGATCTCACCGTCTACAAGGAACTGGTCGACCGCGGCGCCACCGAATTCACCGGTTTCGACGAACTCACCTCCGAGGCGAACGTCCTCGCCCTGATCGCCGACGGCGTGCGCGTCCCGGTCGCCACCGCCGGTCAGGACATCGAGGTCATCCTCGACCGCAGCCCCATGTACGCCGAGTCCGGTGGTCAGATCGCCGACCGCGGCACCATCACCGCCAACGGACTGAAGCTGCAGGTCAACGACGTGCAGAAGATCGCCAAGAAGGTCTGGGTGCACAAGGCCACGGTCGAGGCCGGTCAGATCACCGAGGGCGATGTCGTTGTCGCGCAAGCGGATCCGGCCTGGCGTCGCGGCGCCACCCAGGGTCACTCCGGCACGCACATGGTGCACGCAGCGCTGCGCCAGATCCTGGGCCCCAACGCCGTGCAGGCCGGTTCGTTGAACAAGCCCGGCTACCTGCGCTTCGACTTCAACTGGCAGGGCGCGCTGTCCGAGCAGCAGAAGGCCGACATCGAGGTCGTGTCCAATGACGCTGTGGGCGCGGACTTCCCGGTGAACACGTTCGTCACCGATCTGCCCAAGGCCAAGGAAATGGGCGCGATGGCGCTGTTCGGCGAGAACTACGGCGACGAAGTGCGCGTGGTCGAAATCGGCGGCCCGTTCTCGATGGAACTGTGCGGCGGCACCCACGTGGAGCACTCCTCGCAGATCGGCCCGATCACCCTGCTGGGCGAGTCCTCGGTCGGTTCCGGCGTGCGTCGCGTCGAAGCCTTCGTCGGCCTGGATTCCTACAAGTACCTGGCCAAGGAGCGTGCGCTGCTGGCCGGTGTCGCGTCCTCGCTGAAGGTGCCCTCGGACGAGGTGCCCGCGCGCGTGGAGCAGCTCGTGGAGCGCCTGAAGGTGGCGGAGAAGGAACTCGAGCGCACCAAGATCGCCGCGGTGCTGTCGTCGGCGGGCACGTTCGCCGACCAGGCCGAGCGCGTCGGTGCGGTGCGTCTGGTGGCCGCCGCGGCGCCCGAGGGCGTGTCCGCGGGCGACCTGCGGACCCTGGCCACCGACATCCGTGGCCGACTGGGCAGCGAGCCCGCGGTGGTCGTGCTGCTGGGCAATGTCGACGGCAAGGCGCCGTTCGTGGTGACCGTGAACAAAGCCGCGCAGGATCTGGGCTTCAAGTCCGGTGATCTGGTCGCCGCCTTCGGCCCCAGCATCGCTGGACGCGGTGGCGGCAAGCCGGAAATGGCGCAGGGCGCGGGTTCGGACCCGTCGGGCATCCCGGCCGGTTTGACCGCGGTCCGTGCCCGGGTGGCCGAACTCGCCGGCTGATGACCACCCCTGAGTCGTCGGACACCGAAGCCGACCGACCGCACCCGGAGACCGATCCCGGACGGGGTCGCCGGATCGCGATCGACGTCGGCAGCGTGCGCATCGGGGTCGCCTCGAGCGACCCCGACGGCATCCTCGCCACACCCGTGGAAACCGTCGCGCGCGCGAAGTCCGGTGGGCGCGCGGGCGGTCCACCCGCCGATATCGCAAGAATTGCCGACATTGTGCGGGAGTACGAAGCGGTCGAGGTGATCATCGGCCTGCCACGCACCTTGCGCGGCGAAAACGGTACCGCCGCGGGTATCGCACGCAAGTTTGCCAAGCAGTTGCGGCGGGTGATCGACCCGATTCCGATACGCCTTTCCGACGAACGTTTGACTACGGTGTCTGCTGCACGTGCGCTGCGCGACAGTGGAGTTCGCGCACGTGGCCAGCGGCAGATGATCGACCAGGCGGCAGCCGTGTCGATTCTGCAAGGATGGTTGGACGAGCGGAGTTCGATGTTGAAGGACGCACACACGGCGAATGCGGTCGGAGATGATGCATGACCGACCGATGGACCAGGGCCGAGGAACGCTACCGAGCGCGCGAGGCTGATCGGCGCTATCCCCGTCGCAACGACTGGGGGATCGATGCCCGCACCGTGCGCGGCGAACCTCGCCCGGAACCCGATCGCGGCGAGTGGGACGAAGACGGCACCGACGTGATCCCGCCGTACGTGGACGAGGTCTACGAGGACGAGATCGTCGACGCCGAACCCGAGCCCGAACCGGTCGTGCCGCCGCGTCGGGTCGGCCGGCGTGCCCCCGCGCCCGAGCGGGCCCGACGTGGCGCGCCCTCGGGACGGGGCAAGTCCGCCCGCGCCAAATCCCGGATCGCCTCCCGTAAGGCCGCCGAGCGCAAGAAGCGCCGCCGCAACATGTGGGTGGTCGCGGCGGTGTTCCTGGTGTTGGTCGTGTCCGCGGCCGGTTTCGCCGGGTACAAACTCGTGGGCGGCCTGACCCCCGCCGAGGATTTCGCGGGCCCGCCCGGCGAGCTCGTGGTGGTCCAGGTGCATCCCGGTGACACCGCCACCCAGATCGCCGACACCCTGCACGAGAAGGGTGTCGTAGCCAGCTCGGAGGCGTTCTACGAAGCGGCCGTGCGTAATTCGAACATGAACAACGTGCAGCCCGGTTTCTACTCCGTGCCGCTCAACATCCCCGCCGAGCACGCGGTGACCACCCTGGTCGCCGACGACTCGCGCGTGGGCAATGTCGTGGTCTCCGAGGGACGGCTGCTGCACGACCAGCTCGACGTGCACACCGGCGCCCGCAAGGAAGGCATCTACACCAAGATCGCCGGCGCCAGCTGCCTCGGCGCCGCACCGACGGCCAAGTGCGTCACCTACGAACAGCTCGACGCCGCGGGCTCGAGCACCGACCTCGCTGCGCTGGGCGTGCCCGACTGGGCCAAGCAGCAGGTCGCGGCCGCACCGGACCGGCGCAGGCAGCTCGACGGCCTGATCGCGCCGGGCACTTTGGATTTCGATCCCAGCGGTGGCGCGGTGGGGATCCTGCGTCAGCTGATCACCTCCAGCGCGGCACTGTACGAGTCCACCGGGCTGCTGCGTTCGGGCGCGGAAACGCAGCTCAACCCGTACCAGACGTTGATCGCGGCCTCGCTGGTCGAACGTGAGGCACTGCCCCCGGACATGCCGAAGGTGGCGCGCGTGATCGTGAACCGTCTGCGCGTGGACCAGCCGTTGCAGTTCGACTCGACGGTGAACTACTCGCTCGACGAAACCGAGGTCGCCACCACCGACGACGACCGCAGCCGCGTGACCCCGTGGAACACCTACGCCATGCCCGGCCTGCCCGCGAATCCCATTGCGGCACCGTCGATCAAGGCGTTGAAGGCGATGGAGAACCCGGAGCCGGGCAAGTGGCTGTACTTCGTGACCATCGACAAGAAGGGCACGACGCTGTTCACCGAGACCTACGCCGAGCATCTGCGCAATATCGTGAAGGCGGAGCAGAGCGGGATCCTCGACAGTGGGCGTTGAGATCGCGCGCAAGGCGGCCGTGCTCGGTCAGCCGATCGCGCACTCCCGCTCGCCGCAGCTGCACCTGGCCGCGTATCGCGCGTTGGGTCTGGACTGGACCTATGAGCGGGTCGAATGCGATGCCGCGCAGCTGCCGGGGTTCGTCGGCGGGCTCGGCCCGGAATGGGTCGGATTGTCGGTGACGATGCCGGGCAAGGAGGCCGCCCTGGCTTTCGCGGATGAGCGCACCGAGCGGGCCGTGCTGGTCGGTTCAGCGAACACGCTCGTGCGGGTGGATGCCGGGTGGCGTGCGGATTGCACCGATGTCGATGGGGTGCTCGGCGCGTTGCGCGGCGGTGGCGTCTCGACGATCGACGAGGCCGTGGTGATCGGGGCCGGTGGTACCGCTCGGCCCGCGCTGCTGGCGTTGTCGGAATTGGGCGCGAAGACGGTGACCGTGGTCGCGCGCGATGCCGGACGGGCGCGCAGTGCGTTGTCGTTGGCCGACGAGCTCGGCATGGTCGCCACCGTCGTGCCGCTGGACGCCGACCAGGTTCGCGCGGCGTGTGCTCGAGCGGGCGCGGTCGTCAGCACGGTGCCCGCCGAGGCCGCCGCGGTGATCGCCTCCTCGATCGCCGCCGCACCGGTCGTGCTCGACGCCATCTACAACCCGTGGCCGACACCGCTGGCGACCGCTGTCGAGGCCGCCGGGCACACGGTGGTCAGCGGTCTGCAGATGCTGCTGAACCAGGCCTACGGTCAGGTCGAGCAGTTCACCGGCCGGCCTGCCCCCCGCGCGAAGATGGCGGCAGCTCTCACCGATCCGCAGAATTGATACCGGTTCTAGTTCTATCGAGTTAAGGTGTTGCCCATGACCGCCTGGGTGTTACGAGCCGCCGTCCTCGCCGCAGTGGTCACGACCCTGCGTGTACTGCTCGGCTTCGTCATGGACTCCTGGCCCACCCACGGCACCTTCTGGCGTGCGGGCTGCCTGCTCGTGATCGTGGCGGTAGTCGTCGCCTGGGGCGTGCGCGACGGACGCTCGGGCGACGACGGGCTCACCGTGCGCTGGCTGGTCGTGGGTTTCGTAGCCGGGATCGTCAGCTCGGCGGTGTGCTGGACGCTGGACCAAGTGCCCGGCATCGAACTCGGTGACGCGGGCCTGCTCTACGAACTGACCTCGGCGGCGTCGTTCATCCTGCTGCTGGTGTTCCTGCCCGCGATGGTGGGCGTCGCGTTCGGTCACTCGCGCCGGACCGCTTCTCCCGCAATCGAATCCGAGTACGCCACCGCGAGCTGAGTCCGCTGCGGTTGACGGGGTCGCGCGGGTTATTCCGCGCGACCCCATCTCGTTTGTATA
>NZ_JBHXRG010000008.1:90497-152185 GCF_042716995.1 Nocardia sp. NPDC058640
GGTTCGCGACCTCGCCCCGCACGCAGTCACCCGAAATTTCTTCCGAGTACCCCAGCGGGAGCTTTCGCGGTTGGGTTGGCCGGGGGGCGGGTGGTATTCCGGCCCCACCCCTTCTCGTTTGAATCAGCGTGCCGCGGTGAAGAACTTGTCCATGCACCGCTCGGCGAACGCCGCCACGGTCAGTGACGGATTGACCAGCGCGGCGGACCCCGGCAGCAGCGACCCGTCCACGACGAACAGATTGTCGTACCCGTGCACCGCGCCATCGGTGGTGCAGGCCTTGCCCATCACCATGCCGCCCAGACCGTGGTAGCTGGAGTAGCTGCCCATCCCGATCTGCCGCGGCCACACCGGAACACCGTTGGCGGCGAACCCGTTTCGATCATCGGCCAACTGCTTGAACTTCCCCGCCATCCACTGCGAACGCAGATCCGCCTCGTTGCCCTCGGGGAAGGGGTAGTTCAGTTCGGCGCGACCCAGCGCGGCGTTGTAATCGATGGAACCGCGGTGCTGCGGGTCGGTGATGATCAGGTGGGTGGTGAGACTGTTCAAGTCGACCCCGCCGATCGGCGGCACGGCCTGCCACGCCATCGAGATCGAGCCGCGCTCATGGGTGTCGTCGTAGACCAACGCGACACCGGGACCGCCGTGGGTCGAGCCGTACGGGCGACGGTTGTTGAGACGGTTGAACAGGAAGTCACCGTTGGTGCCGTAACCCTGGCCCACATGCTGGTTGAGATTGCGCAGGTGTCCCTTCGCCTTCGCCGACACCAGCAAGGCGGGGGTGTAGTACGAGCCCGCCGCCATGAACAGGTAATCGGCCACGACCTGCGTGGTGCTCAGCGTGGTGCCGAACTCGTCGAGCTGGCGCACCGAGACCGTGAATTGCTTTCCGGATTCCCGGATTTCGGTGACCTCGTGCAACGGCTTGACCGTGACCTTGCCGGTCTGTTCGGCCCAGGCCAGGTAGTTGCGGTCGACGCTGTTCTTGGCGCCGGAGTTGGTTCCGTTGTTCATCTCGGCGATCGAAATGGAGCGCACCCGTTCGCCGGCCAGTTCGGCCCGCACGATGTCCCAGTCGATACCGAAGTCGAAGAAATGCGGTTCCAGGCCCGCGTCGGCGATGTCACGCAGCCACGACTGCGCACCGAGGTAGCTCGGGTGCGCGAGGATGTCGGCTGGCAGGGGACCACCGCCCAGGTTCTTGCGGGCGCGCGCGTAGTAGACGTCGGCCATCTCGGTGTAGCTGAGCTCGCGGGGAAAGCTGGCTTCGAAGTCGCGGCGGCGCGGCTGGGCGAGGAACCCGCCGAAAACCAGGGAACCGCCACCGACACCGGCACCGTAGAGCGACACCAGCCCGTTGCCGCGCACGGCATCCAAAACCCCGGCATAACGGTCGATCTTCTGCACCTGCTGCATCGGCGACAACACCGGCGAATCGCTGAACCAGGCGGCGCGACGATCGGGCGCGGAACTGGAACAGAACGTGTCACCCGCCGCAGTGATCGGCCACCGACGACCCCGCTCGAGCACGATTGTCTTGATACCCGCCGTACCCAGCCGGTACGCGGCAACCGCCCCACCGAACCCACTGCCGATCACGACCGCGGTCTTCCCCTGATCCGCCTTCGCGGACCCGACCCCCAACGCGCCTGCCGCGATCCCTACTCCGGCTGCACGCAGCGCCGTCCTACGTGTGAAACGAACGTCCCTCATGGCGCGGACTGTACCAATCGGTCTCCTACCGAGCACCGTGAGTTCCACTGTGCGGGTAGACAACCACTGTCGCACCGACTTCACCAACGGTTTCCTGCCGAGCGCCGCGAGTTCCGGTGTGCGGGTGGACAACTGCTGCCGCACGGACTTCGCCAACCGGTTTCCTGCGAGCACCGCGAGTTCCGTTGTGCGGGTGGACAACCGGTGCCGCCCGGACTTCGTCGGCTGGAGGGTCTGGTCGATCGTGCGTGCCCGGCGTGAGGTGCCGGGCCCCGAACATTAGGAACAAAGAAGGTGTGACCCCCCCGGGGGGGCGCCCCGCGCCAGGGAGCATATGGCCCCGCCCCAACAACACGGGGGGGGGCGGACGAGGGGGCCCCCCGGCAATGCGTGGGGTGGCGGGTGTGTGCTTCGGGGCGCCGCCGGGGGGGGGCGCGGCCCCCCCACGAGTCGATCAGAGCAGGATCGGACCGCCCGGGGTGGCCTCGCGGGCGATGGCCGAGTAGGCCGCGGCCAGCAGTGACGGGTCGGGGCCTTCGAGGCGGCCGGGCTTGGCCAGGCCGTCCAGGACCACGAAACGCAGCACGCCGGAACGGGTTTTCTTGTCGGTCTGCATCGCGTCCATCAGGTGGGGGAGGGCGTCGCCGTCGTAGGTGACGGGCAGGCCGACGCTTTCCAGGATGGTGCGGTGGCGGTCGGCGGTGGCGTCGTCCAGGCGACCGGCAAGGCGGCCGAGTTCGGCGGCGAAGACCAGGCCGACCGAGACCGCGGCGCCGTGACGCCAGCGGTAGCGCTCGCGACGTTCCACGGCGTGACCGAGCGTGTGGCCGTAGTTGAGGATTTCGCGCAGGTCCGATTCTTTGAGGTCGGCGGCGACCACGTCGGCCTTGACCTGGATCGCGCGACGGATCAGCTCGGGCAGCACCTCACCGGTGGGGTCAAGGGCTGCCTCGGGATCGGCCTCGATGAGGTCCAGGATCACCGGGTCGGCGATGAAACCGGCCTTGATGATCTCGGCCATGCCCGCGATGATCTCGTTGCGCGGCACCGTTTCCAGGGTCGCCAGGTCGACCAGCACGGCGCTGGGCTCGTGGAAACTGCCCACGAGGTTCTTGCCCGCTTCGGTGTTGATGCCGGTCTTGCCGCCAACGGCCGCGTCGACCATGGCCAGCAGCGTGGTCGGCACGTGCACGATCCGCACGCCGCGCATCCAGGTGGCGGCCACGAAACCGGCCAGGTCGGTGGCCGCGCCGCCGCCCAGACTCACGATGGCGTCGTTGCGGGTCAGGCCGATCCGGCCCAACACCTCCCAGCAGTAACCGGCCACGGCCAGTTCCTTGCCGTCCTCCGCGTCGGGGATCTCGATGCGGTGCGCGTCGATCCCGGTGTCGGCCAGTGCTTTACGCACCGCCTCCGCGGTCTCGGCCAGCGGCGGCTGATGGAAGATCGCCACCGTCCGCACGGCATTACCCGCGTTGACTGCCTCGACGAGATCGCCGAGCAGCCCGCGGCCGATGATCACCGGGTAGGGGTCGGCGGTACGAACCTCAATGATGGACGGCTCCGTCACGTGCGCTGCTCCGATTCTTTCTGGTCGTTGCTATTACGTCGTCCGCTACGCCGCCGCGGCTGCCCGCGTCTTCGACGTTCGTTGGTGATGCCCCCACGCTCCGCATCGCCGGCCTGCCCGCCCCGCTGACCCGATTCCTGCGCCCCGGCCGCGTTGCCCGCCGGTCGATCCGACGCCGGACGCGTGCCAGTCGTATTGCCCGCCGCTTGATCCGACGTCGCACCGGAAGTCGCGGGCTGCTCGCCACCGGCCCCGCGTGCACGGCCCTCGGCGCCGGAGTTGCGGCCCTCGGCACCGGAATTGCGGCCCTCGGCACCGGAATTCCGGTTGGCTTCGCGGCCTCCAGCACTCGACCTGCGGTTGCGCGTGCGACCTTCAGAGCTGGTGCGCCGGTTGCCCGCCCCACCTCCGCCGTCGGCGACAGGGGCTCCAGCGTTCTTATCGCGGTTGCCCGCGGTGTCCGCGCCGCGACTTCCCACATCGGCGGTGCGATTGCTCTGATGGTTTCTCGCGCCGGAGCCTTGGTCGGTCGCCCGATCCTGGCCGTTGGACTCGCGTGCGTCAGCCTGCTGTGTGTCGCGCGCGGTTCCGTTGCCTGCGGTTCGGGTGCGTGCGCCTCCGCGGCGCGACCTCGGGCGCCGGGATCGCCGACTGCCCGCCGCGCGAGGCTCACCCTGGGCCGGCCCGTTGGCGGGTACCTCCGGGATGGCGTCGGATTGTGGTGTGGCCGTGCGGTTTTGTTCGTTGCGAGTGGCCCGGTTCTCGGACACGGTCGCTTCCTGCGGGGCACCCGCGCGGCGGGTCGCAGCGGCACGCGTGCGCGCACGGCGCCGGGTCTTGGATCGATTGCTACCGGTGCCGGGCTTGCTGTTCGCCGAACCCGAAGGGGCAGCAGCGTTTCCGGTGTTCGCGCGCACAGGTTCGAGGTCGGTGCGCACCGATTCCAGGCCGAGCTTGGTCAGAATCATCCGCACCACCCGACCGGGACTGCGCCCATCGGTGCGCACCCGCACGGTCGCGATCTCGCGGTAGAGCGGGCGACGCTCACGCATCAGATTCCGGTACTTCGCGGCCGGGTCGCCACTGTTGAGCAACGGACGCGTGCTGCTACCGCCGGTGCGCCGAACCCCTTCGGACACACTGATTTCCAGGTAGACAACCGTCACGTCACGCAACAGTTCTCGGGTCCGCGCCGACAGCACCGAACCGCCACCGAGCGAGACCACCCCGTCGTGCGAGAGCACAGCGTGGCGAACCACCTGCTCTTCGATCCGCCGGAACTCCGCCTCACCGTCGGTGGCGAAGATGTCGGGAATCGTGCGCCCGGTGTCGTCTTCGATACCCGCGTCGGTATCGAACAGCGCCACCCCGAGTTCGCGGGCCAGCTTGCGCCCGATCGTGGATTTCCCCGAGCCGGGCAGCCCGACCAGCACCACGCGCGCCGCCGGTGCGACGCGGTCAGCAGCTTCGGACTCGACAGCCGACATCACGTCGAGCTCGACGGTTGTCCCAGCGTCAGGGTTGTCGGTCGCCGACGCCGCGGGCCCCGCGGTAGTCGGAGCGCCCGGCTCGACCATCGCCGGTGAGGGGCTCGCACCGCCCTCCGGCGCGGACCCCTGCTGCCCCTGCTCGGTCACGGGATACGGCTGTCCGCGGGCACGTGTGGGCGGCTGCCGATCCGCTTGACGTAACTGGTGATGTTGTCGACGGTCTCGGCCAGCGAATCGCCACCGAACTTCTCCAGCGCGGCCTGCGCCAGCACCAACGCCACCATCGACTCCGCCACGACAGCGGCGGCGGGAACCGCACACACGTCGGACCGCTGATGAATGGCGACGGCTTCCTCGCCGGTGGACATGTCGACCGTGGACAGCGCACGCGGCACCGTCGAGATCGGCTTCATCGCCGCCCGCACGCGCAGCGCCTCACCGTTGGTCATGCCGCCTTCGAGACCACCCGCACGGTTGGTCGAGCGCAGCACCCCGTCGGGGCCGGGACGCATTTCGTCGTGCGCCAGGCTGCCGCGTCGGCGCGCGGTCTCGAACCCGTCGCCCACCTCGACACCCTTGATCGCCTGAATGCCCATGAGCGCGGCGGCCAGTCGCGAATCCAGCCGTTGCTCACCGCTGACGAACGAGCCGAGCCCGATCGGCAGACCGTCCACGATCACCTCGACGACACCACCGAGGGTGTCACCGTCCTTCTTGGCCGCCTCGATCTCCGCGATCATGGCCGCTTCGGCGTCGGCGTCGAACGCGCGCACCGGGCTGGCATCGATGGCATCGAGATCGGTCGCGCCGGGAGTTACACCGGTGGTGTTGGCCGCGGCACCGATCGACACCACATGCGAGATCACCTCGACACCGAAAGCCTGCCGCAGGAAGTTGCGCGCGAAGGTTCCGGCGGCAACGCGTGCCGCGGTCTCGCGGGCACTGGCCCGCTCGAGCACCGGGCGGGCGTCGTCGAAGCCGTACTTGAGCATCCCGGAGTAGTCGGCGTGCCCGGGGCGCGGACGGGTCAGCGGCGCATTGCGCGCCATCCCGGCCAGAGCTGTCTCGTCGATCGGATCGGCCGACATCACTTCGGTCCACTTCGGCCACTCGGAGTTGGCGATCTCGATCGCGACCGGTCCACCCATGGTGCGGCCGTGGCGAACCCCGCCGACCAGGGTGACCTTGTCGGCCTCGAACTTCATCCGGGCGCCGCGCCCGTAACCGAGCCGGCGGCGGGCGAGCTGTGCGGAGACATCGTCCGATGTCACCTCGACTCCGGCGACCATCCCTTCCAGGAGGGCGACGAGAGCGGGACCATGGGATTCTCCGGCAGTTATCCAGCGCAACACGCCGACCATCTTCCCATGTCGGCGACCATGGTCGGGAATGCGGGCCGACGTGACGAGCGGCACGTGGGCGGCGCGCGCGCCCGCGCGATGGCGGCCACCGCCCTGATCCCGCCGAACCGACCCCATCCGGGCCACCGACAAAACATGGTCGCCGGCCTCACCCCGGCGCGTCGCACCGGCATTCATGCCAGCGCCATCGCGGTCACCGTGGCCAGGCACATGGCCGGACCATGCGGCACCAACCGTCGAGTAGGCGCCGCCCGAACTCGAGCCGCACGCAGCCGATCACTACCCAACAGCAGCACAGCCACGCCCGCCGTCAGCACCGGCGCGGCAAGAGCGGCCCACACCCACGCAGGCGGCCCGGCGATCGCAGCGGCCGCCCCCAATGCCACCGCCAGCTTCACATCACCGGCCCCCAGTGCGGCAGGCGACAGCAGATGCGTCACCAGATACGGCATCGTCAACAACGCGGCCCCGATCACCGCGGTCGCCAACTCCCCGGTCCATAAGGCGAACAGGAACACCGCCACCGCACCCACCCCGGTCAGGGCGTTGGGCAGGCGACGGGCATGAATATCGATGACGCCCAACAACAAACACCAGGCGATGAGGCAACAGAACGCGGCAGTGGTCATGGCATCGATCGTGCTGCCTGGCAAACACCGAAAACCGCCCTCAGCACAGAATGTGGATAACTTCCGCACATGTGAACAAACCCGTATCCAGTTGCCCGCCGACACGAATGACCGACCTAACGGTGCCGACGTGTCGCGAGTTCAGCGGTAGCGTTGACCCATGTGTGCTGATTACCCGGCTCCCGATTACGCGGCCCGACGCGGTGCCCTGCGGAGCCTGCTCGTGGAAAACGGCGTGGACGCGCTGCTGGTCACCGACCTGGTCAACATCCGCTACCTCACCGGCTTCACCGGATCCAACGCCGTAGTGCTGGTGCACTCGTGGGACATGCGCGATGCCGAGGACCGCACCGTGATCGGCACCGACGGCCGCTACTCCGCCCAGGTCGCCGAACAAGTCCCCGACCTGCAGGCCGAGATCTGCCGCGCCACCGCCCGCCGCATCCTGGAGCTGGCCGGCGAATGGCAACTGGGTCGCGTGGGCTTCGAAAGCCACGTGGTGACCGTCGACCAGCACTCGCAGTTCCAGGACCTGCGCACCGGCTTGCAACTTGTCCCCACCTCAGGCTTGGTCGAGCAGCTGCGCATGGTCAAGGACCCCTACGAAGTCGCCCAGCTCGACGCCGCCTGCACCGCCGCCGACCAGGCCCTGGCCACCCTGCTCGAACGCGGCCTGCTGCGCCCCGGCCGCACCGAACGCCAGATCGCCCGCGACCTGGAATGGGCCATGTTCGAACACGGCGCCGAGGCGATCTCCTTCGAAACCATCGTGGCCACCGGCGCCAATTCCGCCATTCCGCATCACCGCCCGACCGGCGCGATCGTGACCTCCGGCGACTTCGTGAAGTTCGATTTCGGCGCCGTGGTCAACGGCTATCACTCCGACATGACTCGCACCCTGGTCATCGGTTCCCCCGCGGACTGGCAGCGCGAGATCTACGAACTGGTCGCGGCCTCGCAACGCGCGGGAACACAGGCGCTGAAACCGGGCGCGCAGACCAGCGCGGTCGACGCCGCGGCCCGGATGATCATCGAAGACGCCGGGTACGGCCCGCAGTTCGTGCACGGTCTCGGCCACGGCGTCGGGTTGCAGATCCATGAAGCACCCGGAGTGGCCAAAACCAGTACCGGTACACTTCTGGCTGGTGTGGCGGTGACCGTCGAACCTGGTGTTTACCTTCCCGGCCGCGGCGGGGTCCGGATCGAGGACACCCTCGTGGTGCGCGAAGCGGGCCCGGAACTGCTCACCCGCACCAGCAAGGATTTGATCGTCGTGCAGTGACATCGGCGCCGAATAACGCAGTAAACCCCCAGTACGCAGTAACGAACGAGGAGATCCGAGGACAGTGGCGGACACCAGCGACTTCAAGAACGGCCTTGTGCTGAAAATCGAAGGTCAGCTCCAGCAGATCATCGAGTTCCAGCACGTGAAGCCGGGCAAAGGCCCCGCCTTCGTGCGGACCAAGCTGAAGAACGTCGTGTCCGGCAAGGTCGTCGACAAGACCTTCAACGCGGGCGTCAAGGTCGAGACCGCGACTGTCGACCGTCGCGACATGACCTACCTGTACCACGATGGCACCGACTACATCTTCATGGACGGTGACACCTACGACCAGATCTCCATTCCGGAGGCCACGCTGGGCAACGGCGCGCGTTTCCTGCTGGAGAACATGGGCGTGCAGGTCGCCGTGCACGAGGACGCACCGCTGTTCATCGAGCTGCCGGTCACCATCGAGCTGCTGGTGCAGCACACCGACATCGGCCTGCAGGGCGACCGCTCCTCCGGCGGCACCAAGCCCGCGACCCTGGAAACCGGCGCCGAGGTGCAGGTCCCGTTGTTCATCAACACCGGTGACAAACTGAAAATCGACTCGCGCGACGGCAGCTACCTCGGCCGCGTCAACGGCTGATCGTGACGGACTCCTCGGCAGACAAGAAGGGCTCGTTCAAGAAGCTCGGCGCGCGCCACAAGGCGCGCCGCCGGGCCGTGGACCTGCTGTTCGAAGCGGAAGCGCGCGATGTCGACGTCTCCGTGCTGCTCACCGACCGCGCCGACCTGGCCCTGCGTGACCAGAGCGTGGCCCCCGTGCACGCCTACACCAACACCCTGGTCGAAGGCGTGGCCAACGACCTGGACCGCGTGGACGGCACCATCGAGGGCTACCTGCAGGACTGGACCCTGCAGCGCCTGCCCGCGGTGGACCGCGCCATCCTGCGGATCGCGGTGTGGGAACTGTTCCACGCCACCGACGTCCCCCCGGTCGTCGCGGTCGACGAGGCCGTGGAACTGGCCAAGGAACTGTCCACCGACGACTCCCCGTCGTTCGTGAACGGTGTGCTGGGCCAGGTCGTGCAGGTGGCACCCCAGGTCCGCGCCGCCGCGGCCGCCACGGCCGCGGTCAAGTCCGCGCGCGACGAGGACCAGTCCTGACCATGGCCCGCAAGTACCTGGTGATGGCGCACCGCACCCCGCAGTTCGACGCCTCGGTGATCGAACCGCACCGCACCTTCCTGCAGGACCTGCTGGCCAAGGGCCGACTCCAGGAAAGCGGCGGCTTCACCAACAGCCCCGGCGGCGCCTACGTCATCCTGGCCGAATCCCTGCCCACCGCAACAACAATCGCCCACTCCGACCCCCTCCACACCACCGGAGCCTCGGAACTGACGATCTACGAATGGGAAATCACCGTCTCGGCATGAATCCCGTTGCCCGACAGCCGCACATCCTGCCTGGATGCGCGGCTGTCGTCGTTTGTGAGCCCGGTTCAGCGTGCCCGTTCGCCATGGGCGGCACGGTGATTCGGTGCCGAGGGTAGTCCTGTCACCACCACATCGTCGACCGACTTCACCACCTGGGCGAGTTCGTCGATGACGTCGAGCTCGCCGGCGAGGAAGCTGACCTCACCGTTCAAGTCGTCCATCGATTCGGGCAGGGGTTTTCGATCGAAATCGGTGATCTCGATGCCGCATTCACGCGCGAACAGACTGCCCGCGGGGAAGTCGATCAGCCCGGCACGGTAGCCGACGAAGCCGTGAATCAGGCCGCGGCCCACCATGATCCAGCACAGTTGCGGTGACCAGAGTTGGATCAGTCGTCGCGAGTTGGCTTCCAAAGTGAGACGCAATGCCTGGGCGGTCGCATCCGCCCGACCGACGGGGTAGCCCTGTAGCCAGGCCAGCACGGGTGCGCCGCCGGGACGTGGTGCGGTGGTGTGACGCACCGGGCCGTCGGGTCCGGTCGCACCGTGCCCGACCACCGCCGACCAGGTGTGACCGGTCATGGGTTCGTGGACGACACCGAGAACGGGAGTTCCGTAGTGGCACAGGGCTATACCGATGCTGAAGACCTGCAGGCCGACAGCGAGATTGTTGGTGCCGTCGAGCGGATCCACGAACCAGCACCACTCCGGTTCGTCCCCGTCGACCTCGCCTGATTCCTCGGCGAGGACGCGATGGCGGGGAAACGCTCGGCGCAGATCGCGCAGGATCATCTTCTCGGCGCGGATATCCAGATCACTGACCAGGTCGCCGCTGGCGTCCTTGACCCGCATTCCCAGCGGTTGTGTCAGCCGGGAACGAATCAGACTCCCGGCGCGAACCGCGGTGTCACGCGCCGCCGCGGCGGCTTGCTCGAGGGTGAAGTCTATGAGCTCGCTGTGTCGCATCGTTCCTCCAAGTTGCTGGGCGGGCAATCAGTTCGGAGGCGCGCCAACACAGCCGTGGCCAGTTCGCGCGTCTGGCTGGAACTGTAGGGAGTGCGTTCGACACGATGATCAGGGGTTGCGGGCTCACCCAGGGACAGGTCGAGCGCGCCCGGAGTGTGTTCGCCCAACGCGATAGTCGCCGCGGCACCGTCCACGGCGGTGACGTGGAAGATGCCGTGCGGCAGGGTGTATGTCTCGCCGCCGCGAAATCCTTCGCGCGATCGGCTGCGGAAGTGGACCGAATACGGTGTCGCGCACACGGTGTCGCCCTCGGCATCGCTGCGGACTTCGAAGACCCGATGAGTGCCCGTGCCCGAATCGTCTGTTATCTCGATGATCTCGTTGACCACGGTGCCGTACAGAATGTGACTGATCAGGTTCCAGCTGTGGGCGTGTACCAGCGAGGTGGTCGGCGGGGCGGGTCGATCGCTGGTCCACACGTGCAGGCAGATGCCGAAGGACTCGTGCCGCCACACGGGAAAACAACTGAACCCCAACGGGTGTCGCACCGCGGTCACGTCGGTTTGCCCGCTGGTCACGCCGACCAGGTAGTCGTGCACCCACTCACGCACCTGGGCGGCGGCGGCCGAGGTGAGCAGCGAGCGAAGCCGGGTGTAGGTGTCCATCAGTACGGGTTTCGGGGTTGCAGCGCGCGGCGGACGATGTCGGCGACGTCGCGATCGGTGTAGGTGGCAGGCAATCCCAGCCCTACCGCGTCGAACAGTCGGCGGGTCTGATCCACGGTCGGTTCGTCCGCCAGTGGCAGATCCTCGGAGCGGCTCAGTGGCACCTGTTTGGCCTGTTTGAAACTGGCGACCAGTTCGCGGCTGAAGTCGCGATAGTAGGGCCGGTCTCGTTCGAACATCAGCGCGGGCGTGTTCGGATTGTCTTGCGTGACAATGACGCAGCTGGTCGACAGGTCCCAGCGAAATGTCGTCATGACATGGGACAAGCCCACGTCGATGGTGAGGAACGTGAATCGTTGCCGATACCAGCAGGCCGCGAGCACCGTCGCGTAGGCCTCCTTGCGGGTGCGTTCGGTGGTCCACTGCTCGCCGGTGCGATCCGCCGCGGGAGTGAGCGAGGACCGGAACTGCGCATAGGTTTTGCACAGTGCTTCGTTGGACGGGTCGAGGATCTCGATCTGCATCCGCAGCGGTCGTTGCTCGCGTCGCGCGTTCTCCACGCACGCGCGCAGCGTGACGGCGCGCAGGTAGGTTCCGGTGCCGCCCTTGAAATTCCACTGCCCGGTGTCGCGGCGGGCGACGGTGTGCGCGTGGCCGATCTCGGGTCCGTAGAGCAGATGGACTGCGGTTGCGTCGTTCACCGCCTTGGTCGCAATGCGACGATCGCGCAACAGCGTGGCTGCCAGCAAGGCGAGGACCAGCAATATCGCACCGTTGATGACGCCTGAATCCAGGAAGCCATCTTGGTTTGAATCCATGAAGCCGTTCTGGTTCGACATCGAGTCGATCACAGCGATCACGCCGATCACCATCGCAATGGTCAGCGCCAGTACGCCATCAAAGTTGGTGCGTAACCAATTCAGCAGCCGCGACATCCCGCCCCCTCGCATCTGTTATTCCAGAATAGGCCGTCGGTCCCGGTCTGTGGGCGGAGAAATCAAGATGTCACGCAGTGAGTAGCAGCGCGGCGACCGCGGCCGTGGTTGCCAGCAGGGCCAGCGCGAACCCGGTGCACACGAATCGGAGCATCGGAACGCGAACCTCGTGGGTGCGACAGAATTCGAGTCCGATCAGCGTCGCGAGTGAGGCCCACGGGGTAACGATGGGCCCGACATTCGTTCCGATGAGCAAGGCCAGCAGTTGTGTCCCGTTCTCGGCGGGAATGACGGATTCGCCTGCGGTATAGGCCGGTAGATTATTGGCGACATTGGACAGTCCGGCACCTGCGGCCGCGGCCCGAAACGCTCCGGCGGTTCCGTCGTCGGTGCCGATCAGACCGTGCATGATGTCGCTGAGTCCCCACCGGCTCAACGTCGGTACGACCAGGAACAATCCGACCACGAAGATCAGCAACTGGATCGGGATCAGCGACCACCGCAGCGCCGACGGCCGCAAGATCGCGAACGCGGCGACCGCGATGCAGGCCGCGACCACCGCCGCGATCCCGATCTGATCCCCGACGATCGGGATCGCGGCGATGAACAGCAGGCACGCCCCCGCGGTCGCGTACTGCAGTGCCCGCGCGCGCGGACCGTCGATGTGCACGGGCTGCGGCGGCAGATACCGGTCGCTGTCGCGGTGTCCGCGACGCCAGTACCACAGCCACAGGCACGCCGTGGTCACCACGATCGACGCGAGCTGGGGTGCCCACATTCTGGCCGCGAATTCGGTGGAGCCCATGGCTATTCGGTCGGCGGCCAGCAGATTCGTCAGGTTGGACACCGGCAGCAACAAGCTCGCGGTATTGGCCAGCCACAGGGTCGTCATAGCCAATGGCAGCGGCGGAATGCCGGTCGGCTTGGCCAGCGCGAGGACCACCGGGGTCAGCAGCACCGCGGTGGTGTCGAGGTTGAGCAGAACTGTCGTGGTCGAGGCGAAAACCACGCACAGGGCGAACAGCGCCACATAGTTGCCTCGCCCCACGATGGCCAGGCGGTGGGCGATGACATCGAAAACCTTTGCTTCCCTGGTCAGTTCGGCGAGCACGATCACGCTGCCGAGAAACAGCAACAGCGGCCCGACCCGGCGCAGGTTCTCCGCGGCCTCGGCTCGCGGCAGCAGGCCGGTCAGCACGAATCCGACTCCTGCCACCAGCAGGCTGATCCGGATCCAGTCGAGCACCGTCAGGTGCGGTCGTCGACGCCGCGCCAACCACTCCCGTGGAGTGAGCGCGCGTGGCGGGTCGACCTGTTCGGGCACGGACCCATGATCGCATCACGGGTTCTCCGTCGTTGACGCGGAAGATAACGACTTCGCTCGAGATGGTCTGGGGGCGCGCATACTTGGGGTGTGACGGACCTGGGGCGGGCGCGCGAGTTCTTCTTCATCAGCTATTCACCGGCCGACGAGCGGTGGGCCACGTGGGTGGCGTGGCAATTGGAGACAGCGGGTTTCCGCACGCTGATCCAAGCGTGGGATTTCGTGCCGGGGACCAACTTCATCGATTTCATGGATCGTGGCGTGCGCGATTCGGCCATTGTGATCGCGGTGCTGTCGGATAGCTACCTGACCTCGCATTACGGAACGATGGAGTGGCAGGCCGCACTTCGCACCGACGAGCAGAAACTACTGCCGGTGCGGGTCGCGGACTGTGCTCTTGAAGGGCTGCTCGCGACCCGCACGTACCTGGATCTCGTCGGAGTCGCCGGTGCCGAAACCGCCCGAAATATCTTGTTGGACAAGGTCGGCCACATGCGCGACGGCCGCGCGAAGCCACTGCACGCACCCGAGTATCCGTCGGAGGGTTTCGCGGCGATCCGTGACCGGGTCGGGTCGAACAGTGGGGGTCCCGCACAGCCCGTCGAGCATCGGCGGACCCCGGTGGTGGCACCGACATTTCCGGGTGCGGGCGGGACCCGCGAATCCAGAAACGGGATCTCGGTGCTGCACGTGGCAGGCCCACGATTCGGGCGCGGTCTGTTCGGACGCGACGAGCCCGCCGACCCGGCCGAGTTGCAATCGCGGATCTGGGCCGACGTGATCCACCTGTCCGATCACGGTGTGCCGCCGCCGGACCTGATCGTGGTATCGGGCGATCTCACCGAATCCGGGCACCCACGCGAGGTCGACGCCGCGCTGACCTTCCTGACCGGTTTGCGCATCCTGCTGGGGCTCGAGCCCGATCGGTTGATCGTGGTGCCCGGCAACCACGACGTCAACAAGAAGGCGTGCGAAAGCTACTTCCTGCGCTGCGAGTCCCGCGATCGGCTGCCGCAGCCGCCGTACTTCGAGAAACTCGAGCAATTCGCGCGGCTGTTCGGCGAGCTGTATCAGGGGCTGGACCACCTGGTCTTCGACGCCGGTCAGCCATGGACCCTGTTTCCCATCCCGGACCTACGGGTGGTTGTCGCCGGGCTGAACTCCACGATCGCCACGACGCATCGCCCGGAGGACGATTACGGCAGCGTGGGGCAAACCCAGGTCGCCTGGTTCTCCGAACAATTGCGCAGTTTCGAGGCGCGGGGTTGGCTGCGGATCGGCGTCATGCGCCACGACCCGTTGCCGGGGACGAGCGACTCCCGGACCGACCCGGCATTGTTGCGCGACGCGTCCACGGTGACACGGCTGCTCGGCAATCGCTTGAATCTTCTGGTGCACGGTCCTGGCCCTGGTGGCTTCCACTGGGCTTGGCTCGGCGAGGTACTTCCCGTCCTGCCCGCTGCGGCGCCCGGCAGCGCGGAGATCATTCATATCACCGCAGAAGGACTGTCGCGCTTCAACTTCCAGCGGGACGTGCCCTCCGTCGCTGATGGTGAGCTGCCGATGGTCTGGTCGAATGTCACCGCGGCACTGGCCTCGAAATCCGACGCCAAGGTGATCGAGGCGACTGCCGCCGAAGGCCCGTATCCCGACGACCCGGTGACCGATCCGGCACCGGTGGTCGACCCACACGGGCGGCTGCTGGCGCGGATCATCGAAGTGTGCGAGGCGCGCTATCCCGGTGCGCGCATCCGGCGCGTCGAGTCGGACCCGCCGCACCTGTTCGTCACCCATCAACGTGACGAGGTGGCCGTGCAGTGGCGGATCGGCGCGCATCCGGAGGAACTGAACAGGCAGGCGATCGAGGACTTCCTGGCCCACGATCCCGAATTCGGGTCCGAACTCGTCTACAGCGGAACAGCGCCGTCCCGAGCGTTGCGTGAGGAGGCTTCCGGCCAGGGCCTGCGGCTGCGCAGTTTTCTCGAGTTCCAGGGGATGCTGGATCTCACCGACTACTTGGCGCACCAGCTCGCGGCCCTGCGTTCGGACCGCCGCTATCCCCCCGATCTGTATGTGCCGCAACGATTCCGACTGCTCGAACAGAGCGAACACGCGATTCAGGACGACCTGGTCGCCGAGCTGACCACCATCGTGAAGGCCGATCACGGCTGGTTCGTGCTGCTGCTGGGCGACTTCGGCCGCGGCAAAACCTTCGCGTTGCGTGAACTGGCCCGCCGGATCAGCGAATCCAGTTCCTCGCTGATCCCGATCCTGATCGACCTTCGGGCACTGGACAAGACGCACTCGGTCGACGGACTGGTCGCGGCGCATCTGGCCAATCACGGTGAAGACCGCATCGACCTGAAAGCGTTGCGCTACATGCTCGGTGAGGGCCGGGTCGTGCTGCTGTTCGACGGCTTCGACGAGTTGGTGACCAGGATCAGCTATGAATTCGCGGCCGAACACCTGGAAACCTTGCTGCAGGCCGCCGTCGGCAAGGCGAAGATCATCGTCGCCAGTCGCACCCAACATTTCGAGTCCAGAGCACAGGTGTTGACCGCGTTGGGCGAACGCGTCGGACTTCTCGACGACCGGCGCATCATCAGCATCGAGGAGTTCGGGCCGACCCAGATCCACGCGTTTCTCACCAACCGCTACGGCGGCGACACGCACCGCGCCGATGCCCGAATGCAGCTGATCAAGGGAATCCAGGATCTGCTCAGCCTGGCCAAGAACCCGCGAATGCTGAGCTTCATCGCCGATCTGGATGAACGCAGACTGCGCGCGGCGGTCGGCACGACCAACACCATCGGCCCGGCGGCGCTGTATCGAGAGATCCTCGATTCGTGGTTGCGCTACGAAGTGGACCGCACCGCCACCGTCGCCGGTTCGCTGCCGGGGTTGAATCTGGCCGAATTATGGGCGGGAGTCACGGCTTTCGCGCTGCGGGTCTGGGAGACCGGCAGGCCGTATCTGCGCGCGGCCGAACTGTCCGAAGTCGCGCGCGATCTCGTCGAGATGGCCGGCCGCGAGCGAATGTCGGTCCAGCAGTCGGCGCACGCGATCGGATCGGGCAGTCTGCTGGTGCGCACCGACGACGACCTGTTCGGGTTCATCCACTCATCGGTCACCGAGTGGCTGGTCGCCGACTACATCGCGCGGCGGATCAGCGCCGGGGAGCCCGCACCACACCTGGCACAGGCGCCGCTGTCGCTGCTGGTCATCGACTTCCTGTGCGATCTGGCCGAACCTCGAGCCTTGCGTACGTGGGCCGAGTCGATCCTGGCCGACGCGTCCGCCGATACCAACTCCCGGACCAACGCGCTGCGGGTGACCACCCGGTTGCGCACCGCGCCGAGCTCGGATCTGCGTGGGGCGATGTTGGCAGGCGAGGACCTGTCCTATCGCGACCTGCAAGGTGTCGACCTCAGCGGTGCCGACCTGACCGGCGCACGGTTGATCGGCGCGAACCTCACCCACGCGGTGTTGCGCGGTGCGCGGCTGGTGGGCGCGCGACTGGACGACGCGCGCCTGGTCGGTGCCGATCTCACCGATGCCGACCTGTCCAAAGCTCGGCTGGTCCGCACGGATCTGACCGGGACTCGCGGCGGAGGCAGCCGCTGGCAGCGCGCGGCCCTGCTCGACGTGATCGGCAGTCCTGGCGGCACGGATCTGCGTGGCGCGGCTCGCGTGCCAGGTTCGCCGGTTCATACCGAATTCGCTCCTGCCGCACTGGGAGTGCGCCACGGATTCCACGCCAGTCGCGGCAGACTTCCGCAGCCGATCGCCTACAGCCCCGACGGTGCCTCGGTCGCGGTGGGCAGCGATGACGGCGGTGTGCTGATCTGCGACGCCGACACCGGTCGGCCGCTGCGCATGTTGCAGACACACCGCGCCCGCACGTTCGCCGTCGCCTATACCGAGCAGGTGCTGGTCACCGGTTCCGCCGATGGCACGGTCGGGATCTGGGACGCGGCGAGTGGCGAACTGCGCCGGATCTTGCGGGGCCACGAAAAGTGGTCGTGGCCAGTGCATGTGGACCCTACCGGTGAACTACTGGCCACCGGCGACGCGCACGGAGTACTTCGACTGTGGTCGTTGCCGACCGGCGAACTCCGTCACGAATGCCGACCGCCCGACAGTGCCAAGTGGGTGATCTACAGCCTTTCGCTGCACGAGCACACACTCGCGGCGGCCTACGGCAACGGCATGATCCGACTGTGGGACATCGAAACCGGTAGGCAGAAAGGTGAATTCACAGCCGACGGTGCGGTGTACCGGATCGCGTTCGATGCGACGGGCTCGCTGCTGGTGGTGGGCGGCATCGACGGCATGTTGACGCTGTGGGATCCATCGACCTGTGCGGCGATCGGGAAACTGACCGGCCATACCGGCCGCGTCTACACCCTGGCCTTCCATCCTTCGCGCAACGTGCTCGCCTCCGGGGACACCGACGGCATGTTGCGGGTGTGGGATATGGACACCGGTGAGCTGCTCTACGCGCCGACGGAGCACAGCGCGGCGATCTACTGGCTGTCGTTCGACCCGTCGGGTGAGCTGCTCGCCTCCGGTGACAGTGCCGGACTGGTCTGCCTGCGCAGCAGCGAAACCGGCGATCTGCGTCATCGACTCACCGCGCACACCGGCTCGATCTGGCCGTTCGTGTTCCGGCCCGACGGCACCCAGCTCGCTGTCACCGACGATCAGTTCACCACTCGCTTCTGGGACCCGGCCACCGGCGCGTGCAAGAACCTGCTCGCAGGTCACGGCCGCCGAACCTCCGCCGTCGGATTCAGTGCCGACGCGACGTTGCTGTCCACCCGCGGCAACGACGGCGTGGTCCGGCTGTGGGACACGGTCACCGGCCGACTGGTGCGCACCGTGCAGGGCAGCGAGGATCACCTGCTCACCTTCGAATCCGCGCTGTTCAGCACGGTGCGTCCGCGTCAGCTGGCCACGGTCGGCAACGACGGCAGACTGAGCCTGTTCAACATCGACACCGATTCCTATGAGCGCCATATCAGTATCGAGTCCGCCCCGATCTGGGCCATCGCCTTCGCTCCGTCGGGCGAATTGATCGCGACCGCGAACGACGACGACACCGTCACCATCTGGAACCGGGCCACCGGTGCCCAGTACGGGCACTACCGCGAGCACCGCGGCCGGGTGCGGTCCATCGCGTTCAGCGCCGACGGTGTGCTCATGGCCTCGGGCTGTGACGACTCGGCGGTGCGGATCTGGAACGTGGAATCCGGGCAGTGCCTGCAGACCCTGCGCGGTCACCGAGACCGGGTGTACTCGGTGGCCATTCACGAGAACCGAGTGGCCAGCGTTTCATGGGACGGCAGCGCGCGGATCTGGGATGTCACCACCGGCCAGCCGCTGCACGAGATGAGTCGGCACACCGGAAAACTGTGGGCGGCGGCCATCGAACCTCGACGGGGGATCCTCGCCACCGCGGGCGACGACCTGGTGATCCGGTTGTGGGACATGGCAACCGGTCGACACCTGCACACCCTAGAAGGTCATCGGCGACGCGTGTCGACCCTGGGATTCGATCCGACCGGGGAACTGTTGGCCAGCGGCAGCGAGGACGGCAACGTTGTGCTGTGGTCCGGTGTAGCGAGCCCGACCGCGCCACCCACGATCCGCGCTGTGTTGCTCGGACTCCCGGAGGGGTGGGCGGCGTTGACCCCCGACGGGCGCTACAAATACGAGGGCAATGTGTCGGGGCAGTTCTGGCACGTCATCGGCACCACGCGCTTCGAACCCGGTGAACTGGACCAGCATCTCGCGCAGGTCGTGCGCGTTGCGGTGGACGCGCCGCTGTGAACCCGACGGCCTCCGCCGGTGGGTGTACGAGGAAACCGGCGGAGGCGCTACCGGCGCTGGGTGGGCGCGGTGTCGGGTGTGCTCGGGGCACGTTGACGAATACTGCTGCCTCGAGTGGGGTTGAGGTCAAGGGGTTCAGCGGGCGGCGTGGACCAGGGGGGCCAGGAAGCCGGTGAGTTGGGTCTTGGAGGGTTGGCCGAGGCGGCGGCCCAGGTAGTCGTCGGCGTTGGCGGCCGCTCGGCAGCGGTCCTGGTCGGTGTTGGCGGGGTCGGCGGAATAGCGTTCGCCGAGCATGGTCGCCTTGGCTACTTCGCGGCCGGTGTGCAGTTCGTAGACCGCGACCTCGTAGGTCGCGCGGAACAGGTTGACGGTGCGTCCTATCGGCAGGCCGGGGGTGGGGCCGTACTGGCAGGTTTGGACCAGGTCGCGCAGTTCCAGCTGTTTCATGCAGGCGATGAGCTGCGCTGTCGACGGGTCGCTGGGGTTCCATGCGGTGGGGTCGTCGGGGTGGACCATGGTGGTGAGTTGGCCGGACAGGTAGATCGGGCGGGCGCCGCCGCCGCGTTCGTAGGGTGCGGCGTTGGGGAACGGTTTCTTGTCCGGGCCGCACATTCGGTCGTAGTCCGACATCTGGAACTGGGCGGCCTGCACCGCCTTGATCGCGAAGAACCCGGCTCCGAACAGTGCGATGAACAGTATCAACGCGACACCGGGTCCGATCCGCAGTCCGCGTCTGGGTGTGGTTCGCTGCCGGACGGGGCGGTTGTGCCACTTCTCGATCAGCGACGGACCGTTTCGGTGGCGCAGTGCCTGCCATCGTTGCGTCAGGGTCGGTCGAGGCTCGCGGTCGCGCTCGGCCCATTCGGTCCAATGCCCTGGGTTCTGGTGCGGCGCTTCGGGTTCGGGGGCGGGGGGTGCGATGGTGGCAGTGCCGCTGGGAGTTGATGCGGCGGTTCGGGATTCGGTGTCGGCGGAAGACCGGGTGGAGGCAACGCCGAGTGCGGCACCTGTCGCGAGCGCGGCAGCTGCGCCGAGTGTTGAGCTTCTGCTGTCCGCGGGGCGAGGGTCTGGTGCGGGGCCAGGGTCTGGTGCGGGGCCCGGCGTGGGATTCGCGGTAGGTGAGGGGCCCGGGACGAGAGATGGGCTCGCGACGGCGGATGGGCTCGCGACGGGGGAGTCGGTCGCGACGGGTGCGGGGGTCGCGGCAGATGGAGAATCCGGGCCGTCCGAAGGGCCCTCACCAGCTTCGCGGCTCGTGTCAGTCGGGGCACCGGCGAAAGACTTCGCGACCTCGGGCTCAGGGTTCTCGTTCCCGTGCTCCACATCGGCTGTGCGCGTTGTGGATTCGCCGTCGAAGTCACCGTCTCTGACACCAGCGCTCGCGCCTGATCCATCCCCAACAGTCGATTTGCTCAGTGAGACAGAATCTTCGGAGGTGTCCTCATGCGGTGGATCGCCCTCTTCGACAGGGTCGGGTGCGCCAGCTGGGGCGAGAGTTTCGTCGGCAGCAGAAGATTCGGCCGACACCTCTTCGACAGTCGACACTTCCTCGACAGCCGATTCACCACTCGACGCTCCCACGGTCCCCGCCCCGTCATCTGCGGGTTCGGCGAGCGGAGCGATCTCCGAGGTCTCCGGTCCGGCCTGCGGATTGTCGAGCGGATCCCCACTCGACCCGACCGCTCCGAGAGATGCCGCCGAAATATCTGATTCATCAGCAGAATCGCTACTGCCAGCAGGTGTTTCAGCGTCCTCTTCGTAAGAGCTGGACGGCGTCGAACTCACAGTGCGAACAGGTGCGGGCGATCGATTCGCGAGCCTATCGATCGCAGCAAGGAATGCCGGGGTAGCAGCCTGGGCAACCGGCAACGAACCAGACTGCCCCGCAACAGGACTCGCCGGAACAGCCGATTCATCAGAACCAGATCCCGCCCCACTCCCGAGTTCGAAGGCAGGCGGCGAAGCCGGTCGCGAGGTAGCAGCCGGATCAAGCGTGGCCGGAAACCCCTGCGCCATCAGCTCATCCGATGCCGGCAACAGATGCCCCAGGTTCAGGGCGGCAAAAACCCGCGTGACATCTTCGATACTGAGCCGAACGGTACGCCCGCTCTCGGCCTGAAAATAGTCGTGCAGCGCCGACGCATCATCGCGGTCCACCAATACCGCCCGATACCCGTCAGCGATCCGAGTCTCCTCGATGGTGATCTCGGCACCCGGCTGCGGAACCAGCGCGATCACCGCGTTCACCCAGCCGAAGATCCCGGCCTGCTGCAGCAGACTCTTCGCCGCGAACACCTGCCGACGCACCTGGACGAACGGGTTCGGCACCCGCACAGCGTGATAGAGCGCGGCCGGTTCACCGTCGATGGTCCACGGCCCGTTCGGCGGCGTGGCCAACGTGCCCTCTTGGCGGGCGGTGAACCCCTTCACCTCCACGATGGTCACGCTCTGCGGCGTGCACACCAGCGCGTCGACCTCGACCGACCCGCCCCGACTCTCCGGCACATGGCAGCGGAACACCGCCACGCCACCCGCTTTGAACGCCTGGTCACGCACGGCAGTGCCGACGATCTGTTCTGCGCCTTCGAGTTCGCTCTCGTCCGCGACAACGACGATCACCACGACCCCCTGTGCACCCGACTGCGGACTTCTACCAGGATACGGCCTCCACTAGCCGTACCGAAACCGAATCCTGTTGCTGAGCAACATCTTCGGCAATCCGAATTACCGATCTCACCACGGCGCCCCCGGATTTCGTTCCACCGCCGGTTGTTCGCCGACCGGCCGATCCCAGGTCACCGGCGGTGCGGTGACCTGACCTGCGACAAGGACCAGGCCGGACCGGCGGTCCACGGCCATGAATCCGAACGGTCGGTCGATAGTGACCGTGGTGAGCGTCGCCCATTCCATCACCGGCACAGACCCGGCCACCATCGACACAGCGCTGACGGCGGCGGCCTCGAAGCCCAACGCGTCGAACCGAGCGACAATATTCTGGCCTGCTGCCGAGATCGCCAGGGGGAATGGGGACAGTCCGGGAAAGTGTCCCTCGCTAGCCTTCAGCGCGGCGGTGAGGCCGAACAGATCCGCGTGGTCGGTGAGGTCGTGGCCGCTTTCGACCTCGAACGGCGGCAGCGTCAAGGACACGTAGTTGCCGTTGGAGGTCTGTACTCGAGTCACTTCCACGCAGGGCGCGGTCACGCCGAAGGGCAGGTGGCTGTATGCGGGAATTGTGCCGTCCAGCGCCGCGATACCGGCTTCCAGCGCATCGATCGGACCGTGATCGCTGATCAACAAATGGACGTCGAGTTGGCCTGTCCCGGTCACGATCACGCGGGTGACCGCATCGTCGAGATACGCCACACTGCCGTCCGCGTATTCGGTCCGGGTCAGGCCAGGACCTCGGTGCCCCCGCCACGGTCCGGATTGTGGAGCGAATATCGTCTCCCTGAACGCCTCCGACCACCGGGTGCGAACCAGCAGCGCGGTCGCCAGCGCGCATAAGGTATCCGGATCGATGGGCACCGGAAATTTCTCGATCAACCCATCGGTGCGTTCTCGTGCCCACGCGTCCAGCATCGCCGAATCACCGAGCTCACCAACGGTTCCGGTGGGCATGGTGTCGACCCACTCTCGGCGCAACGGCACCCCCGCCCGAACCCACACCCCGAGCGCCGTGGACACCTCTGTCGAAGCATCCAGCGAACGCAACATTTCGAGCCCGAACAGCTGCGCCAACTCGGCCGGAACGTCCACCGCGGCAGCGAGTTCGTCGCGTGCCCGTCCGGCGGCGGCGCTGGCGAGTATCGCCAGCAACGGCCACAACCCCGCCCCCGAGACCACCGCATCCCCGCCCTCGAACGTCGCGCACCACCGCCCCGTCAACGCATTCGACGACCGCACGTGCGGCATAAGTGAACTCCCCATCCCCGAATCCTACGACCACCCACCGACAATCCGCCATGTCGGTGAATCCGCCGATCCACTCAACGGCCTGTCGCCCCCGGCTCGCCGATTCGGACCAACAAACTGATTGCGCGACACCGACATCCGCCACCCTCAGTGCTGTCAGTTCACCGCACACCACGCGGACGGAACTGCACACTGATGCGAGGGCCCACCGGCCGAGCAGTTTTGGGAACCGCGTGCTCCCAGCTGCGCTGACACGCCCCACCCATCACCAACAGATCCCCGTGCCCCGCCGTGAACCGCACACTCGCACCCCCGCCCCGCGGCCGCAACATCAACGACCGCGGCGCCCCCACCGACACGATCGCAACCATCGTGTCGTGTGTCGCTCCACGCCCGATCGTGTCACCGTGCCAGGCGACACTGTCGCGCCCATCGCGATAAAAACACAGCCCCGCCGTCCGAAAAGGTTCCCCGAGCTCGCTCTCGTAATACCCCGTCAAAGCAGCCCGCGCCTCGACCAGAATCCGATCAGGCAACGGGTCGTTCTCCCCGAAAAACGACACCAACCGCGGCACATCGACCACCCGGTCATACATCGGCCGCCGCTCCGCATGCCACGGCACCCGCTCCGCCAACCGATCGAACACCTCACTGGCCCCGCTCAACCAGCCCGGCAGCACATCGACCCACGAGGTCGCATCGAGTTGTGTACGCCGAACCGCCCCGATCGACCCAAGGGCAATCGCCTCACCATCGAACAGTGAACCTTGCAGGGGCAGCGACATGCGAGCCATTCTAGCGCACGTTCGAATGTATGTTCGATGCCGACCTGTGGGTGGCGGGCCATTCCGGCGGTGACGCCAGGACTTGCCTGCCATCGCCGCGGCTGTAGCCCGCCGCCAACAGCAAGTCTCGTCAGTGCGTGGTCTCCGTTCGACATGGTGAAGTAGCGAGGTGGAGAAATCGTTAGACCTCGATGGACACTTCGCCAAGTGGGGTCGTACCAAGACGTGGGCGCCGTTGGACCCGGAGAACCTGACCGAACGCGAGTACCTGCTGCAGTTCGCGGCGCGCCCGGGCATGTTCATCGGTTTCGCCACCGTCCGTGGGGTGACGTGCTTCCTGAACGGGTATGACTACGCGGCACGGCGGTCTGGAGGTCGAGGACTGGATGGCTTTCGCGAGTGGCTTCTCACCAACCACCTTCGTCGCGAGAGCAACCTTGTTTGGTGGGCTGTGATCACGCAGATTGCACTGCCCGAGCGAGACGCCGACACAGGCCTCGATCCCGAACAGGAAATCAGGGTCCTCGAGGTGATGTTCGACCTGCTCGATCGATTCCTTGCGGAACGGGAAAGTGCCGCGTGAATATTCACGCGTAGCGTCCTGTTCGCGGTGGGGGATTGAAGCCTGTGTGGCACAGCCGTTTTCGTGGTCGGTGTCAGTACACCCGGAAGCTTGTGACGCTCGGGGAGTGGGGGAGGTCGGAGGTGAGGGTGAATTCGACCTGGCCGGGGCCGGTGACTAGGCGGAGGTTGCCTACTACCGGGGCCGACCAGAAGAAGGGTTGCCAGGCGCCGAGGGTGGTGGTGGCTTGGCCGGTGGCGCCGGTTTCGAGGTTGCGCCAGTGGACCGTGGGGGACAGGGTGCACCAGGGGGCGGGGATGTTGAAGACCTTCAGCCAGCCTTTGAGCTGGAGGTCTACCGTGCCGGGGACGTCGCCGTCGGGGTAGACGTTGCCTACGCCCCAGACGTCGCCGGCGCAGCCGGGGCCGTGGGCGCCGGTGGTGGTCATGGGGAGTTCGACGGGGAGGTAGTTCGAGGCCGCGGCGGGGGCGCTGGTGGCGATGAGAGCGGCTACTACCGCGCCGGCGGTGAGGGAAATCTTGGCAAGTTTCCGGGGGGACATTTTCAGCCTTTCAACGGCGATTGCTGCGAGGGCGATGGCGTGAGATGGCTTTCGTATTCATTGTTCCATCGGCTAACGGGTTGCCGTCGTTACCGTGCTGCCTGGCGCGGCGAGGCGGGCGTTTAGAATCGGTCATGACGCCCTGGCAGCTGTTCTCCCAGTTGGGATTTGAAGGTCGACGGCAGGTTCACCTTTCGCTGTGTGAGGATGCCCTGCTGACCTGGACCGATTACGTCAAGGGCAAACCCCGCGCGCTTCGCTACCGCGACTCGGTCGTCGGGATCCGGCACCGCGTCGATGTCGAGCTTCCCGCCGATGCCCTCGGCGCAGCTCGGGTCGGCGTGGATCTCGCGGACGTCGGCACCCGTTATCTCGAGCCCATGACCGCCATGCAGGATGACGATCTGGCCTTCCCGGACTCGGTCGCGTTCGCCTATTACGCGATCTACAACTGCTTCCGCAAGTACGTCCGCGGCGACGATATTCCAGATCAACTGATCGTCAACCAGGCACTGTCGGCGCACGATGACAGTGAGGTAGTGGCACGCCTGATGCGCGCGATCGACGAAATCTAGCAACGCTAGACAGCGTGATGAGCGAGTGTTACCGTTGCTCAAGGTTCTAGCGCCGCTAGAATTTGGGAAGGGAAGCTCGAAATGCTCATCATGACCGGCCAGATCATCGCCGTCGCAGCAGTTCTCGCCAATGCCGTGGTCTATGGCACCGACGTCTGCGCGGCGGTGATCATGCGATCCGTCTACCGCAAACTCGACGACGCGACCGTGACCGTCAGTGCGGGATGGGGTCACTACTACGGCGACAAACGCATGCCGATCGTCGGCGCGGGCGGGGTGGTCGCCGCGGTGCTCACCCTGGTGATCGCACTGGCCGCAGGGCAACTCGGTGCCGCTGTCGCCACGGGAATCGCGGTGGCGGCGTTGTTCACCTGGCTCGCGCTCTACGTCCGCATCGCCAAGCCGATCAACACCCAGCAGACCGCCGCCGCACTCAGCGGCATCATTCCCGCCGATGCCCGTGCGCTGCAAGACAAGTGGGACAGCATCCTGAAATACCGGGTCACCCTGCAGCTCATCGCCATCGCCGGCCTGTGCGTCGCGCTGATCCTGTTCTGAATCCACTTAGGAGACGTCGACATGACCTTCACCAGCAACGAACAGCAATTCCTCGCCGAAGCCGGAATCGGCCGTCTGGCAACGGTATCGCCCGACGGCGTCGTGCAGAACAACCCGACCAACTACCGGGTCAACGCCGACGGCACGATCGACATCGGTGGCATGCGCATGCGAGCCAGCCGCAAGTTCCGCAATGTCGAGGCAGGCGGCCGAGTGTCGTTCGTCATCGACCAGCAGATTTCGTTGGAGCCGTACGTGATTCGCGGCATCGAGGTACGTGGCACGGCCGTCGCGCTCGACGACGAACAGCCACCGTTCCCACACCAGGAACGCGCGATCATCCGCATCCACCCCGAACGGATCATCTCCTGGGGCATCGACGGCGAATCCTTCGACTTCACCAGTCGCGGCGTCGAGTAGTCAGTACAGCTCGGTGAGATGTTCGCGGCCGTGGGGCGGTTCGTAGTTTTCCGGCCAGAAATCGGTCACGCGGGTGATCCGACCGGCGTCGTCGACATCGAGCCAGACGATCGCGTCCTGATGTTCGTCTCCGGCCCGGGCATCGATCCAAGCGGCGGCGCAATTGTCCTGGGCCACAATGCGACGCACCGCCAGATGCCAGTCGCCGGGATACTCCTGGTTGAACCGCAGATACCGGTCGCGGCCGATGATTCGCTCACGCGACTGCGGCATCTCATACACCACGTCATCAGTGAGAAGTTCGGCGAGCGCCGTCCAGTCACGCGCTTCGAGGGCGCGAAAGTAGGTCTGTGCGATGCCCTTGGTGTCGGTCACCGCTCGACCATAACCGCCCGCGCCTTCGCACCGCTTGCGGCGGTCTGTCGCACGTGCACCGTAATCGTTTGCACCGGAGCAGGACTCGTTCCCCTTCCAACTTATAACGCACCCAGGGGCTTGCGGCAAGGCCCCGGTGGTCCTGCAGAATCGCTGGGCAACGCAGGGACCGGCCACCTTTGGGAGTGACAGATGCAAGAGATGAACGCCGACGTGATCGTTGTCGGGGCTGGGCCTGCCGGGTTGATGCTGGCGGGGGAGTTGGGGCGGGGCGGGGTGCGGGCGGTGGTGCTCGAGCGGCGGGAGAAGCCGGGAACCGCACAGAAGGCCAGCGGGTTGGGTGGGCGGATTTTGGATGTGTTGCGGTATCGGGGACTGCTCGATCGGATGACCGAAGCCAGTGGTGATCCGAGTCCGAAACCGATTTTCCCGTTCGGCGGGGTGTATCTGGACTTCACCGGTCTGGACGAAAATCCGTTGCACGCCATGGCGATTCCGCAGGCGCGCGTCGAAGAACTGCTCGCAGAGGATGCCGTCGAACTCGGGGCGCAGATCTTTCGCGGGCACGAGGTGGTCGCGGTGACCCAGGATGACGAGGCGGTGGTCGCGGAGGTGAACGGGCCGGACGGGACCTATCGTGTGCGAGCCCGCTACCTGGTCGGTTGCGACGGTGGGCGCAGTCGGATTCGTGAGCTGGCGGGGATCGGATTCCCTGGCAGCACCTATCCGGAGGTGAACCGGCTGGCCGCGGTCGCGGTGCACGAGTCGGTGACCGTGCTCGACGACGGCGGAATCGACGTGCCGGGGTTCGGGCGGATCGCGCCGGGCTTCACGCACACCGACAACGGCATATTCGCGCTGGGCGCGGTCAGCCCCGAAACACGGGTGATGTTCTTCCAGACCACCGAGGAAGAAGACGCCGAATACGACAGCGACGAGCCGCTGACCATGGCCGAACTGGGTGACAGCGTGCGGCGCGTGCTCGGTTCCGAGGTGCCGCTCGGCGAACCAACTCGGCTGTCGCGCTACCAGTTTCAGGACCGCCAGGCCGAAAACTACCGCTGCGGAAGGGTTTTCCTAGCAGGCGACGCGGCTCACCTGCTGCCAGCGACAGGTGCCGCGATGAACCTCGGCATGACCGACTCGGTGAACCTGGCTTGGAAATTGGCCGCCGACATCCGCGGTGGGGCACCAGCGAACCTGCTGGACACCTATCACGACGAACGCCATTTCGCCGGCGGTCGCGCACTGCTGCAAACCCGCGCCCAAGCGGCACTTCGCCAGGGCCAGGACCCCGCGGCACAGGCTTTGCGCGCGGTATTTCAAGAACTGCTCACCGACGAGCCCGCACTTCGCCGCATGGGAGCCCTCGTCGCGGGAACGGACCTGCGCTACCCGATGCCCGGAACCCATTCGCTCACCGGCACTTTCGCGCCGGACATGCCCCTGCACACCGACCAAGGCGCCACCAGCGTCGCCGAACTCATGCACGCCGCGCGCCCCATCTTCCTCGATCTGGCAGACCGCCCCGACCTGCGCGAGATCGTCGAACAGTGGGCACCGCGCGTCGAAATCCACACGGCCAAGACCGGTGACCGCCCGGCCGACGCCATGCTGATCCGCCCCGATGGCCACATCGCTTGGGCCGCAACGCTGGACGAGCAGACCGACACCTCGACCGAGTTGCGCGCAGCGCTGACCCAATGGTTCGGCGCGTAGCGATAGGGCGCACAAACGAGCGGTGGGTCTCCGACGTCCGGCGCACAGATGACCTGAAACGCGAATCCGCCCAGCATGATTCGGACAGCGAATCCGCGTTGAAATCGTCACGGCCCTGTGGATTAATCGTGGGATGAATGCGATCTCGACAACCGACCAGCCGACGAAGCGCACGCTGCCCGGCTGGTCGGTGCCGATGGTCTTCATCGTCGCCGCGACCTCGCAATATGTGGGCGCGGCACTGGGCGTGTTCCTGTTCGACACCACCGAACCCTCCACCGTCGCCTGGTTGCGAGCCGCCGCGGCGGGCGTGGCGCTGCTGGCATGGCGGCGCCCATGGCGAACCCGCTGGACGCGACGGGGGATCGTGACGGCAGCCGGTTTCGGCATCGTCACCGTCGGGATGAACATCGTGTTCTACGAGGCGATCGCCCGCATCCCCCTGGGCACCGCCGTCGCGATCGAATTCCTCGGCCCGGTCGCCGTCGCGACGCTGGGATCACGTCAGGCCAGGGATTTGCTCGCGGTCGCGTTGGTGGCGATCGGCGTGGTGATGCTCGCGGGCGTGCAACTGGACGCCGAGCCGGTCGGCGTAGCTTTCGCCCTCGCCGCAGCCGTGCTGTGGGCGGCCTACATCCTGGTCGGCAAACGAGTAGCCGACACCGGCGACGGCCAGGACTCCCTCGCCGTCGGCATGGCCGCCGCAGCCGCCCTGCTCGCCCCCTTCGTCCTGATCCCACAACTGGCCATCGACGCAGCAGTGTTCGCCGACCCCCGCACCTGGCTGTTCGGCCTCGGCGTCGGCATCCTGTCCAGCGCCGTCCCCTACGCCCTGGACCAGGTCGTACTCACCGCGGTAGGCCGAGCCCGCTTCGCCCTCCTACTCGCCCTGCTCCCCGCAACCGCCACCATCGTCGGCGCCATAGCCCTCGCGCAACGCCCCACAACCCTGGAACTCGCAGGCATCGCCCTGGTCATGCTGGCCCTGACCATCAGCGCGATCCCCACCCGCCAGTCCGCACCGGAACCACCCGTGCCGCTGTAAACGGCCAGCGATCAGACCACGACGAAAAGCCCCGCCGCCACGGCCAAAGCTGCCAGCGCGGCCACGTCGACCTGCGCCACCCGCCGGGTTCTGGAATTCAGATTCCCCCACCCGACCGCGACCGACAACGCGACAAACGAACCCGTGCTGAGCACCCCGGCCGTCATCGTCACCGCCCTCGTCGACGACACGAACGCCCCGACGATCAACCCGACGCCGACCAGCGTCAACAGCACCGCACGATGGCGCAACAGAAGTTCCAGGTCACGGTCGCGCACCTTCGTCCCGTAGACGACCGCCGCCCGACGAGGTGCCAGCGCGACCACACCGGGCACCAGATGCACCAGACCGACCGCGACGACCAGCATCGTGGCAACGACTTCTCCGAACATGGCACTCCTCCGTTCCCCCGATGCGGTCAGCAGGGGTCGTGCAAGCATGGTGGGTATGGGTGCGCCGCCACTTCCGAAAACGTGCCGTATCTCGGCCACGGTGTGGTTGTGGGCCGGTCACGCCGTCTATTGCGGCCCGTCGCTGCGCCTGGACCGCCACTGCGGCTCCGTGCTGTGCCTGGCAGTCGGCCTCGACGCCCCGTTCACTGTGCGCGCCGACGCGATCGGAGCTCGCACAGTCCGCAGCGCCCTCATCCCAGCCCGTACCCCGCACCAGATCGTGGCGGACACGCGAATGCTGTTCTGCTATATCGATCCTGGCTCGCCCAAATCCGCTGCCTGCCTGCCTCGAATGACCGAAACGTCCGAAGGGTTCGGTTTCGCCCACGCGGAGGAACCCGCGCTGATCCGCGCAGCCGACAACAACGACCCCGCCGAAATCCTGCACCTCGCGTGCGGTCCCTCCCCCCGACCCGTCGACCCCCGAGTAGCCGCCGCGACAGCGATCCTGTGCGCCGACCCGGCCCGCCCGGTCACCGCGGATCAACTGGCCGCAGCAGTCCACCTGTCGAAATCCCGTCTGCTGCACCTGTTCTCCACCCACGCGGGCACCACCTTCCGCCGCTACCGAGTCTGGGCCCGCATGCTCGCCGTAGGCCGAGCGATCTCCGAAGGCGCCGACCTGACCACCGCCGCCACCCGAGCCGGCTTTGCCAGCCCCTCCCACTTCAGCGACACCTTCCACGCCATGTTCGGCCTCACCGCCACCGCCCTGCTCAACGCGGGCACCCACATCGTGATCGCGGAAGGCGACGTCATGCGGTGAAGCCCCCGCAGTGAATGCCGTCACGCACCCGAGGGGTCGAACACACCCCACCGACGACGAAATACCGGCCCTCACAGCACTTTCGGCGCACAAGTGATCGCCGACGCATCGCCAACCCCACCGCCAAGCCCGTGGCCGCGCTCACAGGCACCCCTACCTGGTCAAAGGCGTCGCGTGGCGCTGATAAGCTGACGGGCGAGTTAGACATCCTTTAACGGACCGTCCGGTGAGGCGGGGAAGGAGGTCGGCATGGCTGTGCCCGAACGGGCGGCCAAAACCGGCGCGAGTGAAACATCGCAACGGCACACCCCGGAGTGGGTGGACGCCGGACGCGAGCTGTTGTCCCCGTCGGACGTGCAACGCACGGTAGCGCGGATGGCGCATCAGATCATCGAGAAGACCGCCCTGGATTCCGGCGACGCCGACGCACCGCGGGTGGTTCTGATGGGAATCCCGACGCGCGGCACCACCCTGGCGAACCGGCTGGCGGACAAGATCGAGGAATTCTCCGGCGTGCGGCCCGCGCTGGGCTCGCTCGACATCACCCTGTACCGCGATGACCTGCGCAGTCGCCCGCATCGCCCGCTCGAGCGCACCTCGGTGCCCGACGGTGGCATCGAGAACTCGCTGGTCGTGCTCGTGGACGACGTGCTGTTCTCCGGTCGCACCGTGCGCAGCGCCCTCGACGGGCTGCGCGACCTCGGCCGCCCCCGCGCCGTGCAGTTGGCGGTGCTGATCGACCGCGGCCACCGCGAACTGCCGATCCGCGCCGACTACGTGGGCAAGAACGTGCCGACGTCGCGCGCCGAGGACATTTCCGTGTTGATGACCGAGCACGACGGTCGCGATGGGGTCTACCTGCATCAGGAGGGTCAAGAGCTGTGAGGGAGCGAAGCGACCGAACCAAGAACACAGCCATCCAATGGTTCATGCCGGAGCCGAGCGTCAGCGAGGTGGAGGCATGAAGCATTTGTTGACCGTCGATGACCTGGATCGCGGGACCGCCACCGAACTGCTCGACGAAGCCGAACGCTTCGAACAGGCCCTGCTGGGCCGCGAGGTCAAAAAGCTGCCGACCCTGCGCGGCCGCACCGTGATGACCATGTTCTACGAGAACTCCACCCGCACCCGCGTGTCCTTCGAGACCGCGGGCAAGTGGATGAGCGCCGACGTGATCAACGTCAGCGCGTCGAGTTCGTCTGTGTCCAAAGGGGAATCGCTGCGCGACACCGCGCTGACCCTCCACGCCGCGGGTGCCGACGCGTTGATCGTGCGCCACCCGGCCTCGGGTGCGGCGCATCAGATCGCGCGCTGGATGGAGCAGTGGGCTCGCGAGCAGAACCGCACCGCCCCCTCGATCATCAACGCGGGCGACGGCACCCACCAGCACCCCACCCAGGCCCTGCTCGACGCGCTCACCTTGCGTCAGCGTCTCGGCGATGTCGAGGGCAAGCGGGTGGTGCTGGTCGGCGACATCCTGCACAGCCGGGTCGCTCGCTCCAATGTCTCCCTGCTCAATACCCTTGGCGCGGAAGTGGTTCTGGTCGCGCCGCGCACGTTGCTGCCGGTCGGCGTGGAGACCTGGCCCGCGCGGGTGTCGACCTCGCTGGACGCGGAACTGCCCGGTGCCGACGCGGTGATGATGCTGCGCGTGCAGGCGGAGCGGATGAACGGCGGGTTCTTCCCGTCTGCGCGTGAGTATTCGATCAACTACGGACTGTCCGAGCGCAGGCTCGGACTGCTCGACGACGACGCGGTCGTGTTGCACCCCGGCCCGATGCTGCGCGGCATGGAAATCGCCCCGGCGGTCGCGGATTCGCCGCAATCGGCTGTGCTGCAGCAGGTTTCGAACGGTGTGCACATGCGGATGGCCGTGTTGTTCCGGCTGCTCGTCGGTCAGGAGGAAACGGTATGAGTGAGCTGCTGATCAAGAACGTCAAGCCGTATGGCGAAGGCGAACCCGTCGACGTCCTGGTGCGCGACACGATCATCGCCGAAATCGGTACCGGGATCACGGTTTCCGATGACGCCGAGGTGATCGAGGGCAACGGCCAGATCCTGCTGCCCGGCTTCGTAGACCTGCACACGCACCTGCGCGAACCCGGCCGCGAAGACACCGAGACCATCGAAACCGGTTCCGCCGCAGCGGCACTGGGTGGTTACACCGCGGTGTTCGCGATGGCCAACACCAGCCCGGTCGCCGACTCGGTCGTCATCACCGACCACGTGTGGCGTCGCGGCCAGGAAGTTGGCCTCGTCGACGTGTTCCCGGTTGGTGCTGTCACCGTCGGTCTGCAGGGCAAGCAGCTCGCCGAGATGGGCACGATGGCCGCCGGTATCGGCCAGGTCAGGATGTTCTCCGACGACGGCCACTGCGTCGACGACCCGCTGATCATGCGCCGCGCCCTCGAATACGCGAACTCCCTGGGCGTGCTCATCGCCCAGCACGCCGAAGAGCCGCGGCTGACCAAGGGCGCGATCGCGCACGAAGGCCCCAACGCCGCGCGCCTGGGCCTGCAGGGTTGGCCGCGCGCCGCCGAGGAGTCGATCGTCGCGCGTGACGCCCTGCTCGCGCGCGACGCCGGTGCCCGCGTGCACATCTGTCACGCCTCCACCGCGGGCACGGTCGAACTGGTGAAATGGGCGAAGTCCCAAGGCATCTCGATCACCGCCGAGGTCACCCCGCACCACCTACTCCTCGACGACTCGCGCCTGGAAACCTACGACGCGGTCAACAAGGTGAACCCGCCGCTGCGCGAGTCCTCCGACGTGACCGCCCTGCGCCAGGCACTGGCCGACGGCATCATCGACTGTGTCGCCACCGACCACGCCCCGCACGCCGAACAGGACAAGTGCTGCGAATTCGCGGCCGCCCGCCCCGGCATGCTCGGCCTGGAGACCGCCCTGTCGATCATCGTGCAGACGATGGTGCAGCCGGGTCTGCTCGACTGGCGCGGTGTCGCGAAGGTGATGAGCGAGAAGCCCGCCGCGATCGTCGGCCTCGACGACCACGGCCGCCCGATCGCGGTCGGTGAACCGGCCAACCTGACGCTGATCGACCCCGACGCCGAGTGGACGGTGCGCGGCGCCGAGCTGGCGAGTATCTCGAACAACACCCCGTTCGAGGACATGACTTTCCCGGCCGAGGTCACAGCCACCGTGCTGCGCGGCCGGGTAACTGCCCGCGAGGGCAAGGCGGTCGGGATCTAGGGAGGCCAGGACGTGGAAAGAACGCTGTGGGTAGTCGGGCTGCTGGCATTTTTCGTGGTGTGCCTGTGGCTGATGTACCGGGCTTGGCAGAAGAAAGCCATGCGACAGCAGGCACGCATCGGCGAACTGCCGACGGTGCCGGCCGAACTGGGCGCACAACTACTGGAACCGACCACCGGCATGTATCTGGGCAGCACCATCGCGCCCAGCTGGCAGGACCGGATCGCGGTCGGTGACCTGGGATTCCGGGCGACCGCCGAACTCACGCGGTTCGAACGCGGAATTCTGCTCGAACGCGACGGCGCCACGGTGATCTGGATTCCGCAGGAATCCGTGACAGCCGTGCGTACCGAGCGCGGACACGCGGGCAAAGTGATGACAGACAATGGTGTGCTGGTAATTCGCTGGACACTGCCGACGGGGACCGAGATCGATACCGGTTTCCGAGGCGACGACAAGACGGTGTACCCGGCATGGACTGCGGATGCGACCAGGGTGACGACGGGAGACGATGAATGAGCACAGCAAAGGCAGCCTTGGTGCTCGAGGACGGCCGCGTATTCCGCGGAACCGCCTTCGGCGCGCAGGGCCAGACACTCGGTGAGGCCGTGTTCTGCACGGCGATGACCGGGTACCAGGAAACCCTCACCGACCCCAGCTACGCCCGCCAGATCGTGGTGGCCACCGCGCCGCAGATCGGCAACACCGGCTGGAACGACGAGGACGACGAGTCCGGCAAGATCTGGGTCGCCGGGTACGCCGTGCGCGACCCCTCGCGAGTCAGCTCCAATTGGCGCGCGACCACCACGCTGCAAGAAGAACTCGACAAGCAGAGTGTCGTCGGCATCGCCGGGATTGACACCCGCGCGGTGGTCCGCCACCTGCGCAGCCGCGGTTCGATGAAGGCGGGCATCTTCTCCGGTGCCGCGCTGGCCACCGACGAGGAACTCCTCGCCCGGGTCAACGGCCAGGCCTCGATGCTGGGCGCCGACCTGGCCGAGGAGGTCAGCACCGACGCGATGTACACGATCGAACCGGTGGGCGACCACAAGTTCACCGTCGTCGCGGTCGACCTGGGCATCAAGACCAACACCCCGCGCATGTTCGCCGAGCGCGGCGTGCGCACCCACGTGGTCCCGTCCAACACCTCGATCGACGACATCCTCGCCCTGAACCCCAACGGCGTGTTCCTGTCGAACGGTCCCGGCGACCCCGCCACCCAGACCGGCGCGATCGCGCTCACCCAGGGCGTCCTCGAGCGCGGGATCCCACTGTTCGGCATCTGCTTCGGCAACCAGATCCTGGGCCGGGCACTGGGCCGCAGCACCTACAAGATGAAGTTCGGCCACCGCGGCATCAACATCCCGGTGATCGAAGAGGGCACGGGCCGGGTCTCCATTACCGCCCAGAACCACGGCTTCGCCCTCGAAGGCGAGCGCGGCGAGGTGTTCGACACCCCGTTCGGCAAGGCCGAGGTCTCCCACATCTGCGCCAACGACGGCACCGTCGAAGGGGTCCGGCTGATCGACGGCCGCGCCTTCTCGGTGCAGTACCACCCCGAGGCCGCCGCAGGCCCGCACGACGCCGCATACCTGTTCGACCGTTTCGCCGGTCTCATGGAAGGAGCCTGATGCCTCGCCGCGAGGATCTGAAGCACATTCTGGTGATCGGCTCTGGCCCGATCGTGATCGGCCAGGCGTGCGAATTCGACTACTCCGGCACCCAGGCGTGCCGGGTGCTGCGGTCCGAGGGACTGCGCGTTTCGCTGGTGAACTCCAACCCGGCGACCATCATGACCGACCCGGAATTCGCCGACGCCACCTACGTCGAGCCGATCACCCCGGAGTTCGTCGAGAAGGTCATCGAGAAGGAACGCCCCGACGCCATCCTGGCCACCCTGGGTGGGCAGACCGCGCTCAACACCGCGGTCGCGCTGCACGAGAACGGTGTGCTGGCCAAGTACAACGTCGAGCTGATCGGCGCCGACTTCGACGCCATCCAGCGCGGTGAGGACCGGCAGAAGTTCAAGGACATCGTCGCCAAGGTCGGCGGTGAAAGTGCCCGCAGCGCAGTCTGTTACACCATGGACGAAGTGCGCGCCACCGTCGCCGAACTCGGGTACCCGGTCGTGGTTCGCCCGTCGTTCACCATGGGTGGACTGGGCTCGGGCATGGCCTACAACGAGGCCGACCTGGACCGCATCGCCGGTGGTGGCCTCGCCGCCTCGCCGACCGCGAACGTGCTCATCGAGGAGTCCATCCTCGGCTGGAAGGAGTTCGAACTCGAGCTCATGCGCGACCGCAACGACAACGTGGTCATCGTCTGCTCGATCGAGAACGTCGACCCGATGGGCGTGCACACCGGTGACTCGGTCACCGTCGCCCCCGCGATGACGCTGACCGACCGCGAGTACCAGAAGATGCGCGACCTCGGCATCGACATTCTGCGTGAGGTCGGCGTCGACACCGGCGGCTGCAACATCCAGTTCGCGGTGGACCCCAAGGACGGTCGTCTGATCGTCATCGAGATGAACCCGCGTGTGTCGCGTTCGTCGGCGCTGGCGTCGAAGGCCACCGGTTTCCCGATCGCCAAGATCGCCGCGAAGCTGGCCATCGGTTACACCCTCGACGAGATCGTCAACGACATCACCGGCGAGACCCCGGCGTCGTTCGAGCCGACCTTGGACTACGTCGTCGTCAAGGCGCCGCGGTTCGCGTTCGAGAAGTTCCCCGGCGCCGATGCCACGCTGACCACCACCATGAAGTCGGTGGGTGAGGCGATGTCGATGGGCCGCAACTTCTCCGAGGCGCTGGGCAAGGTGCTGCGCTCGCTCGAGACCAAGGCCGCCAGCTTCTGGACCGTCGACGACGGCCAGTGGGCTCCGGCGGATCCCAGCGATCCGGCGTCGGTGCGCGAGGCGATCGAAGCGATTCTCGCTGACCTGCGCGTGCCGACCGAGGGTCGCATCTACCAGGTCGAGCGTGCGCTGCGTTATGGCGCGAGCATCGAAGAGGTCGCCCTCGCGTCCGGTGTGGACCCGTGGTTCGTCGCCGAGGTGCTCGGCCTGGTCGAGCTGCGTCAGGAAGTCCTCGACGCGCCCGTCCTCGACGAGGATCTGCTGCGTCGCGCCAAGCACTACGGTCTGTCGGACCGTCAGCTGGCGGCGCTGCGTCCCGAGCTCGCGGGCGAAGCGGGCGTGCGCTCGCTGCGTCACCGTCTGCAGGTGCGCCCGGTCTACAAGACCGTCGACACCTGCGCCGCGGAGTTCGAGGCCAAGACCCCGTACCACTACAGCACCTACGAGCTGGACCCCGGTGCGGAGTCCGAGGTCGCGCCGCAGCTCGAGCGCGAGAAGGTCATCATCCTGGGCTCGGGTCCGAACCGCATCGGTCAGGGCATCGAGTTCGACTACTCGTGTGTGCATGCGGCACAGACCCTTTCGGCCGCCGGGTACGAGACCGTGATGGTCAACTGCAACCCCGAGACCGTGTCGACCGACTACGACACCGCCGATCGTCTCTACTTCGAGCCGCTCACCTTCGAGGACGTCCTCGAGGTGTACAACGCCGAAGCCGAGTCGGGCACCGTCGCCGGTGTGATCGTGCAGCTCGGCGGCCAGACCCCGCTGGGTCTGGCGCAGCGGCTCACCGACGCCGGCGTGCCGGTGGTCGGTACCTCCGCGGCCGCGATCGACCTGGCCGAGGACCGTGGCGAATTCGGTGACGTGCTCGTCGCCGCCGGCCTGCCCGCACCCAAGTACGGCACCGCCACCACGGTGGCGCAGGCCAAGAAGATCGCCAACGAGATCGGCTACCCGGTCCTGGTCCGCCCGTCCTACGTGCTGGGCGGGCGCGGCATGGAGATCGTCTACGACGAGGCCTCGCTCGAGGGCTACATCTCCCGCGCCACCGAACTCAACCCGGACCACCCGGTCCTGGTCGACCGCTTCCTCGAAGATGCCATCGAGATCGACGTCGACGCCCTGTGCGACGGCGAAGAGGTCTACCTCGGCGGCGTGATGGAACACATCGAGGAAGCAGGCATCCACTCCGGTGACTCCGCCTGCGCGCTGCCCCCGATCACCTTGGGCCGCAGCGACATCGAAGCCGTGCGCCGCTCCACCATCGCGCTGGCCAAGGGCATCGGCGTCAAGGGCCTGCTCAATGTGCAATACGCCCTCAAGGATGACGTGCTCTACGTCCTGGAAGCCAATCCCCGTGCCAGCCGGACGGTTCCGTTCGTCTCCAAGGCCACCGCGGTACCTCTCGCGAAGGCCTGCGCTCGCGTCATGCTCGGCGCCACCATCGCCGACCTGCGCAAGGAAGGCATGCTGCCGCCCGAGGGCGACGGCGGCCACGTGCCCCTCGACGCGCCGGTCGCGGTGAAGGAAGCCGTGCTGCCCTTCCACCGGTTCCGTCGCGCCGACGGCTCCGGCGTGGACTCACTGCTCTCCCCGGAGATGAAGTCCACCGGCGAGGTCATGGGCATCGACGCCGACTTCGGCACCGCCTTCGCCAAGAGCCAGGCCGCCGCCTACGGCTCGCTGCCGACCGAGGGCACCGTGTTCGTCTCGATCGCCAACCGCGACAAGCGCGCCATGGTGTTCCCGATCAAGCGCCTGCACGACCTGGGCTTCCGCATCCTCGCCACCGAGGGCACCGCGGAAACCCTGCGCCGCAACGGCATTCCGTGCGAACAGGTGCGCAAGCACTCCGACCCGGACGCCACCGATCCGGCCACCGGCATGCCGGAGGCCTCCATCGTGGAGCAGATCCGCGACGGCGAGATCGACATCGTGTTCAACACCCCCTACGGCAACTCGGGCCCGCGCGTGGACGGCTACGAGATCCGCACCGCCGCGGTGGGCGCGAACATCCCGTGCATCACCACCGTGCAAGGCGCGGCGGCGGCGGTGCAGGGCATCGAGGCCAGCATCAACGGTGGCATCGGGGTGCGTTCGCTGCAGGAACTGCACTCCAAGCTGCGTGGCTGACCACCATGACGACAACCAGGAGCAGGATCGATGACGACGTTCGGTAGCCGACTGCAGCACGCCATGCGCGAATTCGGCCCGGTCTGCGTCGGCATCGATCCCCATCCGGCGCTCTTACGGGCGTGGGGCCTGACCGAAGACGTCGACGGGCTCGAGGCGTTCGCCGAGATCTGCGTCGAAGCCTTCGACGGTCGCGTCGCGTTGGTGAAGCCGCAGGTCGCGTTCTTCGAAACCTACGGTTCCGGCGGCATCGCGGTGCTCGAACGCACCATCTCGGTGCTGCGCGCCTCGGGCACCCTGGTGCTGTCCGACGCCAAGCGCGGCGACATCGGCTCCACCATGGACGCCTACGCCCACGCCTGGCTCGGCAACGGACCCCTGGGCTCCGACGCCGTGACGGTCTCGCCCTACCTCGGTTTCGGCTCCCTCGACCCGGCCCTGAGCCTGGCGCAGGCCAACCACCGCGGCGTGTTCGTCCTCGCGGCCACCTCGAATCCCGAAGGGGCACAACTACAACGGATCACCGCCCCCGACGGCCGCACGATCGCGCAAACCATGGTCGACGACGCCGCCGCCCGCAACGCCGGCGACGGCTTCGGCTCCGTGGGCGTAGTCGTCGGCGCGACACTCACCCAGGCACCGGACCTCTCGGCCCTCAACGGTCCCATCCTGATGCCCGGCGTGGGCGCCCAGGGCGGGGGAGCGGACTCCATCCGCGCCCTGGTCCCCGAGGCGAACTTGGCCGCAGTGGTGCCCAATGTCTCCCGTGAGGTCCTCAACGCGGGCCCGTCGGTGACAGCACTGTGTGACAAAACAGCCCAACTGCAGGAAGAGTTCGCCTTCCTGCAGCGCTGAGACAACGATCACGAGCCGGGGTAGCGACACGCTGCCCCGGCTTTGTCGTGCCCGCACGGCCCCGATTCCGCCCCCGTCATCGGGGCGCGATTCTGGACGAGTTCCGCGCCCGATTTTCGCGACACGCTGTACGAAATCCAGCGACACGCGGGGATTTTCACGGAATCCGCTGGTCGCGTGGCACCGGGTTTGCCAGGGGGACGCCCGCCCGTGTCGCTACCTGGTGGCTATCATCACCCATATCGGTAAAACCGCAGGTGGGGGTGCATTTTCTGATTTCGACGGTACGATCGTGGCAGCGGAATACGGCGTCACCGCATCGAGCCCGCGCGCGCCATACGGCATCCGTAATCCGGCCCTGACCTGGGGGTCGGGTTCGCAATCGGCGCGCACCGTGGGTACGGTCGCACAGACCGTCCGGGTAACCGGCGGTAGATCTGGCAATGAACGATGAGACGGAGGAACCCGTGGCCCTTCCCCAGCTGACTGATGAGCAGCGCGCCGCTGCTCTGGAGAAGGCGGCTGCCGCTCGCCGCGCTCGGGCAGAGCTCAAGGAGCGCCTGAAGCGCGGTGGCACGAACCTGAAGCAGGTTCTCACCGACGCCGAGTCCGATGAGATTCTCGGCAAGATGAAGGTTTCCGCGCTGCTCGAAGCTCTGCCCAAGGTCGGCAAAGTCAAGGCGGCCGAGATCATGACCGAGCTGGAGATCGCGCCTACGCGTCGTCTCCGTGGGCTCGGTGCCCGTCAGCGCGCTGCGCTGCTGGCCCGCTTCGACTTCGACGCCTAAGAACTGGTGGACAAAAACACGCGGAAGGGCCGACTGGTAGTACTGGTCGGCCCCTCGGCCGTGGGCAAATCCACGGTCGTGAAGTGCGTGCGGGAACGCCTGCCCGAATTGGTGTTCAGCGTGTCGGCCACGACCCGGGACCCTCGTCCCGGTGAAGTGCACGGCCGCGATTACCGTTTTGTTTCCCGAGCGGAGTTCGACGCCATGATCGCGGCGGACGAACTGCTCGAATGGGCAGACATCCATGGGGGGTTGCAGCGATCGGGCACCCCCGCCGCCCCGGTGCGCGAAGCGCTGGCGGCCGGACTTTCAGTACTGATCGAAGTCGACCTGGCCGGCGCACGGTCGGTCCGGCAGGCGATGCCCGAGGCACTTCTGGTGTTTCTCGCGCCGCCCAGCTGGGAAGAACTGGTCTCACGGCTGCGTTCGCGCGGCACGGAGACCCCCGAGGTGATCGAGCGCAGGCTCGAGACCGCCAGGGTCGAATTGGCCGCGCGTGACGAGTTCGACACGGTCATCGTGAACAGCGAGGTAACGACCGCTTGTGCGGAGTTGGTATCGTTGTTCGTTAGCACAAATTCGAGTTCTTGACCCACTAACCCGCAGGAGCCACTCCTAGTGAGTACAGACATCACCGTAGTGCCCGCGTACGACACCCCGATCGGCCTGACCAACCCGCCGATCGATGAGCTGCTCGAGCGCACATCCTCGAAGTACGCCCTGGTGATCTACGCGGCCAAGCGCGCCCGTCAGATCAACGATTACTACAACCAGCTCGGCGACGGCATCCTCGAGTACGTCGGCCCGCTCGTCGAGCCGGGTCTGCAGGAGAAGCCGCTGTCGGTCGCCATGCGCGAGATCCACGCCGACCTGCTCGAACACACCGAGGGCGAGTGACGGCGATCGCTAGCTCGGAGGCGTAGAAGACCATGCGGATCGTCGTCGGGGTCGGCGGGGGCATCGCCGCCTACAAGGCGTGTGCCCTCGTCCGCCGGTTCACCGAGACCGGACATCAGGTGCGCGTCGTGCCCACCGAATCGGCTTTGCAGTTCGTGGGCAAAGCGACCTTCGAGGCGTTGTCCGGGCAGCCGGTGCACACCACGGTGTTCGCCGACGTGCCCGAGGTGCCGCATGTGCGGATCGGCCAGGAAGCCGATCTGGTCGTCATCGCCCCCGCCACCGCGGATCTGATGGCGCGCGCCGCACAGGGGCGCGCCGACGATCTGCTCACCGCCACCTTGCTGACGGCTCGATGTCCGGTGCTGTTCGCGCCCGCGATGCACACCGAGATGTGGGAGCATCCGGCAACGGTGGCCAATGTCGCGACGTTGCGCGCGCACGGCGCCAATGTCATGGAACCCGCGTCGGGCCGGCTCACCGGTGCCGATACGGGTCCGGGACGGTTGCCCGAGCCCGAGGAGATCTTCGGACTTGCCTCGCTGCTGCTCGAACGTGCCGACGCGCTGCCCCGCGACCTGACCGGTCGCCGCGTGGTGATCACCGCGGGTGGAACGAGGGAACCCCTCGATCCGGTGCGATTCCTCGGCAACCGCAGCTCCGGTAAACAGGGTTACGCCCTGGCCAGGGTCGCCGCTCAGCGTGGTGCCCAGGTGACGCTGATCGCGGGCAACACCATCGAGCTCGCGCCGCCCGCCGCGGTCGAACTGGTCCACATCACCACCGCCGACCAGCTCAAAACCGCGGTCGACAAGCACGCGCTCGGTGCCGATGCCGTGATCATGGCCGCCGCGGTCGCCGATTTCCGGCCGACCACCGTGGCCGCCGCCAAGATCAAGAAGGGCGCCGCGGACGAGCCCGACTCGATCCCGCTGACCAAGAACGAGGACATCCTCGCCGGACTGGTCGATGCCCGCACCGAAGGCAGGCTCGCAGGCACCGCGATCGTCGGTTTCGCCGCCGAGACCGGTGACGACAACGGCGATGTGCTCACCCACGCGCGGTCGAAACTGGCCCGCAAGGGATGCGATCTGCTGGTGGTCAACGCGGTCGGTGAGGGCAAGGCGTTCGAGGTCGACACCAACGACGGCTGGTTGCTCGGCGCGGACGGCACCGAGGTCGCGCTGGATCACGGTTCGAAGGCGTTGCTGGCCAGCCGGGTACTCGACGCGCTGGTCCCGCTGCTGCGCTGACCGGGTGTCGCGCGTGAAATGCGTTGCGCGACAAGGTCGGCCGCGCAGTCTACCGGTGGCGTGTGCGATCGCGGCGCGGCTTGGTACTTACTCGCCACCATGTCGGTGGTTTGGAATAGTCTTGATGAGAAGGGTTGCGCGGTAACACCGAGAAGTTACCGTCACAAGCCGAACGAGTAACCCGTTGAGGGAGAGGGAATAACTGTGCGTACGACAGGTAGTCGGCTATTCACCAGTGAGTCCGTGACCGAGGGTCATCCGGACAAGATCTGTGACGCGATCAGCGATTCCATCCTCGACGCACTGCTCGCGGAGGACCCGAGCAGCCGGGTCGCGGTGGAAACCATGGTCACCACGGGGCAGGTCCATGTCGCGGGCGAGGTCACCACCTCCGCCTACGCCGACATCCCGCGCATCGTGCGCGAAAAGGTCCTCGAGATCGGATACGACTCCTCCGCAAAGGGTTTCGACGGCAACTCCTGCGGTGTCAACATCGCGATCGGCGCCCAGTCGCCCGATATCGCCCAGGGTGTCGACACCTCGCACGAGGCGCGCGTCGGCGGTTCCGACGACGCAATCGAGCGTCAGGGCGCCGGCGACCAGGGTCTGATGTTCGGTTACGCGACCATCGACACGCCCGAGCTGATGCCGCTGCCGATCGCGTTGGCGCACCGTCTGTCGCGCAAGCTCACCGAGGTCCGCAAGTCCGGCGTGCTGCCGTACCTGCGCCCCGACGGCAAGACCCAGGTCACCATCGAATACGACGGTGACCGCCCGGTTCGCCTCGACACCGTCGTGATCTCGACCCAGCACGCCGCCGATATCGACCTGGACAACCTGCTTGCTCCCGATATCCGTGAAAAGGTCGTCGAGGCCGTGATCGGCGATCTGAACATGCCGAGCCTGGACACCGCCGACTTCCGGCTGCTGGTCAACCCGACGGGCAAGTTCGTGCTCGGTGGCCCGATGGGCGACGCCGGCCTGACCGGTCGCAAGATCATCGTCGACACCTACGGCGGCATGGCCCGGCACGGCGGCGGCGCGTTCTCGGGCAAGGATCCGTCCAAGGTCGACCGCTCGGCCGCCTACGCCATGCGCTGGGTCGCCAAGAACGTCGTGGCCGCGGGCCTGGCGGATCGCGTCGAGGTGCAGGTCGCGTACGCGATCGGCAAGGCGGCGCCGGTGGGTCTGTTCGTGGAGACCTTCGGCACCGAGAAGGTCGACCCGGCCAAGATCTCCACCGCCATCTCCGAGGTGTTCGACCTGCGTCCGGGCGCGATCATCCGCGACCTGGACCTGCTGCGCCCGATCTACGCGCCCACCGCGGCCTACGGTCACTTCGGTCGCACCGATATCGACCTGCCCTGGGAGCACACGGACCGCGCCGACAAGCTGCGCGCGGCCGTCGGCCTGTAATACCCACGGACCGCGTGAGCGGCGACGAACACTCGACAACAGCGGGACACCCGATCGCCAGGGTGCTCCCGCTGTTGTCGCCTGCCCACCTCGACCGCGATTTCGACTATCTGGTTCCGGCTGAACTCGAGGAGATCGCGCAGCCGGGGGTGCGGGTGCGGGTGCGGTTCGCCGGGCGGCTGGTGGATGGGTATCTGCTGGAACGGCTTCCGCGCACCGACCACAACGGCAAGATGATGCCGCTGGAGCGGGTCGTTTCTGCTGAACGTGTGCTGACTCCGGAAGTTCTGCGGTTGGCTACCGCTGTGGCCGCCCGCTATGCCGGAACGCGTGCCGACGTGCTGCGCCTGGCGATTCCGCCGCGTCACGCCCGCACCGAAACGGGTGGGGTCAAGAAGGTGAAGTCGGCCGTGGCCGATGCGGCGACCGGAACTGTTGGTGGCGAAGAGGTTTCGTCGTCGGGGGATCCGGCGCCCGACTCGCACGAATCATCCGGTGCTGCGGAATCGACCGTCGATGCCTCGGCGTGGGGACGCTACGTGCACGGGATGGCGTTCGTCGACGCGCTGGCGCAGGGTAAAGGTGCGCGGGCCGCGTGGCAGGCGCTGCCGGGGGAGGACTGGGCGACGCGGCTGGCCGAGTTGGCGGCGACGGTGGTGGCCAGTGGGCGCAGTGCGGTATTGATGGTGCCGGATCAGCGGGATCTGGATCGGTTGCTTACCGAATGTGTTGCGCTGGTGGGGGATTCGGCGGTCGGGTTGTCGGCCGGCCTGGGGCCCGCGGCGCGGTACCGGCGGTGGTTGGCGGTGCTGCGGGGCCAGGCGCGGATCGTGGTCGGCACGCGGGCCGCGGTGTTCGCGCCTGCCCAGGACCTCGGGTTGATCGCGATCTGGGACGACGGGGACGACACCTATGCCGAGCAGCGGTCACCGTATCCGCACGCGCGCGAAGTGGCGATGTTGCGCGCGCACGAGACCGGGGCGGCATTCATGGCCGCTGGTTTCGCGCGGACCGCGGAAGTGCAGGCGGTGGTCGAATCCGGTTGGGCACGTGACCTTCTCGCGGAACGCCAGGTGTTGCGTGAGGTGACGCCGCGGATCAGCGCGCCCGGTGACAGTGACTTCGCGCTGGAACGTGATGCGCTGGCGCGGTCGGTGCGAATGCCCGGTGTCGCGTTCGCGGCCGCCCGCTCGGCGCTCAAGGAGAACACGGCGGTGCTGGTGCAGGTGCCGCGCCGGGGGTACGTGCCGTCGCTGGCCTGCGCGAAATGTCGCACTCCCGCGCGTTGTCGACACTGCAACGGTCCACTGGCATTGCCGCAGTCGGCCAACGGTGAAGCGGCCAGCCCGCATTGCAAATGGTGCGGGATCGTCGAGGCCGCTTTCCGCTGCCAAGCCTGTGGTGCGCGCGCGCTTCGAGCCACGGTGATCGGGGCCGCGCGCACTGCCGAAGAACTCGGCCGCGCGTTCGCCGGGGTGCCGATTCGCACATCGGGGGGCGGGGAAATGCTCGACACCGTCGAACCGGGAGGTCAGGTCGTTGTCGCCACCGTCGGCGCGGAACCGCTCGTGCGCGGCGGCTACGGTGTCGCCCTGCTGCTGGACGGGTGGGCCCTGCTCGGACGCGCCGACCTGCGCGCGAGCGAGGACACCCTGCGGCGCTGGATGGGTGCCGCCGCACTGGTCCGGCCGCGCGGACAGGTGATCGTGATGGCCGAACCCTCCCTGCCCACGGTGCAGGCGTTGGTTCGCTGGGACCCGGTCAACCACGCCGCCGCCGAACTGGAAGCCCGCGCCGAAGTCGGCTTCCCGCCCGCGGTTCGCCTGGCCGCCGTCGACGGCACAACGGCCTCGATCGCCGAATTGCTCGACGCCACAACACTTCCCGAGGGGACTGAACTGCTCGGCCCGGTGCCGTTGCCGCCCACTGCCCGCAAACCGTTCTCGGGAGCGGATTCCCCCGTCGAGGTCGAGCGGATGTTGCTGCGGGTGGGTCGGTCGGGTGGCGCACCGCTGGCTCGGGCATTGGCCGCCGGGCAAGCGGTGCGCAGTTCACATCGGTCCGACGCGCCGTTGCGAGTGCAGATCGATCCGGTGGATATCGGGTGATGGGCGGCCGACCGGGGTCACTCCACGTCTATAGTCAGTTACATGACTGAATCGGATGCGCAGGTCAGACCCGCGATCGGGAAGCGGGAACGGCTGGTCCAGGCGGCGACGCGGGTGTTCTACCAGCAGGGCATCGAGAAGACCACGATCGCGGACATCGCCCGCGAGGCCGACGTGCCGGTCGGCAACGTCTACTACTACTTCAAAACCAAGGACCAGTTCATCGCCGCCGTCATCGACCTCCACGCCCAGGTCCTGGCGGGCGCGGTAGCCGAACTCGCCGACCTGCCGGGCCCCGCCGACAAACTGAAGGCGATGGTGCGCAGCTGGGTCGAACAGCGCGAGATGGCAGCACGATTCGGCTGCCCGACCGGATCCCTCGCGGCCGAACTCGACAAGCGCGAGGATGCCTTCGGCGGCGAACCGGCGCGGGTGATGGGCCTACTCGTGGAGTGGGCCCACCAACAGTTCACCGACCTGGGACGCGCGGACGCCGCGGAACTAGCCATCGCCTTCGTCGCCGCATATCAGGGAATCTCATTGCTCACCAACACCTTCCGCGACCCACAACTGATGGTCACCGAGGGAGCTCGACTGGAGCGCTGGATCGACGAGCTGAGCCAGAAATAGGGGAGCGTCCTGCCGGGCACGCCGTTGGGCTCGACAGGACGCTGGGTCAGGTGGCTCGGGTCAGGAAGCGACAGCGACGCACGCGCTGATGGCGGTCATCAACTCGTCGATGTTGTCGTGCAGGGCGCGGGTGGCAATGGGGTCGAGCATGGTGGCCAGGCTGGGCATGCCGAGGTCGAAATCGGCATCGAAGCTCACCACGGCGTCGCGCCCGTCTATGGCCACCTGCCAACGGCCTTCGAACGCGACCAGGTCGCCGGCAACCTGGACGAACGAGTAGGTACGGGCGTCGGCGTCGAACAGGTCGCGTTCTGTCCAGCGCAGCGAACCATCGCGGAACTTGACTTCCCAATCGCTGGTCGCGGCGCCGCCGTCGGCATCCCATGTCACCTCGACCTGTTGCACGCCGTCGGCGATGTCGGGGTAGCTGTCGAGGTCTGTGAGGTGCGCGAAAACCGTGTCGGCGTCGGTGTTTTCGATGCGTCGGCTCAGCGAAACGTTAGGCATGGCAGAACTCCTGTGTTCAGACGTGCGAGAGCAGGGCGGTGAGGGCATTGTCTAGCGCGGCCAGGACGGTGCGTTCCTGGTCATCGGTGAGAACGACGGGCGGAGTGAGCCGCACGACCGCGCTCGCGCCGAGTGAGTGATTGACGATCACCCCGTGGGCGAGCAGGTCGGTGACCAGTTCAGCGGCCAGATCGGGCCGCAGGAACTCGATGCCGATGAGTAGCCCGCGACCACGTACGTCACGGACTGTGCGACCCACATACGGCGCGCATAGTTCGCGCACCGCGGCGAGCATGCGGTCGCCCAGTTCGGCCGCGCGGGCGGCGGTATCACCGGCGATGAGGGCACCGACGGTGGCAACGACAGCCGCCGAGGCCAGCGGTGAACCACCGAACGTCGACGAATGCAGCGTCGGGTCGTCGGCGAAGGGCCGAAACGCTGCGGCCGTGGCGAGCACCGCGGATACCGGCACCACTCCACCGGACAGTGCCTTGCCGACCAAAAGTACGTCGGGGCACTCGATTTCGGGTTGATGGGCCCACATCGTGCCGGTGCGACCGAGCCCGGTCTGGATTTCGTCCACGATCAGGAATGTGTCGGAAGCCCGGCACAACCGCTGGACGGCGGCGAGATAGCCGGGCGGCGGAATGACGACACCGCCCTCACCCTGGATCGGCTCCAGGATGACGGCGCCGCGTCCTTCGGCCGCGACGAGCTCGGCTTCGAGAGCCCCGATGTCGCCGTAGGGCACCGCTGTCGCGGGCAGCAACGGCTGAAAACGCTGCTGGTACTCCGACTTCGGCGTAACCGCAAGTGCCCCGGTGGTCTTGCCGTGGTACCCGCCGAGCATGGTGATCAGCCGGTCCTGGCCGTGGGCACGGGCAATCTCGAGTCCGAGCTCGGTGGCCTCGGCCCCGGAATTGAGGAACGCGACCGAGTCCAGCCCTTCTGGAGCGATCGAGACCAATGCCCTCGCCGCCTCGGCGACTTGGGGCTCCAGCAACAGTCGCGTGGCCAGGGGATGGCGTCGTACCTGTTCGACTACTGCGGACACCACCGGTTCGGGACAGTGCCCGAGCAGGAACACCGCATACCCTCCGCAGTCGATGAACGAACGACCATCGGAGGTCTCGACGATCGCACCGTGTGAGGCCACTTCGACTGGCGCACTGACGAACTCGGCCAAGGCCGCACGCCCACGACCCAGATGTGCCCGGTAGAGCGCGACGATCTCGGCGCGGTTCAGGTCTGGGCCGCTCATGCTGCGACCGTCTCGGGTAGCCAGTAGGCGCGCACTGTGGCGGTCAGTAGATCGCGCGCGGTGTCCGGACTGGGCTGGATGCCGACGAACGGGCCGACGCCCAGACTGGATTCGAACGGTGCATCGGTGAACAGCGACGCCATGGCGAGCAGATTGTCGAACTTCTTGCGCGCCTTGGCATCGAGCACATCGCCGAGCATCGGCAGGATCAACCGTTGTACTGCCTCGATCTGGAAGTAGCGCGGGGTGTCGAGCTCGGTGCCTTCGGCGCGGTAGAGCTCGCGGCACAGGTCCACGATGGCGCCGGTCTCGATGGCGTGGTCACCGGCGGTGAGCCAGTACTCCGAGCCGTCGAGGTCGGCCGTGGCCAGCCGGGCCAGTGCGGCGGCGACCACGTCTTGGGCGAGGAAGTCGACCTGGGCGGTGTCGCTGAATGGTACGAACGGCAGCGCGCCCTTGACGTAGGCGCCGAGGAAGGTATGCAAACCCTGGTGCCGCACGATCCGCCCGGTGGCCGAATCTCCCATGAGCAGCGACGGCCGAGCGATCACATACGGCAGGCCGGACGTGCGCACCGGTTGAAATCGACCATCGCCGCCACGTGGATGACCCGGTCGACCTCGTCGGCGATGCGCCCGTAATCGTCACCGAGACCGAGGTCGGGCTTGCGGATGTCGCCGCTGAGCCAGGTGACGCCAGGACGCGCTGCCCCGGTCTTGCTGTGGCCGAGCGCGTAGATGCGGTAACCGGGCAGTAGTTCGACCAGTGCGCCGCCGATAACGCCGGATGCGCCGGTGATCAGGAAGGTGGACTCACGGTTGATGCTCATTTTTCCTCCACTCCGGGGGCGGGGAACGAACGAATTCGTCTGCACCCGGTAGTAGTTCTGCGGACCCGAGGTGCGGAGGCATCACGTCGTTGTGACCTCCGCGAAATCCAAAGTAACGCAAGGGATTTCGATTTCCGATGAAGCTCACATGAACTCGGGGAGGCGATCGGGCCATTTCCCGGTGTAATCGAGCGCAGTATGCGCCTCGGCGAGGAAAGCTGGAAAAGCCCACGTCAACGGCGCCCGGCACGAGACTTGTCGGGCGTCGTCGACGCGGGTGAAAGGTGGTCAGGCCGTGATGGATTCACGCTCTGTTCGGATATCTGTCACCTTCGGCAGTGACTCGCCTTCGATGTCGACGTGGGGCAGAATTCGGTCGAGTGCGGCAGGTAACCACCATGCCCAGCGACCCAGTAGCGCCATCACGGCGGGGATCAGGGTCATGCGCACGATCAGTGCGTCGAACAGCACGCCGATGCCCATCGCGAAGCCGATCGGGCCGATCATGATGTTGTGGCTGAACAGGAATCCGGCGAAGACCGCGATCATGATCACCGCCGCCGCGCCGACCACCCGGACGCTGTGTGAGTACCCGGTGCGCACCGCGGCCAGCGCGCCATCGCTGCCGGTGACGTAGGCCTCGCGCATCCGCGACACCAGGAACACCTGATAGTCCATCGCCAGGCCGAACAGCACGCCGATCAGCAGGATCGGCAGGAACGCCAGGATCGGTGCCGGGTGGTGCACATTGAGCACGGATCCGAGCCAACCCCACTGGTAGACCGCGGTGGTCGCGCCCAGTGCGGCGGCCAGTGACAGCAGGAAGCCCAGCGCCGCGGTGAGCGGGACGAGCAGGGAACGGAACGCCAGCATGAGCAGTGTCAGTGCCAGGCCGACCACCACGATCAGAAACGGTGCCAGCGCGGCGGACAGCTTGCGCGCCACGTCGATCGCGATCACCGTTTCGCCGGTCAGGTGCAGGGTGGCGCCGTGCGAGGCGTGCAGGTCGGTGCCGCCGCGCCGGATCGACTTCACCAGGGTCGCGGTGTCTTGGGAGCTCGGCTCGGTGGTCGGGACGATGACGAACTGGGCGGTGTCCGCGGCGGCGTTGACTTCCGGCGGCAGCGTCATGGCGACGCCGCGGAGCCCGGTGATCTGCTCGATCGCTGCCTGGGTCTGGGCCTGGATGCGGTCCGGTTCGCCCTGCACCACCGCGACCAAGGGCCCGTTCAAGCCGGGGGTATAGGCCTTTGCGAGCAGATCGTAGGACTGCCGCGCGACGGTATCGGTCGGCTCCTGTCCCGCGTTGGGCAGGCCGAGTCGCAGTCCGAGCGCGGGCAGTGCGAGGATCGCGAGCACGCCGACTCCGGTGAGCAACGTGAGGATCGGCCGCTTGGTCACCGCTTCGCCCCACCGGTTGGGCCGTTGTGCCGCCTCGACAGCGGCGAGCCCGCGACCACGCGGAATCAGTCGTTCGCCGGCAAGGCCGAGCATCGCGGGTAACAGCGTAATCGCCAGCAGCACAACAACTCCGACACTGGCGGCCGCCGAAAGACCCATGCCGGTGAGGAAGGGGATGCGCGCAATAGCCAAGCCGCACAGGGCAATCAAGACGGTGGCGCCCGCGAAGACAACGGCACTTCCCGCCGTCCCGATGGACCGGGCCGCAGACTCGCGCACGCCCATCCCCTCGGCCAGTTGCTGTCGATGCCGCGACACGATGAACAGCGTGTAGTCGATGCCGACGGCAAGGCCGAGCATCAGTGACAGTGCCAGCGTGGCCGACGAGGCGTCGAACAGAGTCGATGCCGCCACCACCGCGCCGGTGCCGATACCGACTCCGACCAGCGCGAGCAGCAACGGCAACCCGGCGGCAAGCAGTGAGCCGAAGGTGAGGACCAGCACCGCCATCGCGATCGCCACACCGACTGCCTCGGACGGCCCGACGAAGGAGGCCTCGGTGTAGAACGGGCCGCCGGTGAGCATGGGCCGAAGTCCCTGCGCGCTCAACCGGTCGCGCACGGCCTCCACCGAGTGCTTCGCCGTCGGATGCACCGGGGTGGTGAAGGTGATGTCGACGAAGGTGACGTCACCCTTTTCGGAGACCGCGAACACGGCCGGAGTAACGGACTCGATGCCCGGCGTGCCGCTCAGCGTCGCGACTTCGGCGTCGATCTGGGTCAGCGGAAGCGGCCGGCCCTCGGGAGCCCGCACGACGAGCCGGGCAGGGGCCTCGCCCGCGGTGGTCGGTGCGCCCCTGCCGAAGCTGTCCTTCAACACGATCTGGGCGCGGTCGGATTCGGTGCCGGGAATGTCGAACTGATCGGAAACCTTGGCGCCCAAGGTGATTCCGACCAGCGTGACAGCAGTGGCGATGAGTGTCCAGACAGCGACCACCCACCACGGATTGCGAAAACAGCGATCGCCGAGGCGATAGAGAACCCGCGCCATGGTTACCCCTCCAGGGTATTTATCCTACAGATGTCTGATTACCGACACCTGTAGGATAGGCCGGGTCGCCCGGCGGGCGTCAACGTGTCACGCGACACAGCGATCCATGGATGTGAAGGTGGAACAGTGATTCGAACGCAGCCGATCGGGCGGAAACCGGCCTCCGACGATCCGCGGGTACTGCGCAGTCGTGGCCTTCTGCAGGACGCGATCCTCGAACTAGGGCTCGAAGGCCCGGTCGACGGGATCGCGATCTCCGACATCACCGGGCGCGCGGGCGTGAGTCGTAGCACCTTCTACGACCACTACACCGACAAGGAGACGCTGCTGGCCGATGCGATCGAACGCCACGCCCTGCACGCGGGAATCTCATTGCGCGAGGGAGGATTCGGCGACGGCCTCCCGGATCAACCGCCGCAATTCCTGATCGGCTACGTCCAGCACATCGCCGACCACGCCCAGCTCTACCGCAACGTGCTGGGCGCGCACGGATCGGCCGCGGTGCACGCGCGACTGGCGCGCCGCATCGCGACCATCCTCGCCGACGGCATCGCCCTACTCGGCGAACACGCACCGGCTACCGCTGCAGTGCCGATCGAGGTCGACGCGGCCGCGCTGGCGGGCGCCGTGCTCGCGGTGCTCACGCACTGGCTCGAACGGTTGCCCGACACGCCACCGGCAGTGGTCGCCGCATGGATCTGGGAGATTCTCACCCGCGAATGAGACGTGCTCCCAGAAGCGTCTGCACCTCGGCGGCGGCGCGTTCGCCCGAGGTGATCGCGCCGTCCATGTACCCGTTCCACACGGTGGCGGATTCCGCTCCCGCCCAATGGATTCGACCGATCGGAACGCGCACGGTGTCGCGGTACGCGGTCCACGACCCGGGCGGCAGGTAACCGCCGTAGCAGCCTCGTGACCACTGCTCCTGGCTCCAGTCCTTCTCCACGAACTGTTCGGGATCCGCGGCCGCGGGACCGAAATGGCGGGTGAAGCAGGCGAGCACCTCGGCCCGGCGTTGTGCGGCGGGGAGCTGCCCCAGCCGCCGCGCGTGGCCCGCTTCGAGGAAACCGAGCAGCACGCCCTTGCTGCCGTCGGGTGGCGAATTGTCGTAGCACAGCTTCACCGGGCCGACATCGCTGGTCGCCTGCCCGTTCAGTCCGTCGCGGCGCCAGAACGGTTCGGAGTACACGGCCATGCGCTTCACGACCGAGCCCTGAATGTAGCGCTGCGCCAACTGATCTCGGTGGCCGGGCAGCGGCGGGTCATAGCTGATCCGGCTGGTCAGGGTCGGTGGGATGGCCACGATGACCGCCTGGGCGCGCGCGGTGACACGGTCGGAGATCACGGTGACGCCGTGGTCGGTGGTCGCGATCCGCCGGACCGGGGTGGACAGTTGCACCGCGCTGCCCAGGTCCTGCGCCATGCGTTGCGCGATGCGCTGTGAACCGCCGACGACGCGCCACTGCTGGGCGCCGTCGACGGTGGAGATCAGCCGGTTGATGCCACCGCCGGAGTGCAGATAGAACAGGAAGTGCAGCAGCGAGATGTCGGCGGGTTCGGCCGCGAACACGGCCTGACAGACCAGCGTGCACACGTCGCGGGCGCCGGTCGTGCGGACATTGCGGCGCAGCCAACTGTCGAAAGTCTGTGCGTCCCATAAGGATGCGCGTGCCGCGGTCCACGGAGCGTCCAACGGCACCGTCCTGGCCATGCGGTCCAGCCGCAGCTGGGCCTGGGCGACATCGGCCAGCACCATTGGACGCAGCGGCGGGATCGTGCCGCGGTAGCGCTTGGTGCGGCCACCGAATTCGACCTGGGCCCAACCGTCGTTGAAGGTGTCGTGCGTGCTCAGGCCCAGTTCATCGATGAGGGCGAGCACGCGCTCCTGTGTGGGGCCGACCCACTGGCCGCCGACCTCCACGACGTTGCCGTCGCCGATGGACTCGTTCAGCGTGCGCCCCCCGACGCGGTCGCGCGCTTCGAGGATCACGACCTGATGACCGTTCGCGGCGAGTTCTCGCGCGGCCGCCAATCCGGCCAGCCCGGCCCCAACTACGACAACGTCATAAACCTCGGAATCCGTCACGTCGACCTCCGGTCAACCTCGACTGAACGCTTGTCCAGTTCAAGCCTAGGCGTCGGGGTGGATCGCCGGAGCCGAATGCGCGAGGAGTCGGCGCGTCCGAACGCGTGTCGCCTGTTCACTCGGCCGGCTGCCAGCCCGTGCACACCAGGTCGATACTGGTGATCCTGTCGTTGTCGGTGGTCAGGTAGGCGCGCTGTTCGGCCAGGCGCGGGGTGCCGTTGGCCGGGTGCATGCGGACTCGCCAGTGCATCGCGAGCTTGTCGCCCACGCGGTCGCGGCCGGAGTCGACCACGGCGAAGTCGTCGGGGCCGCCGAACCAGCCGCGGAAGCGGTCGATGGTGGGGGTGGGGCCGGTTTCGGTGAAGGGGCCGGGTGGGATGAGGCCGCGCAGGGTGACGTCGGGGGCGAGGTAGGTGGACATGGTGGTGAAGTCGCGGTCGATCAGGGCGGCGAGGAAGCGGTCGGCCACCGTGGTGGTGGCCTGCGGGGTGGGGGTCGAAGTAGTCATGGGGAAAGTCTCGGCGTAGTGCGGGCGCGGAACATCGGGTGATCACCCGATCTTTGTGGGCTGATCCTCGTCGGGGAGTAGGCCGTGGCGCATCGCGAAAACCGCCGCCGAACCTCGGCTGTGCACGCCGATCTTGGTGTAGATGTGCTCGACGTGGCTGCCCGCGGTGCGCGGGCTGATGCCCAGGGTCTGGCCGATTTCGCGGGTGGAGCGGCCGCGCACCAGCAGGGCGAGCACGTCGAGTTCGCGGGCGGTGAGGCCGGCGATCTGGGCGCGTTTGCGGGGTCGACGGCCCTGGGCTGCCGCTAGGACCGCGGCCACGGCGTCGCCGTCGAGTCGACCCGCTGTCACTTCGGCGCGCAGGATCGCGGCTCGTTCGTCGGCGTCGACGGCGGGTCGGTGCGGGCGATCTTCGCCGAGGGCGCGAAACATCTGCGCGGCGGCCAGAATTCGCGCGGCGGGCGGCAGCATCGAGCCGGTGAGCCCGCGCGGATACCCGGATCCGTCCAGGCGTTCGTAGACCATCGAGGCGGGTCCGGCGAGTGCGGCCAGGTGGGGGCTGCGGGCCAGCACGCGTTCGGTGAGGTAGGGGACCATGCGAACTCGTTCGCGTTCGGACGCGGTCAAAGGTCCGGGCTTGTTCCAGATGCCGGTCGACACGCCGATCGTGCCCAGCCGACACACCAACGCGGCCCGCCGCACCGTCTCTGCCTGGTCGGCGGGCAGGCCGTATTCGCGGGCCGCGGCGGCTGCCAGGTCGGCGACCGCGCGCGAATGACCGAGGAACCAGGTCGCTTTCGAGTCGGAGTAGTCGGCGAACACGGTGAGCACGTCGGTGAGTTCGGCCTCCGGGATCGGCCTGTCCAGTGCCGCACAGCCGTCGATCACCTGCTGCCAAGCATCGACCTGGTCCAGCCCTTCCAACAGTTCTCCATCGACGCACAGCGCGACCAGATCGGGATCGAACTCGGTTCCGCTGCGCGACTGCAACATTCGCACCGCCGCGTCGGTACCGCCCACGCGCGCATGGACTTCCGCGTCATCGGCGATATGGACCACGCGCATCACCGCGGTGATCTGGTCACCACGCAACCCGCCGGGCACCCCGTGGCCGTCCCACCGTTCGAACGCCTGCGGCAGCGCCGTTTGCACGGCAGTGGGCAGGTCGAGGCGTTCGGCGATATCGGCGGCGGTGCGGCAGTGGGTGAGAAACGAGTCCATCGTGTCGCGCACGCCGCCCGCGAGAAACCGGCCGGTCATCGACAGGCGCCGCAGCGGTGACGCGCCCGGCGCGAGGTGGCCGAGCAGGAAACCCATCATCGGCAACCCGGTTTTATCGATGTCGTAGCTGTCGGCGCGGATGCGCAGATCGTCACCGAACCAGCGGGCCATCTCGGGGGAGTCGGACACGCAACCGACCCACGCCAGCAGCGAAACATAGTACGCCGCAGCACGATCCGCCTCCGACAGGCCGGCCGCCTCCGCGAGCCGGACCGCGAGAACGGTCTGCCGCAGGACGTGTTCCTGCGGCTGACCCAAACCCAGGTCGGTGGCCAGCGACAGCGAGGCGATGAGTTCGGCCAGGCGCAGCGGTGCGGCGAGTTCGGTCATGGTGCATCAAAGATACTCCTTGCGCTCGATGCATTGCCGATATATCGTCGATAGTGTCAAGAACAACGAGAGAGCCGTAGGAGGCTGTCATGCAGAACCAAGAACAACGAGAATTCGGACACTTCCGGCGCGGTCGCGGACCGGGCCCCAGAGAATTCGGTCACGACCGCCAGCAATTCCGGCACGGCGGGCGACACGGGCACGGCCCCGAGTTCGGACCGGGCTTCGGTCCCGGATTCGGGCCGGGTTTCGGTCCCGGATTCGGTCGCGGACGCGGCCGCGGCGGGCGGGGCAGGCGGGGCGATGTGCGGGCCGCGGTGCTGCTGTTGCTGGTCGACCGACCCATGCACGGGTATGAGCTGATCCAGCAGATCCGCGACCGCAGCGACGACGTCTGGCGTCCCAGCCCGGGATCCATCTACCCGGCATTGGCCCAGCTGGAGGACGAGGGGCTGGTGCTCATCGAGAAGATCGCCGGTCGCAAGACCGCGCAGCTCACCGACGAGGGCAAGGCCTACGTCGAGACCCATCGCGAGGACCTGGGCGACCCGTGGGCACAGGTCCGGCAGGACGTCGGCGCCCAGGCGCTGGACCTGCGCGAGCTGGTCGGACAGGTGATGGGCGCGGTCGGCCAGGTGGCCCAGGTCGGCACACCGCAACAGGCGGCGAAGGCGGCCGACGTGCTCGCCGAGACCCGTCGGGCGCTGTATCGAATCCTCGCCGAAGACGATGTTGTTTCCGAGGGCGACGCAACCCCCGAGAAATGATGGCGCGGTGAAGGCCCTACCCGACGTGCGGATGTCAGACCCATGGGGTAAATGTTTGGGATATGGAACAACTGGATACGTTGTGGGGTTGGGGAACATCACGAATGCGCGCGGCGGTGGCGGTCACGGCACTGGCCTGCACGGCGGTGATCGGTGTGTCGTTCGCGCCGATCGCCACCGCTGAACCGGCGGGTTTTCGACCCGCCGTCATCCCGATGGAGGCGGGTCCGGCACAGTCCGATCACCTGGATGCCGCCCATTACATCAACACCCACCCGAACTCGGTTCCGGTGGGGCTCAACAACTTCGGCTGTACGCCCAGCGCGCAGCATCCGCGGCCGATCGTGCTGGTGCACGGCACCGATTCGAGCGCGTACTCCGACTGGGCTGGCATCGGCCCGCAACTGGTCGCGGCGGGCTACTGCGTTTTCGCGTTGAACTACGGCGGGGCGCCCGGCGCCGACACCTACGGCACCGAGGACATGCGGATCAGTTTCGCGCAGCTGTCGGCCTTCGTCGACGACGTGCTCGCCGCGACCAAGGCCACCAAGGTCGACCTGGTCGGGTTCTCGCAGGGCGCGACCGTGAGCCGGTTCTACGTCAACAAACTCGGCGGCGCCCCGAAGGTCGGCACCTGGGTGGGCCTGGCCTCGCCCAGTTATGGCGGGGTCATGTACGGACTGGTCCCGGTGGGTCAGGCCATTCCCGGCATGATGGACGTGTTCGCGAAAGTCACCTCCACCGCGGCGGTCCAGCAGGCGCAGGGCGAACCGCTGATGGTCGAGCTCAACGCGGGCGGCGACACGGTGCCCGGTGTCCGTTACGTCACGGTCGGCAGTCGGGTCGACGAGATGATCCAGCCGTTCTCCAACATCGCGTTGCGCGGCGCGGGGGCGGAGAACCTGGTGCTGCAGGACCTGTGCGCCGAGGATATGACCGGCCACTTCCACCTGGTCTACGACCCGTTCGTGCAGCAGTTGCTGCAGCGCATCCTCGACCCGGTCGGCGCGCCCGCACCGGTGTGCAAGCCGGTACCGCTGGGCACCGGGATCCCGGAGGTGATCATCGCGGGCAACTCCTGACGGCCGTGCTGGCTGGAGGGCCCCCGCGAGGTCTCTAGACTGGGACGACAGCAATTCGTCCTCCCGGGAGCCGCCTTGACCATTCAGCCCGTTCGCCTGTTCGGCGACCCGATCCTGCGTTCTCGTGCCGACGCGGTCACCGACTTCGGTCCCGACGTCGCCACGTTGGTCGCCGATCTCATCGAGACCATGCACGATGACGGCGGCGTCGGCATGGCCGCGCCGCAGATCGGGGTCGGGCTGCGGGTGTTCGTCTACGACACCGGCGACGCGGCGGGTCACGTGGTGAACCCGGAATGGTCCGCGATCGGCGACGACGAACAGGTCGGACCCGAAGGGTGCCTGTCGATTCCCGGCGTGCGCTACGACGTGCGCCGGGCCGCGCGCGTGCGGGTCACCGGGTTCGATTCCACCGGTGCCCCTGTCGAATTCGAGGCCGACGGACTGCTGGCGCGGTGCGTGCAACACGAACACGACCACCTCGACGGCGTGCTGTTCATCAACCGCCTCGAACCCGCGGACCGCAAGGACGCGATGCGCACCATCCGCGAATCCGACTGGTTCCGCGCCGGTGTCACCGTGCGCGAATCCAGCGGTGTGGGCGGTGGCCGCTGATGCGCCTCGTTTTCGCGGGCACGCCGGAACCGGCCGTGCCGTCGCTGCGCCGACTGATCGAAAGCGCGGGCCACGAGGTCGTCGCGGTGGTCACCCGGCCCGACGCGGTCGCCGGTCGGGGACGCAAGATCATGCGCTCGCCGGTGGGGCAGCTCGCCGATGAACACGGCATTCCGGTGTTCACCCCGCGCAAGCCGTCCGAGCCCGACTTCATCGCCGCGCTGACCGAACTCGCCCCGGACTGCTGTCCGGTGGTCGCCTACGGTGCGCTGCTGCCGCAGCAGGTCCTCGACATTCCCGCGCACGGGTGGATCAACCTGCACTTCTCGCTGCTGCCCGCCTGGCGCGGCGCGGCGCCGGTGCAGGCGGCCATCGACGCGGGCGACGACATGACCGGCGCGTCGACCTTCCTGATCGAAGCGGGCCTGGACACCGGCCCGGTGTACGGGGTGATGACCGAGAAGATCGGTCTCACCGATACCGCGGGCGAACTGCTGTCCCGGCTGGCCGACGCGGGCGCGGTACTGCTCGAGAAAACCCTGGACGGGGTGGAAGACGGGTCGCTGCAAGCGATTCCGCAATCACATGACGGCGTGTCCTACGCACCCAAGGTGTCGGTCGAGGCGGGGCGGATCGGTTTCGACGAACCCGCACTGGCCATCCACCGGCACATCCGCGCCGTCACCCCGGCGCCCGGTGCGTGGACCGAGGTGAACGGGCTGCGCCTCAAACTCGGCCCGGTGGAAATGGTGGAGGAAACCTTGCCCGAACGCGAGATCGAGGTGCGCAAATCCGGCGTCTTCGTCGGAACATCGACCACAGCGGTCCGCCTGGGGCAGGTACAACCGCCCGGCAAGAAGATGATGAACGCGCTGGACTGGGCCCGCGGTGCGCGCCTGGCGGCAGGCACGGTGATCGGATGAGTGCGTCCGACCGCCGTCGTCGCCGCGAAGCCGACGCCGCGAAGGGTGTCGCACCCCGCGACGACCGCAAGCCCGCGGGTAAGGGCGAGCCGCGTGGGGGTAACCCCGAGCGCAAGATCACCAGCAAGAACGTCGACGGTGGCTGGGCCGCGCGCGCCGCGAAGGGCACCACCACGCCCCGCACCGACGAGGACCGCGGGACCGGGCGCGACGGTCGCCCCCGCTCCACCGACAATCGTCCCCGATCCGGCACACCCCGTCGCCCGGACGACCGCCCCGGTTTCGGCCGCGGCGCGCAGGGACGCGACGCGGGCAACCAACGCGCCGACGCCCCCCGTCGCACGGATGACCGCCCCGGTTTCAGCCGCGATCGCGAGCAGGGTCGTGACGCGGGCAACCAGCGCGCCGACACCCCGCGCCGCGTAGACGACCGCCCCGGTTTCGGTGGCGCCTCGAACGACCGTGCGCAGGGTCGCGACGCCGGTAGTCAGCGCGATGATCGTGGTTCGGCAGGACGCTCCGGCGCGGCGAGCTCGGGTCCCGCCCGTTCTGATCGTGGCGCCGCAGGTTCCGATCGTGGCGCGCGCGAAGCAGATTCGCGTGGCCGCAGTCGCGACGGCGGGGCGCGCGGTGCGGGTCCGGCGAGCAAGGCGCCGGTGCAGCGTCGGCCCGAACGGCCCGATCCCAGCGTGCCCAGTCCGCGGAAGCGGCGCGGTGAGCCCGTGGATCCGGCGCGTGAGGTCGCCCTCGACGTGCTGCGCGCGGTGCGTGAACGCGACGCGTACGCCAACCTCGCGTTGCCGAAGTTGTTGCGCGAGCGCAAGATCAGCGGGCGCGATGCCGCCTACGCGACCGAGCTCACCTATGGCGCCAGCCGTTCGCAGGGGCAGCTCGACGCGGTGATCGCGGCGTGCGCGGGCCGCCCGATCGAGGAGATCGACGGCCCCATCCTCGATATCCTGCGCCTTGGCGTCTACCAGCTGCTGCGCACCCGCACCAGCGCCCATGCCGCCGTCGACACCTCCGTCGACCTGGCCAGCGCCGAATTCGGCCAGGGCCGTGCGGGATTCGTCAACGCGGTGCTGCGCCGGGCGGGGGAGAAGACCTCCGAACAGTGGATCGCCGAGTTGGCCCCCGCCGACCCGGTCGGCAAACTCGCCTTCGAACACGCGCATCCGAAGTGGATCGCCCAATCCTTCGCCGACGCGCTCGGCGCGAAGGCGGGCGAGCTGGACGAACTGCTGGCCGCCGACGACGAGCGCCCGGTCGTGCACCTGGTCGCGCGCCCCGGCGAGATCACCTCCGAGGAGCTGGCCCTGGTCACCGGCGGTGAGGAAGGCCGCTGGTCGCCGTACGCGGTGTACCTCGACGGTGGCGATCCCGGCCTGCTCGAGCCGGTCCGCGACGGCATCGCCGCGGTCCAGGACGAAGGTAGCCAGCTGGTCGCCCTCGCACTGACCCGCGCACCCCTCGAGGGCCCCGACCAGGGGCGTTGGCTGGACCTGTGCGCAGGCCCCGGCGGCAAGGCGGCCCTGCTCGGCGCGCTGGCCGCGATCGACCTGTTCACCGTCGACGCCGTCGAACCGGCCGAACATCGCGCCGAACTGGTCCGCAAATCCACCCGCAACCTGCCGGTCACCGTGCACGTGGCCGACGGTCGCGACAGCGGACTGACCCCCGGCTACGACCGCGTCCTGGTCGACGCGCCCTGCACGGGCCTCGGCGCGCTGCGTCGTCGCCCCGAGGCGCGCTGGCGTCGCACCCCGGCCGACGTGGCCGAACTGGTCACCCTGCAGCGCGAACTGCTCGCCGCCGCATGGGATCTCGTGCGTCCCGGCGGTGTCGTGGTGTATTCGACCTGCTCGCCGCACCTGGCCGAGACCCGGGCCGTCGTCGACGACGTCCTCAAGCGGGAGGGCGGCGCCGAACTCCTCGACGCCCGCCCCCTGATGCCCGGCGTCCCCGCCCTCGGCGAGGGCC